>CAZCJS010000096.1:0-14135 GCA_964498775.1 uncultured Armatimonadia bacterium
CTTGCAGGCTCACGGCCGTGCGGGCCAGCCGTTGCGATCTCCCCTGGCCGGTGATAGCCCACTCAACGTGCGCGTACTGCTGTCACTGGAACGGGTGGTGCTTCACGCGGTAGAGGACTCTATCGCGATGCGCCAGGTACTCGAGTACGCCATCTTTATGGAAGCTCGGGCCATTTTGGATGATGGCGTCGTACTCCGGCCCGGCCACGCCATCAACGACTACTCGCCACTGGGTGCCATGCTCCTCCATCGTCCCAGCCCCATACGCGACGCGCTTCCCATCCGGACTGAAGACGCAGCCTCCGGCGAAGATGTCATCGTATGCCGGCCCGGCAACACCATCCACTACCAGTACCCGCGTCTCCCCCTGCCAGGCCTCATACGCCACTCGCTTGCTGTCGGAACTGAACACGCACTCGCCCCCACCCACACCACAGTACCTGGGCCCGATACCGCAATCGAGGACCACGAACATCTTCGCGTCTTCTGTTGCCACGTATGCCACCCGTTTCCCGTCCGGCTGGGAGACCAAACCCCCGATACGGTTGTACTCCGGCCCGGCAACACCATCCACGACCACTACCAGCTTCTCGCCATCTTGCGCCACGTATGCCATCCGCTTGCCGTCAGGACTGAAGACGATGCTTGCCTCTCCATAGGCGTCATACTCGTCTCCCTCGACGCCGTCCACGACCACGACCCACTTCCCCTTCTTCTTCGCCGCATACGCCACCCGCTTGCTGTCCGGACTGAAGACCAGGCCCGAGATGTGGTCGTATTCTTGTCCGGCGACACCCTCCACTACCACTACGTGCTTCTCTCCATCCCAGCCGCTGTAGGCTAGGAGCTTCCCATCCGGGCTGAAGGCCACGTCATGGACACGTTCGTATCCCGGTCCGGCGACACCATCCACGACCACCAGTTCATGTCTCCCATCCATGGCTGCATACGCCACCCGCTCACCGTCCGGGCTCAAGACCAACCCCGAAACGCTTTCGTAGGCCACTCCGGGAACCCCGTCCACAACCACACACGTTCCCGCTGTCTTGCCGCCTACATAGGCCAGATGCTTTCCATCCGCGCTGAATACTACGCCCGAAGCATTCACATATTCCGGCCCGGCCACATCGTCCACAACCACGACCGACCTGCGCCCCTTGCGCGCGATGTATGCCACCCGCTTGCTATCCGGGCTGAAGACCGGGATATGAGCCAGGTAATCCCCGATAGCATCGTATTTCGGCCCGGCCATGCCGTCCACGACCACGAACCACTTCCTCCCTTCGCAGGCCGTATAGGCGACGCGCTGTCCGTCCGGGCTGAAGAGGGGACTGTTCGTCTCAATGGCATCGTGCTCCGGCCCGGCCACGCCGTCCACGACCACGAACCGCTTCCTCCCTTCGCAGGCCGTATAGGCGACGCGCTGCCCGTCCGGGCTGAAGACAATGCCGCCAATACTATCGTGCTCTGGCCCGGCCACACCATCCACGACCAGTACGCTTCTCTCGCCGCTCTGGGTGGCGTAAGCCAGATGCCAGCCATTGTCGCTGACCGCAGTTTGCTGCATGAACCCGTGCAGTGGCCCGATCCGGACCTCCTCCACTCCGTCCCACGCACCGCCACATCCGGCCCACATCAGCCCCACCCACACGCCCAGCGCCAACATCAGGCACAGCCTCGGCACTGCAGACTTGCGCATTGCAGTGGCCTCCCTTGGCGAATTGGGTGCGCCTACCGATGCCCGCGCGGCTCTGCCACTACTCAGTACGGGAGAGAGTGTCCACGCGGTGCTTCCGTGCCCGGGCGAAATAGTCCCGGTAGAGCTCGAACTCGAATTCCACGATGAGGTCCTCGATAGTCCTGTCTTCCATGTTCGAGGCGAGGGTGAAATGCGCCTCGGCCCGGCAGATCTCCCATTCGACACCGGGTCCGTACTTCTGCACACATTGCTTCAGCCGTTCCTGGTTGTAATCGAGGTGGAAAAACTCCCGATCCATGTTGATGACGGCCGAGGCAATCGGCGGCACGACTCCGGAGGCCACTTCATCAATCTGGAAGCCGGTCTCGGCGAGGAAGCGCGTGCCGGCCATGTCCACGACGTAGCTGCGCCGCGTGCAGGAGGAGAGGATGTAGAAGCCGAAGTCGCGGGCCCAGTGCATCAGCCGCTCCCCACCCACGAACATGGAGCTGAAGACGACGAGGCGCGCGCCATTCGCCGCCAGCCGCTGGCCGACCTCGACGAACTTCAGATCGAAACAGATGGCCATGCCGACTTTGCCGAAATCGGTATCAAAAGCCGGCGCATCGTCACCGGGCAGCACTCCCCATTCCATCTCCCCAATCGTCGGCTGGTATTTGTGGTATTTGCCGACTATCTCGCCATCCCGGCCGATGAGCGCGGCGGTATTGTAGAGTGTACCCCCGTCAATTTCCAGTATGGGCACGACGACATACATGCTGTGCCTGTCGGCGATCTCGGCCATGCGGTCGGTAGTCGGTCCGGGTATCGGCTCTGCCCAGTCGGCCAGTTGCTCCTTGTTGAAATCCACACCCAGAACGTTTTGGAACTCAGTCATTGCGACGATGTCCGGTTTTGCCTGCGCCGCCATTTCAAGGTGTTCGGCCATTGCGTCACGAACGCGCTCGGAGAAATTGTCGCCGAATTCGATGCCATTTGTTGCCGAAGCGATGGTTGAAACTCTGACTGGCTTGGCCATGTTGCTACTCCTGTCTATGTGTTGGTTGTCTTTCGCCGTCTGCCGTCGCCGTGCGCCGTTGCCTTTGCCCTAGTCTCTCGCCGTCGCCATCCGTCGTCCGGAGGGGCCGAATACGGAAACGCCGGGCACCCGCTCCGCAGGAGTGGGTCGGCGCCGGAGTATCCGGCCCACTGCCGTTTGCCTTCCTTCCCCGCTCAACTCGAAATCTGATTCGGGTCAGCGCCCTGCGTCTCGGGACGCCGTTCAGACCACGAGTACGGCCACTGGTCATAAGAATAGCACAGCTCGCGGCGCACGGGATTAGCCAGCGTGTATTGCACCACGTCCGCAACGGCCTCCGATCCCCGAGCATGTCTATCCCAGTAACTCCGCTGCCACATGCCACCTGCGCTCAGCCTCTTCGCTATCTCGCGTTTCGTGTATCGCACCCACTTCCGCACGTCGCCATTCTCACACGTTAGCGAGACCACGAAGTGTACGTGGTCCGGCATGATGCAATATGCGTGAATCCTCACGTAGTACTTCCTGCCCATACCACCCGCCACCTGGGTGATGGCGCGATAGGTGGTGTCATCGCACAGGTTCACACCGGCGCTGGCGTGCATGGTGATGAACATGACACTGTGGGGTGCACGGTACCGCTCGGAGTGCAGCCGGTGCGGGTGACGACGGTCTTCATATGCTTGAGGTTCGCGATCCATTGCATGTTGCCTTCGCATACACGAGGATACGGCTGGTGGGCCGGATGGTGTCGGCTTCGCTCCGCGAAACCTCCCCCATTCGGCCCCTCCGAACGTCAAGTTCGCCTTCTGCCGTTGTCTTTTACCGTTGCCTCACGCCGTCCCCCGTTGCTCTGCACCTATGAATAATGCGGCTTGAGCAGCTCGGGCAAGGCCGCATACCGGGCGAAAAGCTCCTCATACGCGGCGGCGTTTACGGATGGCTCGAAGACCTGCGTTGCGCCGACCATTGCATCCTGGGCAGTGGCAATATCGGGGAATATGCCCGCCCCGACGAACGCGAACATCGCCGCACCGAGGACGGTGGCCTCGGTCTGCTCGATGGTGGTTACCGGCAGGCCGCAGACATCGGCGCGGAGTTGATTCCAGAGCAGGTTCTTCGATCCGCCGCCAACTACGCGCAGGCCCTGATACTGATCGGCCGAGGTCCGCGTGAGTATCGCCAGCGCCTGGCGCAACTGGTAGCTGAGCCCCTCGAGCGTCGCGCGGTAGAGATGGTCACGCGTCGTGCCCAGCTTCAGGCCCAGGACCGTCCCTGCGGTTTCGTATCGGCGCAGCGGACCGGTGTCGGAGACAAAGCTGGGAATGACGGTGACGCCATCGGAGCCGGGAGCGATAGTCTCCGCCGCTGCGATCATGTCGCCATAGCCGGCCTCGCGGCCCGACACATCGGTGAAGAACTGGTCGCGCAGCCACTCGATGACCCCGGAACCCATCATCAGCAGTTGTGGATTGTACCTGCCGGCTTCAGCGTCGGCCTCGATGAGGAGACCGTCGGTGAAATCCTGCCGGGTGGCGCGGTACTCTGAGGCCCGCAGCATCAGGATCTCCCAGGTCCCGCTGCTGAGTATGACCTCGGCGGGAGTAGCGCCGGAACCGACCGCGGCGAACTGGGTATCGTGGCCGGCAACTATGACTGGCAAGCCCTGCGGGAGTCCGGTGCATTCCGCCGCCTGCGCGGTGACGCCGTCAATGATGTGACCCGGTTCGCAGAGGTCAGGGAAGAGCCCGGCGTCCACGCCGGCCCACTGCAGCAACTCGGAGGATAACGTGCGGCTCGCCATATCCATTGCCATCATCGTGCCTGCCGCCGTCGCGTCCAGTGAGGCCTCGCCAGACAGCAGCATCCCCAGGATACCCGGCATCATCAGCCAGTAGTCGGCCCGGTCAAGGACCTCCGGCTCGTTGTCGTGCAGCCAGCGGAGCTTGAGTAGCGTATTGAAGCTAATGACCTGATAGCCGGAGAGTTGATAGATGCGCCAGGGATCAATGTCGCCCGCGATCTGGTCGGCGAGGCTATGGGTGCGGCCGTCCTGCCACGAAATCGGCGGGTAGAGAAGTCGGCCATCGGCGGTTGCAGGTGCGCCGTCGGCTCCCCAGGTCGTCACCGTCACCCCACATAGCCGGTCGGTGTCCATGTCGCCGATACAGCACCGACAGGCAGTCGCGAGGCGATCCCAGACTCCCTCGACATCCCATATCGAGTAGTCAGCGGGCTTATCCGGCTGACGGACGGGCCCATTGGGCGCCGATGAATCGCTCACAATTCGTCCTGAAGCATCCACCACTACCACAGTGAGGTTCGTGGAGCCACAATCGAAGACGACTGCCAGGTCCTTGTCCATCGGTGTCACCATCCTACGGAGGGGATTGGGTGGGGCTGTGTGTGAGATATCCGAATTTCATGCCGGCAGAACCCCGGCGCTACCTGATCGTGAACTGCTCGGCAGCGACATCCGGGTCGGTCTCTTGCTTGACTACGGCGTTGAGTGCGGCGAGGAATGCAGAGCGGTTCGGTGCGCCTGTTACCTGTGGGCCGAACACGACGCCGCGAGCGCCGGCCTTGACCGCCTGGTATGCCAACTGGAGGGCGTCTCGCTGCTCGATGGCGGGGTTCTGGGTTGTGGCGAGGACAGGCACCGGACAGGCGTCAACAGTCTCAGCGAAGCGCTCACCGGTGAATATGCCGATAACGGCATCCGCGCCCAACTCGGCGAGGATACGGCAGCCAACATGCACCTGCTCGAATAGCTGCTCGGCAACCATGTTGGCGGCGCCGGGAGGGTGAAGCTCGCCCAGCAGTGGCAGCCCGCACTCGCGTTTCTCATGCGCGAAGCGGCTGAACATGGCAATAACGGCGGTATCTGCAGCGGCGTCGGTTTGGGTGAGGCTGAGAGTGGCCAGCACGAGGTCTGCCCCCATCGCTAGAGCTCTGCGGGGAGAGACCACCTCGGCGGCACCGGCATGGTCGTAGTTGGCCGCACTGCAGCAGGCCGTATGCCAATCCAGGCGCACGATAGCCAGCGGCGCGCCACGGTAGTCGAAGGCATGGCCGCAGTGGCGGAGGATGCCGGGGCTGAGCAGGATGGCATCGGCGTCGGCGAGGTCGCGCGTCACTTCGGGCACCGCCATCTGTGTAGCTGCCGGACCGATGAATTCGTCATCAGTAGCAGATACCACGACCGCACGTTCTCCCTGCGAAAAGAGCCTGTTGAGCCGCATCCATTGACCTACCATAGCGGTGCCTCCTGAGGCATTCAGGATGGGGACATTGTACGTACTATTTCCTCTTAGGAGGTATTGTTTCCTTTGCCAGAGGAGCAAGGATTTGGCATTCTCCGTAAGGACGCCAAACGGAAGGACGGAGTCGAGTGGCGACTGTGTGGATGCAGGAGACCAGGAATTGCGTGGCGGGCGATGAATATGGTCGTTAATTTGATGATCCGGGAATGATTGACGGGCCTTCTACTAGGGTATATGGTAGAATGTGCACAGCAATGTAGTCTTTGCCAGGCAAATGAACAGGGCCACTGTGGCTGGCGTCCTAGTCTCAATAGCGCAGCGGCCCGGAATTTGCGCTGAGCAATTGCTCGGAGGGGGTATCAGGATGTACCGACAGTTCCTGACGAAAAATACAATGCTGCTGCTGGTGGCCACTTTCGCCGCACTAGTGCTCAGCGGCTGCAATGAGGACAAAATCGAGAGGTCACTCGGCAAGCAGACGGCGGCAGCAGTCGAGAAGGAGTACGTCATCGAGACCGACCCGCTGTTGTCCGAATGGGTCAACAACATGGGCCAGACGCTGGTCGGCCATAGTGCGCGGCAACACATTCCCTACAGCTTCAAGGTGATTGACAACGATATGGTCAATGCCTTTGCCGCGCCGTACGGGCATATCTATCTGGTACGCGGCCTGCTGGATTTCGCCGACAGCGAGGACGAAGTATGGTTCATCTGCGGGCACGAGATCACCCACGTGGTAAAGCGCGACTCGATCAAGTCGGTGAAGAAGAATATTCTGTACAGCATCGGGGCCGCGCTACTCGGGAGCAAGAGCGAAACCATGGGGGAAGTGGCGGGCCTGGGCGCCGGTCTGCTGATGCTGCACTACAGTCGCGACGATGAGCGCGACGCCGACGACGGGGGCTGTCAGCTCTCTTACACCGCGGGCTATGACCCCCGTGGCGCTATCAGCTTCTTTGAGAGACTGCAGGCGAAGTATGAGCGCTCGCGGCCCTCACAGCTGGAGCACTTGCTGCTGACCCATCCGCCGACGGCAACGCGGATCGCCCGCCAGCTTGGCAGGGCGGAGTTGGACCCGGAGAACAGCGAGACCACGCTGCGCATCGCACGCGGTTACCAACGCCGCTTCCAGCACGGCACAGCCATTAAGATGCTGCAGGGGGCCGCCGAAGCACACCCCGACCAGGTTAACTCCCATCTGGCGATCGCCGATTCCTATGCGGCGCTGGGCCTACTGCCACAGGCGACTGATGCCTACCAGACAGCGCTGAAGCTGGATCACGGCAATACGTATGCCTTACGCCAGGCCGGCGCAATGCCTGATCATCCCATGAAAATGCCGACGCTGGGACCCGTACACCAGAAGAAGGCGACGACTCTTCTGGCCAACGTCGCCGACTTGCAGGGACCCATCGCCCTGATGAATGCTCAAAGCAATCAGTTCGCTAACACTCTCGCCCAGAAGATGGCCGCCGCCGCCGAAACGAGCCGCAATTCATCGAGCACGATTCTGAGCATCTCCGAGACGAACCCGGACCTCTCCGACTTCCAGCAGAATGTGTTCATGGGCGCGACAAGCGCAGTGGCTGAAGCAAACAACAGCGTCTATGCGATGGAGGCGCTCGACACCCGCGTGAGCGCAGTGAGCGGCGACTGTGAGAAGCTCAAGGGGCGGCTGGAGAAGACGCTGAGGCAGTGTGCAGCAGGGCACGGCTACGGGAATGATGTGGAGGTTGCCAAGCGCTCGTGGATTGCGTTACGGCGATCCACAGAGGAGTTCGGCAAGGCGATGGATAACACGCCTGGGACGCTGGCCGCTATCGGCAAAGCACAGAAGGCAGCCGCCGATGCCCTGTTATATATGCAGTTGATGGCCAAGCATCCGGGCGACGCTATGTACACCCAGCTACTCAGACAGGCCGCAAAGCAGACAAGGGAGCATACTAAGGCAGCCAACGCCGCAGTAACAAAGTCGAAGACGATAACCAGCCAGGCGGAAGCTCGCGCTCTGCTGGCGCGGGTAAATATCGCTGCTCTCGGCCTGCGGCCCGAGATGAGAGAAGTCTTCGATGGTATGGTTTCCCATTACACGCTCAGCCGTCCCGAGCAGGTCACCGCACTACGGAACGCCGGCTTCGGTCACGGTGACGCGGCCTTTGCTCTCTGTGCATCGAAAAGCACGCAATCCGCTCCCGAGACGTACGCCGAGAACCTGCCCACCTACAGCCTCATCAACAACATCACCAAACAGGGCGTCAAGCTCGGCGGCGCGACCGTGCTAATGCGATACCTGGCCAACGCCATGGAGAAGGAAGTGGAGTTCGCCGAGTAGACGGAGTGGTCGGGACTATCGGCGAACTCGTTCAAGCAGGCCTCGGGTGGACGAGGCTGCGCGTTCCCACAGAGCCTCAATCATGTGAGCAGGGGAATGGGCAAGCGCAGGATAGTATTGATGGCCGTCTCCGGCCTGGCCGTCTGTTGCGCAGTGGGCTGGGCTGCTTATTTCCGGCTGCTGCCGGAGTTGCAGTCAGGGCTCGTGCCGATGCCACAGTTGCTGATGACGTTCGAGGAGTATGAGAGCCGGGCGCAGCAGCAATTCTATCGCAACCACCCGAGCGAGAAGCCGTTGAACTGGAAGCCGGCCGAGAAGGCTGTCGAATTCAACCGGACCCGCCCGATGCCCGAGTTCGTGCTGCATGAGAACGACTGCTCCGATTTCACCGACTGCATAGTGGACGAGGCGCTGGGCTACGGGGCCCGGTTCAAGCGCGGCTCGGGTCAGCACATCGCCGCCACGCACCCGCAACTGTGGCAAGTCTTCGTATGGGACGGGAAGCAGCCCCTGCTGCCGGGCGACATGATCTCGGTGCGTCACTCGCCTTGGTATCCTCCGAACCCGCAAGCTTGCGGGCATGTCGGCATTATCGGAGCCGACGCAAACGTTTATGACTGGACAAAGCTGCAGTCGTGGCGACAGGCTTGCTATGGCATAAACACGGTGCAGTGGTTTGTGCGGCACTCGACGGAACCGGGGCAGGTGCGTATCTGGCGTCTGCATCCGGCGTACCGCTATCTCATCAAGCCACTCCCCGAGACCGGAAGCGAGCGAGCCGGATGAATCGCCGGGCGGAGTGCTGACGTGTTACCTGCGTGCGAGACATATACATCGCGCTTGTGAAAGGGGCTGTGATGATGGCTGGGCGTAGTTTCCGGGAAGCGGGCTGGGTGTGGGAGGGACAGGGATTTGATCCCGACGTGCCGCCCTCCATCTACGGTGTAGGCGAAGGGGCCACGTACTTCGGGCTGGATCGCTGCAACCTGATATTCCACCCGAATAATGAGATAACGCTGGGGAAGCTGGCCGACAAGGCGGAGGTAGTCGCCGATATCTCGAAGTGGAAATTCATCGAGATGCCGCGCCAGGAGAATGTGCCCGGGGGCGTCGGCTTCCGCAACTGGCGTGATAGCAACCCCGATACCGTCGTCGAGGAAGCCCGCAAATTGAGCCGGTTGTCTGTGGATTTCCCCAACGTTGTCGGCGCCATGATTGATGACACCGGCTGCATGTTGCACTATGAACAATACACCTCCAGTATTCCGGAGGCAATCCGTGAAGCCCTCGATAGCGCGAACCCGGATCTGAAGCTCTGGATCGTCGTCTATGGCAGGCAGTTGGATGAGGACTACTGGGCAGCCTTCGCTGATTATGTTGACGTGATCCACCTCTGGGAGGGCCACCCACACATGCTGGTGGAATTCCCGGCGTATGTGGAGCACTGTGAAAAGGTCTTCCCGGGCAAGCAGATAATCATCGGCAGCTACCTGCGCAACTACACGGGCAAGTCGGAGGTGCCCACGGAACATGTTGCGGAACAGTATGAAATCATGTACCGGCTGTGGCAGGAGGAGCGCATCGCGGGTTTCAGCATCCTGGCAAACTGCCTTATAGACCGCCATCCCGAGCAGGCGGAATGGATTCGCAACTTCATTGCCGACCATTAGCGCCGGGCACACACGCGTACGCTCCGAATGCGGTTCCCCGGGAATGTCGCCCTGGAAAGTGTCGTCTCTACAGACATGAAAACCTGGAAGAATCAGTTCATGGTTGTCCTGCTGCTGGCACTTGCACTGGCCACCGGATGCACGGATGAAGCGCTGGAGCCGGTGCAGCTCGCTTCCGGCCTCGTCAGCGGAGTCCCTGCGGACGAGACCGGCGCAGTAATCGTGTACCGGGGAATACCGTATGCCGCCCCGCCGGTGGGTGAACTCCGCTGGCAGCCGCCGCAACCCGTCCAGCCATGGGCAGGCATGCCGGTCTGCGAGAACTTCGGCCCGGCCTGTCCGCAGCCGCACAAGAGGATAGGCATCTATGAGGCAGACCGAGCACCTGCCGATGAGGATTGCCTGTACCTGAATATATGGGCACCGGCAGGGAATCCTACAGCTAAGCTGCCGGTGATGGTGTGGATACATGGCGGGGGCTTCACTATCGGTTCTGGCTCAATGCGCTACTACAGCGGGCAGAACCTGGCCCGGCTGGGTGCCGTGATAGTGACGATAAACTACCGCCTCGGGCCCTTGGGCTTCTTCGCCCATCCGCAGCTTTCGGCAGAGTCAGAGCGCGGCGTGTCGGGCAACTATGGCTTGCTGGACCAGATCGCGGCGCTCCAATGGGTGCAGCAGAATATTGCGGCATTTGGCGGAGACCCCGATTGTGTGACCATCTTCGGGGAGTCAGCGGGATCGGTGAGCGTCTGCTGCCTGATGGTGAGTCCGCCGGCCGCAGGGCTTTTCCATCGCGCGATTGCCCAAAGCGGCGCGGCACAGCTTATCAACAGACGCCTGCGGGAAGCCGGTGGTCGGGGCGAAACGGGTGAGGCGATGGGCGTTCGGCTGGCGCAGGAGCTGGGCTGCGACGGCCCTGACGCCATCGCCAAGCTGCGCAGCAAATCACCCCAGGAACTGCTCGATACAATCAAGCCGCAACTGATGTCCAGCTCCCGTGGTAACAAGCTCTATCCCATGGTTGACGGCTACGTCTTGCCTGATGAGCCGGGAAAGCTGTTCGCAGAAGGCAAGCAGCATAATGTGCCACTGATTATGGGGAGCAATGCGGCCGACGGGAATATCTTCGCGCTGAATATGCCGCTGAAAAGCGTTACTGCCTACAAGCTGCTGGTGCGGATGATGTTTCGGGACCGGGCAGAAGAGGTGCTGAAGCTCTTCCCTGCGGAGTCGGATGATGAAGTGAAGGCCGCGTATGAACGACTGCTGACCGTGTCTGCGTTCGCCTGTCCGGCGCGCCTGACCATCCGGCAGATGAGCAAGGTCGCCGCCAATGGTTACCTATACCACTTTACCCGTGTGCCGCCGCTGCTGGCAGACAGGGGGATGGGAGCCATTCACGGCCTCGAAGTGCCGTATGTGTTCGAGAACGTGCGCAACGAGATGGCCGGCCCGGATGATGAAGAGCTCTCGCGCACAATCAGCGCGGCCTGGGTACGCTTTGCGGCAACCGGCGACCCCTCTGGCGATGGGCTCGAATGGCCGCCCTATGATGCGGAGACTGACCTGCATTTCGAGTTCGGCGACGAGTTGAGGGTAGGCAGCGGCCTGTATCGCGAGGAGTGCGACCTGCTCGAAGCCGTCAGAGCCGAGATGGGCAGGCAGCGGTTCTGATGTGAGTGACTCCGCCCCGACCACCCCACTCAGCCGGCGCCCCGCCTGGCAGTTGCACCTGGCGCATTTCCCTGCTATCATAGACTTTCTACAAGAGCAATCAAGGAGAGAGCAGTAGCCAATGTGGGACTATAGCGATAAGGTCAAAGACCATTTCCTCAACCCCCGCAACGCCGGCGAAATCCCGGACGCCGACGGTATCGGCGATACCGGCAATCTGCGCTGTGGTGATGCGCTGAAGCTGTATATCAAGGTCGAGGAAGTCAACGGTGAAGAGCGCATCTCCGATGTCAAGTTTCAGACCTTCGGTTGCGCCAGCGCCATTGCCGCGGCCTCAGCCCTAACCGAGATCGTCAAGGGCATGACACTGGATGAGGCCAAGCAGGTTACGAACCGCGACATTGTCGAGTACCTGGGCGGTTTGCCCGCGCCGAAGATACACTGCTCGGTCATGGGGGCCGAGGCGCTGCAACTTGCCATTGCCGACTATCGTGGGGAGACACTGGAGGTCCCCGGCGCGGGAGACATCGTCTGCAAGTGCTTCGAGGTGACGGAGCAACAGATCCGTGACTCAGTGGCCGACAATAACCTGACCACCGTCGAGCAGGTGACGAACTACACCAAGGCCGGCGGAGCCTGTACCGAGTGCATCCCCGACATCCAGCGCATCATCGGGGAGGTGCTGGCCGAGAAGGCTGCCGCGACATCTGATGAGACCCCCGGAAATGAGCGAGATGCCAAGATAAGGCGGCTGCTGGCCGAGCAAATCGGCCCGGCATTGGGCGCTCACGGCGGCGGCTTGCAGCTTGTGGCCATCGAGGGCGACAAAGTCGTAGTGGCGATGCAGGGCGCGTGTGCCATGTGCGCAAACGTTCACGGTACCGTCCGCGATTTCGTCCAGAAAACGCTGCGGGAAGAAGTAGATGAAAGCATCTCCGTAGAGGTGGGAGGCTGATGACAGCGCCCGTCTATCTCGACAATAACGCCACGACAATGGTCGCCCCTGAGGTCTTCGAGGAGATGCGGCCTTACTTCTCCGAGCTATACGGCAACCCCTCGAGCCTGCACAGCTTCGGCGGGAATGTCGCGCACGCGCTGGATGAGGCACGCCGGAAACTGGCGGCCCTGCTGGGTGCAGGCGAAGAGGAACTGATTTTTACAAGCTGTGGCACTGAAAGCGATGCGACGGCAATCCATTCGGCGCTGGAGGAATTCCCGGACAAAAGGCATATCGTCACCAGTTCGGTCGAGCACCCGGCAGTGCTGGGGCTCTGCGGGCACCTGGAAAAGCAGGGCTATGAGGTGACGTATCTGGGCGTGGACGAACAGGGCCGTCTGGACCTCGATGAGCTGGCCGAGGCGCTCAGGGATGACACCGCCATCGTCTCGCTCATGCACGCCAATAATGAGAGCGGCGTCGTTTTCCCGCTGGCAGAGATTACCGAGATCGTCAAGGCGCGCGGCGTCCTGATGCACACCGATGCCGTGCAGTCCGTCGGCAAACTGCCGCTCGATTTGGGCGAGTTGCCGGTGGATTTCCTGTCGCTGTCGGGGCATAAGCTCCATGGGCCGAAGGGTGTGGGCGCTCTGTTCGTGCGTCGCGGCGCACCGTTCAGTTCGCTGCTGATCGGAGGCCACCAGGAAGACAACCGGCGCGCCGGTACGGAGAACGTGGCCTCGATTGTGGCGCTGGGCAAGGCTGCGGAACTGGCCGGCGAGCATGTGGCAGAGGAGCGGGAACGGGTCAGCGCGATGCGTGACCGCCTGCAGGAGGAGTTGGTGGCACGCTGCCCGGACACGCTAGTCAACGGCGGCGCGGCACCGAGGCTGCCCAATACGCTGAGTATATCCTTCGGCTATGTCGAGGGCGAGAGCATCGTCTTGCTGCTGGACGAGTTGGGCATCTACGTCTCGACGGGCTCGGCGTGCTCTTCGGATTCGCTGGAGGTCTCGCATGTTATCAGTCGCATGAAGGTGCCGGAGATGTACGCCCACGGCTCAATCCGCTTCAGTCTGAGCCGCTACAACACCGCTACGGAGATTGACTACGTCAGCGCACGCGTCCCGGAGGTCATCAAGCGCCTCCGGGAACTCTCGCCCTACGGCCGGGAGTGAATGGGGGCGACACCGCCACACCACGGCAAACAGCGCAAAGTGTAAAACGGCTAAAGTACAGTGTAAAACAACTCAAAGTCATCGCGCACAACGAAACGTGCTGTTGAGGTGGCGGGCGCCCCGATAGTTGCTGGTGCGGAAGGCACAGCGGAAGTACCCTGGATAGACGTCGCACCAGGAGCCACCGCGCAAAACTTTTTTCGAGCCATCGAGAGGCCCGGCCGGGTTCAGCTCAGGACTAACCTCGTAGTAGGTTTCCGAGTACCAGTCGGCACACCATTCCCACATGTTCCCTGCCATATCCAGTGCGCCACACCAGCTCGCCCCTGTGGGGAAGCTGCCTACCGGAAACGATTTGTCA
>CAZCJS010000097.1:0-14068 GCA_964498775.1 uncultured Armatimonadia bacterium
CGAGCGCGAGGGGTACGACCGGCTTGCCGAACTCACCAAGAAGGACATTGCCTTCCTCCACGACCACGGCATCAAGGTCTTCGGTTATCATCCAGGGATCTTCCTCTACGGCTATGAGGATGCGCCGGCGCAGCGTCCGAAGGGGGAGACCGGCCCGCTCAAGAAATGGTTTGACTTCTTCGAGATTCGCTGGGGGCAGCAGTACGAGGACTACTTCGGCAAGCGCCCTGCCACCGACCCGATGACGTATCTGCAGGTGACTGCCGACGGCGAGCCGATTCCCTACAGCTACCACGGCCCGGCCGGGTACTACTTCTGCGGCAACAGCCCCGAGTTTCAGACCTACGCCTGTGGCATCATTGATATGATGATTGACGTGGGCTACGACGGCTGCTACCTCGACGCAACGGGTGTCTGGACTGGCAAGGGGGCCTGCTATTGCGACCACTGCAAGGAGGGTTTTCGGGAATTCCTGGCCGACACATGCACGGAGAGAGAGCTCAGTGAGATACTCAAGGTTGCGGACCTCGCGCATCTGGAGCCGCCGCGGAAACTGACCGATACCAACGCCGCGCTCTGGATCAAGTGGCAGCAGTTCAACGCTACCGGCTCACCGGAGCTGCTCAAGATGCTGGAGGCTCACGCGCGAAAGCGCGATCCGGACTTCGCCATCTCGTGCAACTTCTGCATGTCGTGGAAGGACCTGCTCAACGTATTCCACGGTACCTACGGGCCGGGGCACAGCTACGACCTGATCAACACTGGGCAGAGCTGGGGTCTCGTCGAGCATCCGCGCCGGCCGCAGGTGAGTGTCGGCAGCCCGGGTAGCGACAAGTACAGGGACTACGGTGGCGGGCGCTATATCACCTCCCATGCTTACCAGTATCGTTATCTTAAGGCCGTCGCCGGCAACAAGGCCGTAGTCATGCTCATGGCACTCGGCTGGTGGCATACCCCCCGCTCGCCGGGACATGAGAACATTACCAAGGCGTGGATGGCCAATACCCATGCCAATGGCCTCGTGCCCGATGTCACCTATACGTATCTGAGTGTGATGAGCCCCCTGCAGCAGGACGCGGTTGCTCTGTATAACAATTTCTGGAAGGACCATTCCGAGCTCTTTGTCAGCTCGCAGATGGAGGCGAATGTCGGCATCTGGACCTCGACTCAGCAGGCCTACCTGAATCAGCCGACGATGTGCTTCCCGGCAGCGCAACTGCTCTGGGAGGATGGGGTGCTGTTCCGGGATATTCTCGATGGCGACATTAACTCCACAGGGCTCGCAGGTCTGGACGCGCTGGTGCTGGCCCACGTGCCGGTGGTCAGTGACGCTCAGTATGCGACCTTGCGGGAGTTCGTCGAAGCGGGTGGCAGGCTGGTTCTTTTCTCCGAAATCGGCAGCTATGATGAGTACGGCCGCAAGCGGGAGAGTGCACCCCTGTTCGCAGGAGCGGAGCGCGCTGAGAAGCCGCTGCAAGAGGCGCTCGGCAAGGGTAGCATCGCCTACCTGCCGCGCGGCGAATGCCCGGTCGGTTTCTACGAGGGCGCGACGCATTGGATGAAGGGCGGGATCCCCGAAGTCGAACACGCCAGGACAACCTACCTGCGGCGGATTCCGGCCGCGCTACGGCAGATCATGGATGAGCCGCAGACCTGTCAGGTCGCCGGCAAGCCGGTGACCACTGAGCTAACCGTGATGAGGAGTCAATCCGGCGAGTACGTCATCCAACTGGTCAACTTCAACATCCCGCTGACTCCGGATGGGAGCAAGTGGTGGCGCGATGCGGAGAAGGTGAAACAGAGCGGGCTGCCTGAGTCCTTTTTGACGCTGCTTGAGGAGGGCACCTGGGGCGGCCAGCCGAACAGCAGCGCCGCGGCTCTGCGCGCCGAGTGGGACCCGCAAATCCATCCCGAGAAGGACCTGCGCGTGAGCCTGCGGGTCGCTGATGATTTCACCGTCAATAAAGTCCGCCTACTGTCGCCTGACATGGAGCAGGAAGTCGTACTGGAATATGATATTTCAGAACAACGCGGCGCACGGGTGGTGACATTTACGGTCCCGCAGTTGGACATCTACGCCCTCGCAGTCGTTGAGTGACGCGAGAGGCAAGGCGAGAATTAGGCCTGCGACAGGCTGCATGTGCGAAGCGCAAAAGGACAGGGTGATCAGGATGCAACTTTCGCTCAATGGGGTCATACTGGGGAGTAGTCTCAGCTTCGAGGAGTACCTGGCACTGGCCGCAAAGACTGGTTTTGGCGGTGTGGATACACTTGCCGGGGCGATGGAGATCGCCGAGACACGGGGTATTGACGCGGTTTTCAGCCTCATCGAGCAGTATGGGGTCAAGCCGGCGGTCTGGGGTATCCCGGTGGATTGGAAGGGGAGCGATGCGGAGTTCGAGGCCGGCCTGATTGACTTCCCGCGCTATCTGGAATTCGCCGTCGCGGTTGGCTGTCCGCGTGGATGCACCTGGCTGCCGCCGACGGTCGAGACCGATGCCGCCGAGTTCCGCGCAATGGCCGTCGAGCGCTGGCGCAAGATCGGCCAGGTCGCCGAGCCGTATGGTGTTCGTCTCGGCCTCGAGTGGGTCGGGCCGAAGACACTGCGCAAGTCCGGTAATGTCTTCATCCATCGCATGGATCAGCTTCTGGAGCTGGAGGATGAAATCGGCGTGGACTGCCTGGGCCTACTGGTGGACAGCTTCCACTGGTACACCGCGGGCCATACTGCCGAGGAGTTGGCTGCACTGCCGGTCGAGAAGATTGTGCATGTGCATATCAATGATGCGCCCGACAGGCCGGTGGATGAGCAAATAGACGGTGAGCGCCTGCTGCCAGGCGAGGGTATCATTGACCTGGCGGCGTTCCTCGCAGCCCTCAAAGTGGTCGGATATGAGGGCTACCTAGGCATGGAGACCTTCAGTGAGGAACTGAAGGCCTTGCCGGTGGAGGAAGCTGCGGCCCGCGCCAAAGCCGCCGGCGACAGGGTCCTCGCCGCCGGGTGAGCCTCGAATCGTCCTACTCCCGCTCGATGCGTATGAGACGGAAGGAGTTGGCGGGGACCATCAGCAGCAGGTTTTTGCCCAGCGGCGGGCACTTGGCACCGGTCGTGGCGTCACGGATTATCACCGGGCCACCGAACTCGGCCGCGATCGGCGCAATGGGCGCTCGCAGCGCCAGCTTCTCTTCAGACAGATTGCTGACGGTGATAAGGGCGTGGTTGTCTTCAGTCAGATAGCCACCCACTACCAGCTCCGCCGGCGAGTATCTGAACCAAGCCGGCACCGCTTCAGGTGTAAACCAGGTTACCGGGACCTTGCCCAGACCGAAGTCGAGACGCGCGGTAAGCACCGGACTGAATATCGAGAAGTCCATATAGCTGGGCACTGAGAACATGACGTTGCCGAAGGGCAGTAGCCGAGCCAGTAGCCACGAGGTGTACTCTTCCCGCAAATTAAGTGCCGAGGCTAGGAAACATGGCTGCGAACCCCATTGACGGCCGGTGCCGGTGATGTCGAGGAGTGTGCGAGTGATCTGCTCAGGGTGGCCCTTGGACTTGACGCGGAAGTGCTCGCCATCCGAGTAGAAGTCGCAGAAGGTGAGGTTGAGGCTGTTGGAGGTGCGGGAGTTGTGCTCCCAGATAATGCCCGTCTCTGGCTTGCGCCCATGGACGACGGCATACAAGCGCTTGTGGAGGTCGCGGACGGCGAAGTACGGATGGGTGCGCGCGCCCCTGGTGTCACAACCGTGCTCCTGGTTGGAGCAGTAGTATGGCCCGGGATTGTCAATGTAGATACCGTCGAGATCGTAATCCTCCATGATCCGGTCCACGGCCCACACCAGCCAGTCGCTGAAGCTACTGGCCGGACACACGCTGGCCCAGTCCCCGGCTTTGGTTGTGGCAAGGTCCACATCGTGTGACTTATTCCCGAAGAGTGATTGCCCGTCCGGGCGCGTCATCAGCCAATCCCGGTAGTTGCGCTGGAAAACCCCCGATTCCATTCCGGTGCCGGAGAGAGTGAGGTAATAGACACAACGCATGCCGGCGTCGTGGTAGGTCTGGACGGCTTGCTTGAACGCCTCGGGGTCCTTCGGCTCGGGGTAGCTGAAGAACTTGGCGGTGTTGTTCCACATCAAGGCAACATTAGCGCCCTCTTCGCTGAGTTGAGCGCGGGCCTGCTCGGGCGTGATCTCGATACTGCCCCGGCCCAGGTGCCGACCGTGCCACGTGTCTGGAAGCGGTTTTCCGGGCGTGGCCTGGATGCCGATGCGATATTGGCGCTCACCCTCAATCTGGGTCGGCTCATTGATGATATTGGCAGTCAGCACTACGCCTTCATCGGTCCGCCGCAGCGAAAAGGCCTGGTCGCTGGGGCCGGTCCAGCCTCCCCACGTGTCCGTCACAAAGCTGAGCCCGCGGTAGTCGTCACCGATCCACCAGAACGCCTGCCAGGCAAGGTCGAGGCCCTCTGCCGGTAGTTCATCAATGCGCCCATACTCATATCTCCCCCACTGCGTCGAGATGTGATAGTACTTTGCCACCTCGGACGACACCGGGATCTGCACACTGAGTTGCTGCAGTTGGGTGGGTTGGTCAGCGGTCACCGTCAGGTCAATGTCAATGAGCCCGTCGTACTCGATGTTGCCGGGGACACTGATGGTCAAGGGCCCGCATTTCATTTGGCAGTCGAATTCGACGCGGTCCGCGCCCATCGTCCCGATGTCGAGGATTTGGTCCTGCAATATGCTGACAGTGTCGGCGTGTTTGACGACCAGACGCATCGGCCCGCTGAGCAGCGACATGCTCTGGCTCTCTATCTGCACCGGGAACGGCGCATTGAGCATGTATCTCCGGCCCCAGCATGTAACATCTGTCTGCGTCTGGGCCTTGAGCACGACCAGCGACTCGAACGGATAGGGGACGGCATTGGTCACGCCATATTGCTGTTGCTTCCAGGGCTCCGACTGGTCCGACAGGTCGGTGAACGGATACGCCGTCGAGCCGGCATATCCGACCAGCAGTAATAACGCGACGCAGATCAGCTCCAGCCTCATTTGGACCATCCCTTCGAGTTCAGTCGGTGACTTCATCTTCTTTGACGACGCCGGGTTTGGCCTTGAGTTCTGCCACCTTGGCAAGAGCCCATTTGACGTAACAAGCCGACTTCTGGGCTCGGGCTGCGAGTATCTCAGCGCCGCGCTCGGGAGATGCTCCGTCCGCTACCATTCCCCATGCCCCGGTTCTGGTGACCTTATCGAACCCGACGTAGTCGAGAAATTCCTGGCCGACGATGCCGGGGCTGTTGACGATCCCCTGGTCCTTGACCAGCTCGGGCTTGAGGTACATCATCCGCGATGTCTCGGAGAGACCGGCGTGTATTTCCTGCGGCGGCTCGTCACCATCTTCCGGGTTGACGCCGGATGACCAGACGATGCTGATGTCGGGATAGTCATAGTTGAGTTGACGCACCGTGGGCTTGAGTATCCAGTTGGCGCCATGGCCGTTGGCTACCACGATCTTTTTCATGCCATGCTCGCGCAGGCACATAACGATGTCTCGCAGCACCGCGGCCAGCGTTTCGGGGCGGAGCGAGATTGTCCCCGGGAAGCGGCCGTGTTCCCAGGCAGTTCCGAATGGTATCGCGGGTACATAGAAGGCGTCAAGCTGCTCGGCCAGCGTGCGTCCGAAGGCGTCCACCTGGAACCAGTCGGTGCCCAGTGGCAGATGATGGCCGTGTTGCTCGATTGAGCCAATCGCGATGACCGCTATCTCGACATTCGCGTCGCGGATCTCTTTCCAGGTATTCTCAACGCCGTACATCGTTCACTCTCCCCTGGTTCGTCAAACGAACAAGGCGCCGCCACCGTCGAAATCACGATTTACAAAGAGAATGCCTGCTCTTTCACTACTCATGATAGTTCTTCTGGTGCGAACCAAAATGCCCGGGCGATGTTCCGGGGAGCGAGATGTCTGCCGATGGTAGCTTCGCCGCGAAGCTCGATGGACAGGCCCGGGGACTTCATTGCGACAGTTAGTGTGCGCGGTATCACGCAGATCCGTCCCTGTGCCCAAATGTATCACGAAGAGCAACGTCGGCCTGAGATTCTGCAGTGTAACAGATGGCCGAGCTTCGGGTTGCTCGTAGCGCAAGAAGATTATCGGCACCTAACCGTCGGGCGATGGATCAGCTATCGGGCAGGCATTGGAGATGACCATGCGCAGGACTACACGGTGCTGCTCACTGACTGCAGCGAAGGCGGCTCGCAATGCTTCGAAAAGCTGCCCGCAGTCGCCGATGACTAGCGTGCTCATGGGGCCGCGGTCAATCTGCAGGCCATGCGCCTCCAATTCGCCCAAAAACTCATCAATGATCGGAGCCAATTCCACTTCGCCCAGTGCATACAACGCTACTTCGGCAGATATCTTAGCAGACAAGTTTGCCCCTGCTTCCTGATACATGCTATCATCAATGATTGTAACATACTCCAGTCCATGCGGCAATTCCCGACCGCACAATGCTCATCGGCCAAGGTGTGATATATGGAAACAGTGGTGCTACAGCCACGGGGTGCTGTGGCGCGACGCGTACCAGATGATGTTGGGATATTTGTGGGGCGACAAGCAATAGACGCTCTTGTGCCAGGTGCAATGGCAAAGAGGCAATAGTGCCGCAGATATGCTATAATTGGCGGGGTGAGCGATACTATGATGCACGGTGGACGCGGCCATCGCGGTCGTCACAGGCGCGACGGTTCGCCTGAGGACACGCAGCCGCTACGGATAACTGACAGTCGGATGCTGGTGTGGTTTAGCGGCTACCTGCTTCCTCACTGGCCCAAGATTCTTCTCGCCACTGCGGCCATGATCATTTCCACTGCCTGCTCGCTGGCACCCACCTATGTGTTCGGTAAAGGCATCGTTGACCGCGTCATCGTCGGCCAGGACTCCGCATTGCTTAATACCTACATCATCGTTATGCTCGCTACATTCCTTGCCGAGAACGTCTTCAACGGAGTGCGCATGAACGTCATGCACATCCTCGGCCAGCGCTTCGTCTATGAGTTACGCACCCAACTCTATGGGCACATTGAGCGTCTTTCGCTCAGCTTTTTCGAGGCCCACCAGACCGGCGACGTGATGTCGAAAGTGTCCAATGACGTCAACGCCGTCGAGGATATGGTCGTGCACGGCACTGACAGCGTGATCACCGATCTGGTGCACATCATTCTCGTCATCGGCGTACTGTTCTGGGTGAAACCTTCACTTGCGCTGGTCGCCCTGATCCCGATCCCGATTATCGTCACCGCGATGATCATATTTGCCCGCGTCATTCGGCCGGTCTATCGGAAAATTCGTGATCAACTGGGCGACATCAACGCCCAGCTCCAGGAACGGATTGCCGGCATTCAGGTCATCAAGGCATTTGCCCGCGAGGAATACGAATTCGAGCTTTTCGACCAGGCAAGCGCTGACTACTATAAGGCCAGCGTTCGTACCATTTGGTTGTGGACAACGTTCTTCCCGGCGATCAACTTCATCGTGTCGTGTGGCCTGCTCCTGGTCATGTGGCGCGGCTCGGTCATCGCAGGCCAGCCATCGGGAGGTATTACGGCCGGCGACATGGTCATCTTCATCGGGTACCTGGGCGGCTTCTATTTCCGCTTTGGCAGCCTCGCCCGCGTCCACAATCTGTACAACCGCGCGCTTTCCTCCGTGGCGCGGATCTTCGAGCTCCTCGACGAAGAGCCCGATGTCGAAGACGCTGAAGATGCCGATGACCTCGGAGATGTCGAGGGACGTGTGGAGGTCGAGAACGTGACCTTCCGCTATGCGACGGGGGAGGTAGTGCTTGAGGGTGTATCGGTGACGGCAGAACCGGGCGAGACCGTCGCACTTGTAGGCCGCAGTGGCGCCGGCAAGACGAGTTTGATCAATCTGATTCCCCGCTTCTATGACCCGGGCGCAGGAGCCGTGCGCGTAGACGGCACGGACGTGCGCCGCGTCACCCAGAAATCCTTGCGGAAAAACATCGGCATGGTTCTCCAGGAGACTTTCCTTTTCAACGGTACGGTCAATGAGAACGTGCGCTATGGCCGGCTTGATGCTAGCGACGCAGAGATTGTGGAGGCGTGCAAGGCTGCATACGCGCATGAGTTCGTGTCTAAGTTACCGGAGGGCTATGAGACCCAGATCGGGGAGCGCGGCGTCAAGCTCTCCGGTGGACAGAAGCAGCGGCTGGCGATCGCGCGCGCACTACTTGCCGACCCCCGCATTCTGATCCTGGACGAGGCCACGTCTCTGGTAGATACCGAGGCAGAGCAGATTATCCAGCGCGCACTCGAACACCTGATGAGCGGCCGCACGACATTCGTGATCGCTCACCGCCTCTCAACAGTCCGTAATGCCGACAAGATCGTCGTCATAGACGATGGCGAGATCGTCGAGCAGGCCGATCATGCAACACTCATCGAGCGCAACGGTGTCTATGCCAGGATGTACGAGCAGCAATTCCGCTTCCAGGAGACCGGCGTACCGATGGACCCGGAGCTCTTCAGCGGCCAGTAGTCTCTCCTCACCCACGATTCCACGTCGGTGCCAAAGGCAGACGCAGGGCCTCGTGACCCTGCGTATGGTGCGCTTGCTGCGGATGGACTGGGACTACTCGGCATCCAACTCCGCAATCACCTGCTTGACCAGCGCGAGATCGGTGCGGGTCTGGGCCACGAGTTCGTCATAGTCCATGGCGCCGTACTCGCTGTGCAGGGATACGGTGCCGTCATAGCCGAAGTCATTGAGCAGCGCGAATATCTGTGGCCAGTCCTGCGCCGCCTCCTCGAACCCCAGCATCTTCCGAGCGTGTACCAGCTTCCCGTTCTCGTCCGTCTCAGTCACGAATGAATAGCCCTTCAGCGCGACGAGGTTGATGTACGGGGCCAGCATGATCATCCCCTGGCGCCAGCCGTCGAAGCCACCCTCGATGTACATGTGGCCGGTATCTATGTAGGCACCGACACCATTGGGGTCCATCCCGTCGAGCAGCATATACAGCACGGGGGCCAGTGCGCTCACATACGGGCCGGAGTGGATATGGACGTTCGCCGTCACTCCGTAGTCGAGCGCCATTGACTGCAGGCCGGTCAGCTTCGTCTGCGCCCATTCAAACTGCGTCCAGAATTCCTTCGGGTTGGTGTAGTGCCAATAGCCCAGCTTGAGGGCGGGTACGCCGCACTCTGCTGCCGCCGCGAATGTCTCTTCGGCGTATGGTGAGTGGATGCTGGTGATATTCGTCGTCAGCAGGCCCACTGAAAGTCCCAACTGCTCGAGGAGTGCCACGGCTTTCGGCAGTTGATTATCTACGTTCTCAGGCTCGATGCGTCCACCAGGCCGCACGGTGAGGTCAATTCCGTCGAGGCCGATGTCTTTCATCGTCTCCCCGACTTTCTGCAGTGACAACCCCAGCATGTCAAGATGCTTCGAGAACATGACGAATTCCATATTCATTCTCCTTTACAGAGCTGATGCTGCGTATGCTGCGGCAGATCTCGCTTCAGAGGCAGTATCGGGCAATAGTTCATCATGTGGACGAGTATCACCTTCATGGGCTCAAGCGAGCAGGTGGCGGAGGCGTCTGAGTTCATTTCGCGTGATGCAAACAGCCTCATCTATCCCCATGCCCGGGCGCGCCAGGATCTGGTCCGCTCCCACGGCGACGGCCACCTGCACGGCAGTACGCGCACTGATGTCGGTCTCGTTGCAGCTCCCGCCCATGTATGCACCGACGCCGTGTTTTCTGCATATCAGGGCCGCTCTGATGCTGTCACCGAGCGGCCCCAGGTCAGGCATCTTGATCTGGATGAGGTCTGCCGCACCCGCGCTTGCGAAAAGCTCAACATCCGCGACCGTATTGCACCATTCATCAGCGATGATCTGCGGCACCGGCTCGGGAAGCTCCGCCAGGGCGCGCCGCAGTTGGGCCATCAACTCCACCTGTTGAGCCTGGGTCGCCGCTTCGACTGGTGCTTCAATCTGCAGTTGCAGCGGGGAGACCACAGCCGCCAGGCGCTCGATGTACTCGGCCATGGTGCGGATGTCATTGTCAAAGGCACGCCCAATGGTGCCGTAGCAGTCGAAGTGGATGCAGGGGTGGTAGTCGGGCCGCGGTTGGTGCTGCTCGATCCGCGCCATAATCCAGCGGGCGTAATCAAGCAGCTTTTCGCCTTGATGTCCGAAGTCATCCCCAACGCTCTTTATCAGGCCATGGGGAAGCACGTCTATCTGGCGGTACAGTGCCTTGTCCACGCCGCTGTACCGATCAGCGCCCGTCTGGACGGCCACTTTCGGGTCCCGTGGGCCGATGGCCAAGCCATATTCATCGGCGATGACAGAAGCCGCGGGGATACGGCGAGCGGTGGCCACCGCCTGGAGGAGAGCCTGGCTGGTCGCGTAGAGGACTGCGGTGTGGAAGCCGCCGTGCTGCTCGCTCAGCCCAACCAGTTTTTGCTCCAGGGTCCGGAAGTCGCTGACCGGGGCACCGGCAAAGGCGGGGCTGATATGTTCCTCGACGGTACTGATGCCGCTGCAGGCGCGAAAGACGGGGTCGCGACCGGCAATGCCTGCGTAAGTGACGCTGCCGCCCTCGCCCACAGCGACAGTCCCGTCGGAGAGCTTGATGGAGACGGAGATAATCTGGCCGGGCTCGCGCACTTGCTCGAAGCCCGGGGTGAGGGGTGAACCGGTGACGAGGTAGTGCTCAAGGGATGCTCTGGCAGCGAAGGCGGGCTTGTCGTCTACATACCACCCGCCTTCACCGGCCACAGCAGCAATCGAGGAGAGCCTCATGAGAAGTGCGCCCGTTCATTTATGGGCAGATGCCAGGCGTCGGTGTTAGAAGCCGACCGTACATTCGGCGCGCAGCATCTCCTGGCTCATCGCCCCGGGTGTCGCGTCGCTTGCGAGGTCCTGTCGCGCGTAGGTGAGATACATGTCGAGGCCTCGCGCGAGCTCCCTGGAGATGGTAATCCCGAGCAACTGGTCGTAATCATCGTTGGCGGACTGGCTGAGCAGCCACCAGCCGCTAACAGCCTCCGGCCGCAGATACACCAGGCTGATCGGCGTATCTCCCAGATGGGTGTCCAGATACACGCCGTGGGCCTTGAAGTTGGTCATAGCGAAGGGGTTCTTCAGCCACCGGTCCCAGGGTATGAGGTTGGCCGGCCGCATCATCTGGGTCGTCTCGTAGTACGGATGCAATGATGAATATACCACATCGTACTCCGCGTCAACATTGGAGTAGTAGTACGTCAGGCAGAGGTCTTCGGAGGCTATGATGTCGAGGCTCAGCGCGATCGCATCATCCACGCTCTTGCCGGTATACCTGGCGCGGTTCGCATGACGGGTCTGGCGCGCGTACTCCGCACAGAGGTACTTGTCATGAGCGAGGCGGTATTTCAGATCCATGCCATAGACAATTTCGTTGCCCGTGCCGTCGGGCAGCGCATTGAATCCCAGTGTCCATTTCGGGCGCTGATAGGCGAGTCGCGCGGCCACGTAGCCGTCGGTGTCCCCCGGATACGGCAGCGCCGGCAGCCAATCGTAGGTGGCCCCTGCAAGCATGAAGTCCAGGCTCAGCGATGTCCCGAACAGCTTATCCTTCTGGCAGCGGATGCCGGTGAGCGCTCGCCGCTCGTTATTGACCATCAGCCCCAGGCCGTAGCAGAGGAACTGGCGACCTACGGTCCAGTCCGCGTGGAAATCGCCCCGCGTCGGGAACTGCACGTACGCTTCATCCAGCCAGAGGTCATTGCCACCGTACCCGTACGGCCGATTGCCCGGAGTGTTCATGAACCCGGGCCCCTCACCGATGTCATAGCCGACTATGCTGAGCGGCACGTACTCGTCGGCCCATTTGAACGAGATGCGCAGAAACGCGTCATCGGTGATATTCCCCTGCACGCCGACTTTCGCGGTGAGATTATCGAACTCGTGGTCGAAGCTGAGGTCGCCGACTAGCCCGATGCGGTAATTCAGCCAGCCGAAAGGCTCGATATCCGGCTTGTGGGCCTCCATTGTGGTGACCCGTTGTGCGATTCGTTGGACCTTCTCCTGCAGTGCTGCGACATCGCCGGGCAGGCGCAGCAACTCGGGGCAGAATTCGACGGTCAGTTTCTCAACGACATGGGCAATCTCGATTTCAGGCGGTTGGCCGACTCCGTCCGGGCCCGGTTTACCTGGCGGCCCGGGGTCTCCCGGTGGTCCCTTTGGACCTTGCGGACCGTCGGGTCCCTTTGCGCCCGGCTTGCCGTCAATGCCGACCTTCGGCCACATGATCGAGTACATGTCGAGAATACGCGACACGGCCATGGCAAACTCGTAGCGGGTGAGTCTGCGATCGCCGTCATAGGTGCCATCCGGATAGCCAATCGTGATGCCTACTTCACACAATTGGTCCACTGCATCATAGGCCCAGTGGTCGAAGGGAACTGTCTGGATTGGGCCCTGCTCTTGTCCCCATGCGGCCTGACTGGCAGAAAGGCCAACCAGCGCTCCTATTAACACGAGCAAATGGGTCTTCCTCATGGTTCTCTCCATTTGATGAGCGCTCCGGAAGTCTGCGGCAGACAGACTCCGTACGCTGACAACTATCTCACGGCCCTTCTGCCATCATCAGCATGGGTCCCAACTGCCGTTGGGCTATCCTTATTTTCCCGGCACAGGCCGACCTTCCAAGCCAACTCGAATCCCACAATTCCCCTGCCACGTTCGACCCCACGCCAAAAACGAGAGGTCAGGTTCTCTATGCCGTCGGTCACACGCCGATGTCACTTGTCTCATGCCATCAGTACAAAGCGTCACCACAAGTACGAAGCGGCGCACCGACACTGATTCGTGGCAAGAAGTATAGCATAACCGCCACACACTATGCAAAGAGAGACTGTTGATATCAACTTGTCTTGAGTGGTTGCGCAGGTATTGGTGCGAATCGAGAAAACAGCCGGCCGGCAGGTGCGGCACGATTCACCGTCATATTGGCTGAGCTTTGTACGTTGCAGCAAGCTCAGGATACCCTAGGGATGGGTGAAGTACTGGAGGTATTCGCCGAGATGTGCAGAATACCTGCCGGCCCTGCTGAGATTCTTTGTTTGTGGGTTCTTTCTTCAGTCGGCAGTTTTCGTGCCATCTGGCGAGCGCAAAAAAAAGGACCCCCGAAGCCGGGGGTCCTTGTAGTTCTGCTATTGCTATGGGCTGCTGCTAGAAGCCGATCTGTACGCCGGCCTGCAGCAAGTCCAGGTCCTCGAAAACCGCCGAGCTCCCATTCTGGCGAGCGTAGGTGAACGTAACGTTCACGCCGTCAGCCAGTTCCCGCGTCGCACTTAACGCATAGAGCGCATCGTACGCCGGGGTACCGGGGCCGGTCTCGAGGTCAACATCATAGTAGCAGAAGGTGAACGGCGTTGACCCAAGCGAGAAGCTCAGAGTGCCGCCCAGGACGTCGTAGCCCGAAGCGATGGGCGTGTTACGCAGCCAGCGCTCCCACGGGATTGCAGCAGTTGGGCCTCGTTCATCCAGCCACTCGAAGTACGGATTCAGCACTGAGTACTGGGGGTCATAGCCGCTTTCTGCTGTCGAGTAGAACCCGTTGATGGCCCAACTGCGACCCTTCAACAGCTCGAGGTCAACCATCCAGGCGTCGGCATCGTCTACGGCTGTATCGTTCCAGTTCTGCGTCTGGCGACCGTAGTCAGCAGCGATAGCGTGGCCAAAGATTGAGCCGGTGTAGTCCACGCCCCAGCCTTTCTCTCGAGCCACGCCAGTGGCGAGGTAGTTGACGCCGAAGTCGCCACGGCTGGTGTCGTAGTTGAGGCGCGCGGCCACATAGCCGTCAGACGGCCAGTTGTCGCCCGAGACCGGGTCCGTCCAGATGTACTGTGAGCCTCCAGCGAAGAGGTCGAGGCCCAACCTGGTGCCGAACAGATTAGCGGTCTGAGACCGCCAGCCCTGCTGGCTCTTGCGCTGGTTGTCAACGAGGATTCCATTGCCAAAGCGCACGTACTGGCGTCCGAGTGTGTG
>CAZCJS010000098.1:0-14060 GCA_964498775.1 uncultured Armatimonadia bacterium
GCCGTACATCAAGAATGAAGCGATATTCAAGTGCCCGTCGGCGCCGGATCTGGAGTATGGGTATGCCATGAATGCGGTGCTGAGCGGAGTGAATATCAAGGAACTGCAGAGACCGTCGGAAATGGTGCTGTTTTTCGACTCGCATGTGGGGACAAGAAATGCGACCGGCGGCCGGGAGGCAGTGTGCGATCCGGGGCGGCATGAGGGCGGTAACTGCTATGCGTATGCCGACGGACATGCGAAGTGGCTTGCGGAGATCCCGGACCTGAACCCGAAGGGGTTGGCTGAGCCTGAGGGCCTGGTTGTGACGCCGAAGGTAGTGCTGAGTGATGAGAACTTCGCCTCGGAGGTGCTGCAGGCAGAGGGGCCGGTGCTGGTGGCGTTCATGTCGGCGGCATCCGGGAGATGCAAGGCGCTCAGTCCGGTGTTCAAGGCCGTGGGACGCGAGTACAAGGGCCGCGTCAAGTTCATGGAGGGCAAGCTGCACGACTGTGTGGAGACGTCAGGGACGTATATGGTGCGCGTTCTGCCGACCGTGATCCTGTTCGATGACGGGAAGGTTGTGGCGCGGTACCAATGGGTTGGTGGCGCGGAATCGCTGAAAACGTGGCTGGAGCAGTATGTGAAGTGAAAGGCGAACGGCAAACGGCAAAGGCAAAAGGCGGAGAGAAGGGAAGGCAGAGGCAGAAGGCAACGACAAAGGCAACGTCGTGGGGCGCTGCCCCACTCCCCGCTGGGGTCAGAAACCCCAGACCCCGCCGCTCCGCTGCGCGGAGCGTGAAGAACAGCGAAGGCAAACGGTAAAGGCGAAAGGCGGAGAGGGAGGAGGCAGAGGAGCAATGGTTGGGCTGGTTCAGGGAAGCACGTGGAAGCGGAATTGGGGGGCGGTGAGGCCCTCTGCTGAGCCCTGTACGCGAGCGACCTCGTGTGAGATGACCCCCTCGTTCTCCAAGTCGGTGAGGACCTGATAGAGCGGGTCGCAACTGACGATGCGATCCTCGCGCTGCGAGAGGGCCGAGACTGCGCCACAGAGCTCCGGTGCCGTCCGGGACTCCCCGTCGGCCAAGTGCTGGAGAATTGCCTCGCGGGCCTGTCCCCTATCTATGTCATCAGCGAGAGCCTCGTCCGGCGGGCAGAGCGGCGTGATCCTCAGGGCGTCAGCGGCCACGGCGATGACCGACCACGGCGGGACCCATGTCTGCCAGGCGAAATCGCGCGGGAAGGCCATCGGGCTGCTTGCGAGATAGGTCCCGGCATTGTCGCGGCCCACGCATATCGGCTGATTGAAGCGCGCGCCATAGAGCGTATCCGGGTGCGAGAGAGAAACGAAGAGGCCCATGATCTCGCCGGGCCAGTCGGTGAAGGCCCTGCGGATGGCCTGCTCGGGCTCGCCAGTCTCAGCCAGATGCACGGCTATCCAGTGGGCCATGACCTCGCTGGTGTGGGTCCAGGTGCCGTCGGGAAGCTGTGGGTAAGCGCCGATGGAGATGTCGGAACTGGAACGGAAGGTGTGACCGGCCTCGGCAAGCTGCCCGGCCATGAGCGCGGTGTCGGTCCTCTCGGCCCAGTAGCCCATCGAGCCCTGGGCGAGGTAGGCGAGGGCCTGGTCGGAGTCAAGGAACGGCTGGCCCCATTCGCGATCGCCGCCGCTGGGAGTGCGGCTGTGGACGATGCCGATGGTGCCGGGAAAGGTCTCGGCAGCGGTGGTGCGGCGCAGATGGGCGGCATCGCCGATGACCTTGTCGTAGTAGATCTTGCCCTCATGGATGGTGGCGAGGCCGGTGTAATGGCCGCCCCAGAGGCCTTCTTCAGCCTCGATGAGGTCGAGCAGGATAGGTGCAGCGGGCTGTGAGCCGACATAAGCGGCAGTATTGCACATGGTAGGTCACCTTTTCTGAATCGCGGCGGACATGAGCATGCCTCACAGGATACCACCTGTTGCCTGTGGAGGCAACCGGCGGGCGGATTCCGGGAGCGGCTGCTATTGACACAGGTTGCGGGCGCGGAGGAGGTAGGCATAGGCCATGGCAGCGTTGACGGTACCCAGCGCGCCGGGCTGGCCCTGCGGGTGCGCGCCGATGTATGCGAGCATGTAATCCTCGACGGCGGGGTCGAAGCGGGCCAGGAAAGTCCAGCGAGTAAGCTGGGGAGTGTACTTGTCGTTGGACTTGCGGCCGCCGACAGTGGAGGAGAACTGCCCGTCGCCGAGATAGAGTCCGGTGGTGAAAGTGCGCGTCAGGCGAGCCATGTCAGTGTTATCGAAGGTCGCGCCATGCTCCCAGGCCAGGTACATGAAGTGGGCATTGATGGCGGCGTGGGAGACGTCCTCGCCGCTGCTTGGAGGGGCGGTGGCTGGGTTGGCCCAGTATGCCCAGACGTAGTAGTCGCCGTCTTCGATGTGGGTGAGCTTGCTTTTGGTGAAGGCGGCGAGCTTCTCGGCTTTGTCTTTGTATTCGTCTTTGCCGGTGATGTCGTGCAGAGCGAAGAGCGCGCGTCCGGGTGCATTCATCTGGTTGAGAGGGAGGAGCTTGCCGCTGAGTGAGCTGGTGCTCTCCGGGAAGAGGTAGTAGCCCTGGCCTGCTTCGGGTCCGTCGCGCCATTCGGAGTCGTACTCCTTGATGGCTTGCTCCATGAGCGGGACGTACTGCTCGACCTGCTGGGCGTATGTGGCCGTGGCGTCGCCGCCGGCACGGACGATGCGGACGAATTCGGCCATCGGGTAGAGGATCATGCCGGTATGGACGGCCCAGCAGGTGTACTCGCCCTTGGAGTAGGCGCCGGTGCCCCAGTTCTTCATGACGCGGCTGCGCTGGTAGTCTTTGTACTTGTCCGGGTCGTTGTACTTGGCGGCCAGGTCGCAGTCGCGTTTGGTGAATATCTGGCCGATGAAGTCAAGCTGCTTGTCGAGGCACTGGGTGTCGCCAGTGGCCTCGTAGAGCAGGTTGAGGGTCATCATGGCGTATGACGTGCCCCATGCCAGCGGGCTGCCATAGCCGGTGTCGTCAGCCTTCGGCATGGCCACGGCGCCAAGGAAGCCCTGCACATAGGTCCCGCCGAGCTCTTCGAGGGTGGGCGCGGTATTCTGCTGAGCGGTGCAACTGCTGAGGAAGACGAGGGCCGCCACTGCGACTGCGATGTGGCTGGTGGTTTGCATCTGACGCGCCTCCAATTTGGGGTTGATGCCCCAGGGTACTTGCGGTGTGCTGTGTGTCGTGGGGCTAGTCGGCGGCCTGGTCCTGTGCCCGCAACTTGCGGGCGCGGAGGAGGTAGCTGTAGGCCAGGGCGGCGAGAGTTGGGCTGGCCGGGCCGACATCGCCGCGCGAGGCCACGAACTCCAGGTAGCTCTGCTCGATAGCCGGATCGAAGCGGGCCAGGAACAGCCAGCGGGCGGACTGGGAAAGGTTGCGCCTGTCGGGCTTCCCCAGGTCCCAGGAGAAGCCGCCCGTGGCATCGGGCTGGAAGGCATGGGTGAAGGTGCTTGCCAGGCGCTGCATGTCGGTGTCGTCGAAGGCGGCACCGTGCTCCCAGGCGACATACATAAAGTGGGCGTTGATGCCGGCGTGTGAGATGTCCTCACCCGTGCCCGGCGGGCCGTCAGGAGTGTGTTGCTCGTAAGCCCACTGGTAGTAGTCGCCATCCTCGACATGGGTGAGCTTGCTCTTGAAGAAGGTGGCCAGCTTGGTGGCTCTAATGAGATACTCGGGCTTGTCGGTGATGTCGTAGAGCGCAAAGAGAGCGCGGCCGACACTGTTGCTGATGTTGTTGGGTGCGACCTGGTAGTGGGTCATGACGTAGTAGCCCATGCCCTCGGCAGGGCCTTCGCGCCCGTCAACATCGAACTCTGCAATCGCCGCTTCCATCATGGGCACGAGTGCGTTGGCTCGCTGCAGGTAGGGGGCAGTTGCCTCGCCGCCCTCGCGGATGAGTCGCACGCACCTGGCCATCCCGTACAGGGGCATGCCCACGTTGCAGATGAAGGCCATGTAGCTGTTGCCGCACTCGGGTCGGAACTTGCCCCAGCTCCGGAGCGGGCGGTGCTTGAAGTAGTCCACATAACTGCGCTGCGGATACTTCGCCGCCAGATCCGAATCGCGCCTGGTGAAGGCGGCCTCGATGAGTGCGAGGGCCTCTTCGAGATACTCCGCATCGCCGGTTACCTCGTAGAGGCCAGCAAGCGCCATCAGGTGATAGGAAGCACTCCAGGCGAGCGTCGGCCCGTAGCCTTTGTCGTCACGGTCGGGCCATGTGAAGTCAGTGGCGAATTCAGGCAGGTATTTCGCGTCGAACTGCTCGAGCGTCAACGGATTGAGATCCTGAGCGGCGGTAGTGACCGGCAAGCCCGCCGTAAGCAGTGCGATTGCCACGTGAGTGATAGCTCTCATCTGATTACCTCCGGTCCGGGATTGGCTGTCTGTAGGGTGAGTGATGGCAGCTCAGCTCGGCGAGGGCGGCTGCAGGTTGGCGGTGGGTTCGGGAGTAGCACACTTGCGCACGCGGATGTCGTCGAGGTAGAGGTTGGCGCAGGAGACGTGCGCGCCGATGCCACCTGCGGGCAGGTCAGGCTCGGTGGCAGAGACCAGCTCTTCGCCATCCACGACCAGCCTGAGAGTTTCGGCAGAGGCCTGGAAGCTCCAGTCGCGCCAGGTGGCCGATGTTTTGGGGGCACCGGCGGCCATGACCTGGCATTCATCGGTGCACCTGCAGATTTCGGTAATCCCACGCCAGGTCATGCCGACACCGTAGAAATGCCCGGCGTCATTGATGCCGAGGCAGACCATCGGCGGATAAATGTAGCGGACGCCGGTTCTGACGCGCGCAGAGAGGGCCACGTCGTGGAGTTGCAGGCCGCTGATTTTGATGGCGCTGGGAATGGTCTCGTCCTGGGTGAGCTTGAGGCACCGTCCGGTACGCTCAATGGATGCGGCGTGCAAGTCCATCTTCTGAGGTTGTGGCTGGTCTTCGCCATAGTAGTAGAGGTCCACATGGCGGGTCTCAGGGGGGTTCTTGGCGTCACCGTAACTCCAGAAGACGCGGAAGTCGCCGCTAGCATGGTTGAAGACGGTCTTGACGTGATTATGGGAGTAGGTGGAGCCGGTGGTTACGTGTTTGGTATTGGTCCACGTCTGCCCGCCGTCGGTTGATTGCCATTCCTCGATCTCGCCGCCGTCCTCGTAGGGCTGGGAGATGGTAGTCGGGGCATAGACGCGGAAATCGTCGTCAGCAAGTATGACGATACTGCCGCCGTCAAACATGTGATCGCTGCGGGCGATTTCGTGGATGCTCCAGCCGTCGGGGGTGTGCCTGGCAAAGTTCCAGATGCAGCCGTAGGTGACGGTGTGGCCGTCAATGAAAAGGATGCAGGGGTTGCCCTGGGGATCGAGTTGGATGTCCTTGAGCCACACGCCGCGGTCGGGGATGTCGGATTCGAAGATCATCTCACTGGTCGACTCGGTGATCGGCAGCTCGCAGGGGGTGCCATCGCTGTTGCGCCAGGTGACGGCCCCGTCATCGGAATAGGCATAGAAGATGTGATAGCGCTGCCACCAGTCGCCCCTGGTGAGCGACCAGGCCATATGGACTTTGCGCGGATATGGCCCGTTTTCGGCGATGCTGACTGCATAAACGCCATTTTCGGGCCGGGGGGTGACGATATCAACGGCTTGTTGCCATGATTGGCCGCCGTCGCTGGACTTGATGGAACTCTGGGCGGCGTCGTGAGTTTGCCTAGCTCTGTAGAGTACGGTGATTTCGCCGGGCCGGAGCTGCCAGGGCTGCGGATACGAGGAGTCATTGGTGATGGTTGCCATGTCCTGGAACTCGGAGCAGTCCCAGGGGCGGAGGGACTTTTTGACCAGCGTGGGGGTGCAGTGTGAGCCATAGAAGAGGTAGACATATCCGTGCTCGTCAATGAGTATGTGAGGGTTCCTGTGGGCGTCTATGTCAGTGTTGGCGTCAATGACTGTGGCAGGGCCGAGCGTGCAAGTGCGGTGATCGTAGAAAGAGACTGCGGGCGAGTTGAAGCGGTCTCCGAAGGCGAAGAAGGTTTTGTCCACGTCCGGGGCATATACGGCCATGGGTCGGGTCCAGGCGCAGTAGGTGGCATGGGCACCGCCATAGACGGTGGCGGCGGTAGGAGATAGCCGGCGGGTGCAATCGCTAATATGCCAGATGCCGCTGATCGGGCTGAACTCCTCTTCGCAGTTGACATAGGAGAAAGTGGGGCTGCCTAGTGCGACCTCCCACCGGTCGTCCGCTGAGCCGGTCTCGCAATCATCAAAGAACTCGAAAGTGCGCTCTCCGTCGGAGGCTGAGGCGACCCGGGTATTGCCGGAGAAGAGGTGGATGGTCTTGGTCGAGGCGGCGGGGATGTGCGGCACCTTCACCCAGACGACGGCGCTGCACTCGGGCTTGCTGAAGCTCTCAATCCAGCAGTCGAGAAGCGTGGCCCCGTCGGTGTCCGTGAACCTGAGGTCGGCGCCATCAGCGGCGGCCGCAGCAAAGTCAAAGTCGGGTGCAGTAAGAGTTACCTTGACCTGATAATCGGTAAGATCAGTGCTGCCGGCGGAGTTGTCAATGAGCACAGGTTGACGGCATGACCAGTCAGGTGCATGCCAAGACTCCTGTTCGTTCATCGGGACCTCCCGGGCCATTGTGCGGTGCGGAAGTTGCAGTCAGAGTGATGTTGAGCAAGCTTTGAGTTGAGTTTTGGTTGCTCGAGCTGAGTATTCTACGGGAAAACACGAATCCCTGCATTTGGGGCATTTTAGGGAGTTTCAAGCGCGAGATAGTGAACGGAAGGGTAGGGATGTGCGTCCTGTAAGGGCATCGCGCGGGTGGATTAGCTTTGACTTGTTGGCGGCTGCTCAGTTATCATCTTGGAGGTATTGGATACGGGCGCAAGAGCATATGAATAGGCCAATCGCAGCTAACTTCGCACTATTCGCAATCATCGCCGCCAGCGCGTTGATCCCCTCGTCAGTGCCTGCAGCCAAGGCACGCCCCGGCTGGGTAATTCCCGAAACACTGAATGTTCGTTCAGGCCCCGGTACCGATCGGGAGAAGATCGGCACGCTGACGCGCGGAACGAAGGTCCATGTCACCGCGTTTGCCAACAACTGGTGCTGGTCGAAGCTGCCTGACGGGTCGTGGGGCTGGATCGCGGAGTGGCTGCTACAGTTTTCTGCTGATAAGGGCCGGGCCATGGCCGAGGAAGCGGCGGCGTCGAGTAACAGTGGAGGGACGACGAAGACGATACCCGCCTGGATCAAGGAAGATGCGGTCAATGTCAGATCGGGCCCGGGCTTAGGGTATGAGAAACATGCCACCTTCCAGAAGGGCCGCAAGGTCTATGTGACCGACCGCAAGGGCGACTGGTGCAAGGTGAGCACCGGCAACGGCTATGCGTGGATACTGGGGGAGCTGCTGGAGTACGATGTCTCGCGTGGTCGCAAGCTGGCGTCATCAGGGCCCGCGACAACGAGTTCGGGGGGTAGTGCCAGCAGCAACACGACGAAGGGCTTTGTGGCGGCGAAAGAGGTGAACCTGCGCAAGGGCCCCGGCACCAGTTACGACAAGGTCGCCAAGGTGGTCGAGGGGCAGACGGTGTACATCACGGAGACGAAGGGGGATTGGTGCAAGGCGACCGTGCATGGCGGCAATAGCGGGTGGATCGCGAAGTGGCTGGTGAAGACCGACGATGGTTCGGGGGAAGCCAGTTCGCAGCCCACTACAGCCAAGGGCTTCGTCATCGGGCAGACAGTGAACCTGCGCAAGGGTCCCGGGACCAGCTACGACAAGCTTGCCATGGTTGTGCAGGGACAGACACTGTACATCACGGAGACGAAGGGCGACTGGTACAAGGCGACTATCCACGGCGGAAATAGCGGGTGGATCGCGAAATGGCTGGTGAAGCTGGGTAGTGAGGAGGGCTCGTCGGGCTCCCAAGCGGGTAGTTCAGGGCCCCCTGTGGGCAAGTTCAAGGCGATGCCGGCCTGGGTGTGCGAAGAGGTAGCCAATGTGCGTGTCGGGCCCAACAAGGACAATGATGTGGCGTTCCAACTCGAGCGCGGGACGAAGGTTACCGCGACGGAGCTTGACGGCCACTGGGTGAAGGTGAAGACAGCGGAGGGCAAGATGGGCTGGGCGGCGGCATGGGTAGTAAACTTCGTGCCGCCGGGTGAAGGGATCACTGCGAAGGAAGGCAGCGAGACAGTTAACGTGCATGTGGGCTGGGTGGCGCGGCCGAAGGTGAACCTGCGCTCCGGGCCGAGTGAGGACTCCCCACGTATCGGGGAGGCGGAATTGAGTACGCGGGTGATCATCGTCGGCCAGGAAGGTAACTGGTACAAGGTTGCGATGGACAACGGGGAAGTGGGGTGGATGGCGTCGTGGCTGATAGACACTCGGGGGCAGCGACTGGCGCGCAGAAATGCCGGCGACGCGGCGGGGGATGCAAGCGGTAGTGACACGGCCTTTCCATCGCCGACTACCAGTGCGCACAGCGGCAAAGGTGCGACATTCGTCAACACCGCGATGCAGTACCTGGGGCACAGGTATGTGCGGGGGTCCGCCAGTCCGGGCAGAGGCTTCGATTGCTCGGGGTTCGTACACTATGTGATGAAACAGCATGGGATCCGTCTGCCGCGCTCAAGCGCGACACAGATGCGCAACGGGCAGCCGGTGTCGCGGGGCTCGCTGGAGCCGGGGGATGTCGTGTTCTTCCGCAATACCTACAAGCAGGGCATCTCGCATGTGGGGATCTATGTCGAGGGCGATACGTTTATCCATGCCAGCAATAGCCGGCGCGGGGTGGTGACCGACAGCCTGAATTCAAGCTACTATGCGCCGCGCTATGCAGGCGCACGGAGGATGTACTGAGGCGGGACACTCCCAGGTTCTGCAGAACGCCAGTTGCATAATGCGACGGGGTCCGGTGACAATGGCCGGGCCCCGCGCTGCTGAATCGGGACACTCTGCCCGGCCTGAGCTGTCGGGCCGGGTTGCTGAGCTCCCGGAGGCAAGCGTCTTGCGGCGGTTGTTAGGACATGTCTATCTCGACATTGTCAGCGACGCCGCCGAGGATTGTGTAGTCGGTGCGGCAGGTCTGCAGGCAGGTTCCGGGGATGAAGCGGGTTACCGGGCCGTGCGCGGCGAGGCGGGCGATGAAGCGCTGCCAGGACATGTTGGTGGCTACGCCGCACATGCCGTCGAGCCAGAAGCTGCGATGCCTGGCGCTGAGGATATCAACCGGGCCGATGGTGGCGGCCTTGGGCGGCACCCAGGACCAGTCGCCGCCGAAAGAATGCAGACAGTTCTGGACGATGGTCAAGGGGGTCAGTTCGACGATGCGGGCCTTGGCCTGACGCCATTGCTCGTCGCTGTCAAACTCCGCGCCGAGGCTGCTCTCCCAGAAGGCGATGTGACCGCACCAGCCGATTCCGCCGTAGCAACAATCGGCGCCGCCCGCCTCGGCGATCATGTCGGAGTAGCGGTCAATGTTGTCGCTGTCCGGGAAGTTGATGTTCTCCTCGGGTGGGCGCAGGTCTTCGTCAATGCGGCCGAAGAGGTTGCCCCACATGGCAGTGGCGAAGGAGCCTTCCCACGTCGGCGGGGCGGTCTGGCCGTTCTCGTCGGCGTACTCATCCATGTTGAAAGTGACCAGGTGGCTGCAGTCAATGCGCATGGTGTTGATGATCCCTGCGGCAATGGCATACTGCGGCACCGGGCCGACCGGCAGAATCAGGACACACTTGCGGCCCTCCTCGGCAGCAGTCACAATCCGCGAGACAATGTCGAGGGCGAATTCGGCGTAGAATATTTCGAGCTCCTCGATGACGCGGACCTTGAAGTCGGGATTGTCATGTTTGGTGATGTCCTCTTTCTTGATGGCGCGGACGCGGGCACATTCCGCAGCATCATCGAAATCGAGGAATTTAGCCAACGCCGGTTGGAAAGCCATTTGGTTCGCCTCCTGATGTCTCGCCAAGTGTCAACTCGTCGTTCTCCTGCTCGGTATCTGTATTCAACGTCGGAGGGTGAGATTCCTTCCTGTTGCAGGAATCGGCGGCCCGGCTGACCAAAGACACAGGGGCAATGTGTGTGTTTTGCGAGGACTATAAGCAGGGCGAGAAGAGAGACGTGAATACAACGGAAGAGACATCCAACAAGGGCGGAAGCTCTGGGCCGAGGAGATGGCCGTATCTGTGTGTTGCCATCGCGCTGGCGGCTGTATCGCTGGGGCTGACGGCGGAACAAGTCTTCGACGCCCGCACACAGGAGTTCTTCGCCACCAACGCCGACAGCATCGCGATAGCCGAGCGCGCCATGGCCGCGCAGTGGAGCGACGTCGGCGAGTGGTGGCGCGGGCCGTGGATTCAGCATGAGATGTACTACCGGCCGCTGTCGAGCATGCTGTTTTTCGCCGAGGGGCAGCTCTTCGGCATGGATTTCCAGCGTTACTGCATCGTCTCATGGATAGCAAATGCGGTGAATGTTGTGCTGCTTTTTCTGTTGGGGGCTTCGCTGGCGCGGGGGTCGCGGAAGGTACGGCTGGTCATCGGCGGGCTGACAGGGCTCCTGTTTCTGCTGGCCCGGCACCCGGAGATATGCCAGGGGATCGGAAACCCGACCGCGCCGGCGGCACGAGTGACATGGAGCGTGATGCCGTGGTGGCCGGTGCAGACCGATATATTCTCGATGCTTTTCGGGGTGCTGTCGCTGTTGCTGCTGGACAGATATCTGGTGATGGGAAGGAATAAGTACCTGGTGGGGGCGCTGGTCAGCTTTGTGGCGGCGCTGCTGTTCAAGGAGATGGCGTTGTGCCTGCCGCTGCTGGTGCCGCTGCTGGTGCTGTATCGGCGGCGGGATAAGGTCTTGGGAGTGAGCGCGCTATACTTCGGGGTTGCAGGTGTATTCTATGTGGTGAGAACGCTGGCATCACCGGGTGCCTCGGGGCTGGAATATCAGGGCGCACGTAGCCTGATGAAGCTGGCCTTCTATGCGGTCAATCAATTATCGGCACTGGTGCTGACGGATGAATGGTTTCCGGTGCTGGGCTCCCTGGGGCTGCTGGTGATTGTGCTGGTGATGGTGTGGAAGCGGGTCGAGTGGGTCTGGACGGGCCTGGCCGCGCTGCTGTGGCTGTTGGCTGCGGGGCAACTGTTCGGCGGGAACTTCGCGATGTTCTCGCTGCTGGAGCCGATGGTGAAGTTAGTGCAGGTGGGGATATTCTGGGGGGGCGTTTTGCTGCTGGTGCTGGTGCGCGACCGGGGGGTGTCGGTGGCGCTGGTGGTTGCGGTGATAGCCGTCTGCGTGCCGGTGGTCAACCGCATCGGGACGCACTACTGGTACTGGCCACTGGCGTTCTATGCGCTGCTGAATGCGAGCTTGCTGAACCGGTTGTACGAAGTGGTGCTTCAGTCAGACACGTTCGGCTTAATTGTCAGGTATAAGTCCATATCGAGGCCGTGAACTTTGGCGGCTCGGAATTTGATCGTTCCCCGGTACAATCCCTCGGCCGCATCGGCGGGTATCCCCAGCGTGAACCAGTAGGGCTGAACGAAATCGGCGTCGAGGTTGTGGGCATGGGCATGGGGACGGAGGCGGTAGGGGCAGATGAGTATGTCGCGGTCGTCGGGTGGTACGGGTGAGGAGCGGGTGGCGGCGAGGAAACAGGCGATGCTGAGATTGCCGAGACGTCCGGGCCCTGAGAGGAGCTCTGGCAATGTGACAGTGGCGTGAGAGATGGTCCGGCTGATGGGGGCGGCAACGAGCTGGAAGTGGAGTGTTTCGCCGGGGCTCGCGGCGAGGTTGACGCGGCTGGAGAAGTTTCCGGTGAAGAGGCGCAGGGACGGGTCCACGAAGCGGGCAGCATCCACCTGGGTGACATCCCACGCGGGCTGTTTAATGCCGAGGCGGCGGCAGTGTGAATAGGCGCGTAGCGGAGCCGAGAAGCCGCGCAGGTCTGCCAGGTCGGCGCTGAATTCGGCGGTGTTGCGGCTGAGTAGCGTCCAGCCACTGTCGCCGAGCTTCTCCGCCTGCGCCGCTTCCCGCGAGAGCATCTCGAGGCGCTCACCGAGCTTGGAGAGGCGCTCGGTGGCCTCGGCATAGCCGGTCATCTCGCCGGGGAGGTCATCGGGGCTGATCTCCTGGACGAGGCTGGAATAGTCGCGGATGGCGGCGCGGAGGGCGGACAGTGCCCGGGTCTGGGTGTCCGCAGGTGTAGAGGCCGGTGTGTCCGCGAGTGCCGGAGATGTCAGAATCGCGATTAGTGCCAGCATTGTGGGCGGCGCAAGTCTAGCGCTTGCGCTTGCTCTTACGGCCGTACTTGGTTTTCTGGGCATCCTTCTTCCTCCGCGCGACGCGCTCTCGCCACAAATGCAGTGAGAGGGCGAGATAGCCACCACCGACGAGTCCGCCACCGCAGAATAGGACGACGGCGATGATGGGAGCTGCCCCGCCGGCGGAGACCAAGTCCTCGTAGTATCTGAAGGTGGCCAGCAGTCCGTAGAGGCCAAGAGCGCCGCCAGTGAGAGCACCGATCATCGTGGCAATGAGTCTGGTCACGTCTTTGGACATTAGATTGTGATCTCCTGCATGATCTTATTGAAGTTGAAACCGAGGATCTTCTCTTTGGCGGTATCAGAGAGGTCGGCAAACACAATCGGGCCGATTTCATGCGCCAGGTTCAGCCAGGCGATGTCGGAGCCGAAGAGCACACGGTCCTCGCCACCGCCGTTGACGATGCGCTCGATACTGGAATAGTACTTCGGATAGCCGGTGGTGTCGAAGAAAATATTCTCTACATGCGCGCAGTGTTCGATGATTTCATCAATGGCGGTAGGGCATGTGGCATGGGCGATAATGAAGGGCATGTCGGGGTACTCGCGGGCGACAGCGACGTATCCGGGGAGGGACTTGATGTAGTCGGGGAGGTGCGTGAGTAGCGGGATTTTGCGGGCTGCGCAGTACTCGATGGCCGGTCGGTAGTTGGCGTGTCCGGGCTCGATCTGGTGCCAGCCGCCATGGAACTTGAGCATTTTGCAGCCCAACTGCTCGAAGCAGCGAATGGTCTCGGCCGCAACCGCATCGGGGTAGTTGGGATTGACGCAGCAATGGCCGATGACGCGGTCAGGATAGCGGCGGATGGCCTCGGCGGTCACGTCATTGCCGCTTTCATAGTCGCCCTCGAGGGCGGCGAGTGCGTTGATACCGACTCGATCCACGCCGATGGAGTCCATGGCCGCGATGATGTGGTCAATGTCGTCCTCGGGTACGAAGTAGCGGCTGTGGGGGCCGATATGCGCGTGGCAGTCTATGACGAGGATGTCGTCGAGATAGGACTTGACGGATGCGAGGTCGGCGACGGCGGCTGTGACTTTGGAGAAATCAAGTGGCGGCATGTTGATTGCACCCTTCGAGCAGGCCGACGAGATTATCACGGGCGATCATTTGCTTGTCTGCGGGGCTGATGGAGGCGCAGGCGAGCATCGTCATCGTTGAGGCGGGCGTGAATACGGGCATCCCGCTGCCGAAGAGCAACTTGCCGACGCCGAAGCGCGGAATGAAATGCTCGAGGCCGTTGTGAAGTTCATAGGTGTGGATTTCGAGGTAGATATGCTCGCGGCGGCGGAGTACCGGATAGGCCTTGCGTGTATGCCCGTAGCTGAAACTGGTCAGCACCAGGCGGAGTTGCGGGAAATCGGCGGCAACGTCGTCTATAGTCGTCCAATCGGCGAAGGTACCGATGTCTATGAACAGCGGCATGTGGATCTCGGCCAGGACCTCGAAGAGCTCGCCACAGGTTCCCGCAGTGAAGCTGTAGGCGTGGCTGCCGGGTGACATGCGGACGGCGCGGACGCCCTGTTGGAGGAGTTCGGGCAGGTATTGGTCGGGCGGCGGGAATTCCTCGGTAGCCGGCGGCAGGAGTGTCACACAGGGGTGGAGGCGCGGCTGCCCGGCGGTCTCTTCAAGCAAGAGGCGATTCCCGACGGAGGGATGGGTCTCGTCGCCGGAGGCATGATAGACAAGTGCCTCGGCAATGCTGAAGCGGTCGAGGGCGG
>CAZCJS010000099.1:0-14037 GCA_964498775.1 uncultured Armatimonadia bacterium
TTGGGATTCGCCTCCCGCCCCAGCTTCGTACCGTGAGCCAGAAGCGCGCCCACGCCGTTGATGTCTATGCTCTCGAATGGGCTGATCTGAAGCACCCCTTGCGCTATGTAGGCGGGGATGAACTTGCCCTCGACATCGTCACGGCTGAACCCGAATGCGGTCTGTGTCAAGTCATTGGTCCCGAACGAGAAGAACTCCGTCATCTTGGCGATATTGTCGGCGACCATACATGCTCTTGGCAGCTCGATCATCGTCCCGATCATGTAGTCAACCTCAACGCCGGCCTCTGCCATCACCTCGGCGGCAACATCCTTGGTGTACTCCGTGCAGATGCGCAGTTCGCCCTCGAGACTCACCAGCGGAATCATCACTTCCGGTATCGGGTTGAAGCCCTCTTTCTTCAGCTGGCAGGCCGCGTCGAAGATCGCTCGAATCTGCATCTTGTAGATGATGGGGAAGGTCACACCCAGGCGGCAGCCGCGATGACCCAGCATCGGGTTGCTCTCCTTCATGTTCTCGACGAGATCCGCGACCTGGGCGGGAGTCTTGCCTGTCATTTCTGCCAGCTCCGCCTGGTCCTCCGGGTCGTGGGGTAGGAACTCATGCAGCGGCGGGTCCAGCAGGCGGATGATCACGGGCATGCCGTCCATCGCCTTGAGGATACCGTAGAAGTCATCTTTCTGATACTGCTCGAGGACGTCTGCGGCTGCCTGCATCTCCTCGTCGCTGTCGGAGGTAATCATCCGCTGGAAGTTGATAATGCGGTCCTCGCCAAAGAACATGTGCTCGGTCCGCGTCAGCCCGATGCCCTCAGCGCCAAGAGCCACGGCCAGCGCAGCATCATCCGGGGTGTCGGCATTCGTGCGCACCCCCATGGTGCGGATGTCGTCGGCCCAATCCATAATATTGGTGAACTGCGTATAGACCGCCGACTCCTCCGGCTTCATGTTCCCCTTACGGACCGCGATGATCTCGCTGTCCGCCGTCTCCACATCGCCCAGCATGACTTCGCCGCTTGCACCGTCTATCGAAATGTAGTCACCTTCCTGGACGGTCTGTCCGCCGATGGTAAACCGCGCGTTGGCGAAGTCCAACTCGATGGCACCACAGCCCACGACACAGGGCTTGCCCATCTGGCGACCGACGACGGCCGCGTGCGAGGTCTTGCCACCGAAGACGGTGAGAATGCCCTGCGCGGCAGCCATGCCGGCGATGTCCTCCGGTGAAGTCTCATGCCGCACTAGAACTACCCGTTCACCCTCTGCGGCCGCTTCCACAGCGTGCTCGGCGGTGAAGACGACCTTGCCGGCAGCGGCCCCCGGAGACGCAGCGACTCCTGTACCGACCGCTTCAGGCTTCTTCGAGATATCGAACTGCGGATGTAGCAACTGGTCCAGTTGGTCCGGCTCGACGAGTTTGACCGCGCCGGCCTTGTCTATAAGCCCCTCCTCATGCAGGTCATTGGCGATCTTGATCGCCGCGGCGGCGGTCCGCTTGCCGTCACGGGTCTGCAGCATCCACAGCTTGCCCTTTTCCACCGTGAACTCGACATCCTGCATGTTGCGGTAGAAGTCCTCGAGGCTGTCGCAGATGTCAACGAACTCCGCGTATATCTCCGGCATTGCATCTTCCAGTTCGGAAATCGCGACCGGCGTCCGAGTCCCGGCGACAACATCCTCACCCTGAGCATTCACTAGATAGTCTCCGTACATAACCTTCTCGCCGGTGGCCGGGTCGCGGGTGAACGCAACGCCGGTGCCGCAATCATCGCCCATGTTGCCGAAGACCATCATCTGCACGTTCACGGCGGTGCCGAGGTCGTGCGGTAGCTTGTGGATGTTGCGGTACGAGATGGCGCGCGGGTTGTCCCACGAACCGAACACGGCTCGCACCCCGTCCATCAACTGCTCCATCGGATCGCTGGGGAAGTCCTCACCCAATTCGGCCCGATAAACTTCCTTCTCCAGCTCGACTACCTTCTTGAGGCCCGCCGCGGACACCTTGGTGTCGTCGCTCACGCCCTCCTCTGCTTTCACCTTGTTAAAACATTCATCGAACTTGCTCCGCTCGACACCCATCACAACGTCACCGAACATCATCACGAAACGGCGATAAGCGTCATACACGAAGCGTTCGTCGCCGAAAAGCTTGACCATCCCCGCCGCGACCTCATCATTCATGCCGAGGTTGAGCACGGTGTCCATCATGCCGGGCATGGAAAACTTCGCGCCGGAACGAACGGATAGTAGCAACGGGTTACCCGGGTCCCCGAACTTCTTGCCGGCAATCTCTTCGAGCCGGCCTATGGCCTGCCCAACGGCATCTTCAAGGCCATCCGGAAGTTTATGGCCGCCCTCAACGTACTCGTTGCAGACATCCGTTGTCACGACGAACCCCTGCGGCACGGGAATGCCGTTACCCGTCATCAGGCAGAGGTTTGACCCCTTACCACCCAGCAGGTCCTTGAGTTCGCGACTCTCCTCAGCCAGCTTCGCGGCCAGAGCTTCGGTGTCACAGTCAAACATGTACACGTAGTCGTAATTCGACATCAACAGTCCTCCTCAGACATGGCGGGCGTTTCCAGCCCGATTTGCGAAATGGTGCGCATTGCACGAACAATCCGATTACTCATAAACGTGCCTAAAGCTCCGCCTGCTACTACCAATCATCAAACTCGCTGCGCCTTTCTGACAGCAGACGCGCATATTCCTCGCGCCGGCGCTTCGCCACCGGGACCTTCGGGAGGTCGAGAATCTCATACTCCCTCACAGAGAGGCTCAACTCAATACGGAGCTTCTGACCTCGCTGCACCTCACTGGCAGGCTTCACCACTTTCCCATCCAACCGCACGAGACCCTCATCACAGGCCTCCTTTGCACGGCTTCGGTGTGGGATGATACCCGCATTGCGTAGGAACATGTCAATTCGCACAGGCTACTATTCCTCTGCCTCAACCGCAACCTTCGCTGCCTGCCAAAGATCCTCAAGCTCGTCAAGACTCATCTCCGCCATGCTGCGGCCGGCTCGCCCGGCCGTCTGTTCCATGTGCGCGAAACGCGTCCTGAACCGGCCTACCGTCTCGCGCAGCGCACTCTCACTGTCAATGTGCAGGAAACGCGCAAGGTTGCAGATGGCAAACAGCAGATCACCGAGTTCACGTTCGGCCGCCTCCGCGTCACCGGCCTCGGAGGCCTCCTCTAACTCACCGATTTCCTCATGTACCTTCGCCAACGGGCCACCGGCGTCATCCCAGTCAAAGCCGACACGGGCTGCCTTTTTCTGGACCTTAGTGGCATACTGTAGTGCCGGCAGGCTGGCCGGAATCCCATCCAGCGCTGAAGTCCGAGCCGCTGCTTCGCGCTCCTCCAGCTTCAGCTTCTCCCAGTTGACGACCACTTCTGACGCTCCGTCCACTTGGACATCCCCAAATACGTGGGGATGGCGGTGAACGAGCTTCTCATTGATACTGCGAGCTACTTCCTCAATGTCAAACTCGTCATTCTCAGCCGCGATCTGCGCATGGAAGACGATCTGCAGCAGCAGGTCGCCCAGTTCCGCCTTGAGGGCCTCCGGCTCGCCGCTGTCGAGCGCTTCGATGACCTCGTGGGTTTCCTCGAGGAGGTGCTGCCGCAGGCTGCGGTGCGTCTGTTGGTGGTCCCACGGGCAACCGTCCGGCGCTCGCAGTTGAGCCATTATCTGTATGAGCCGCTGGAATTGAGTCATCGCTGCCTGTTACTGCCTGGCATTTATATACGCTGACAGACGGCCACCGCAAGTGGCCGCCTGCCTGAGTGTGTTTGCTGTCAGACAACAGCCTGTTGCAGCTAGTCCTGCGTCGCTGCAGGCTCCTTGTACGTCTTTTCCGCTTCTTTAGTACTATCGCCCGCTGCAGCAGGTTTGGCCGCGTCGGTCGCAGGCGCTGTCCCCGCATCATTCGGTTCTGACTTCTCGCTATCAGGCTTCTTCTTGACCTCTGCAGGCTTGGTCTGAGACTCGTCACCCGCGCCGAACTTCGGTAGCGTCTCCGACGGTGCAGGCCGGAAAAACTCATTGAGTTCGTAGTATTTGGGATCAACAATATTGACCTGCCCGGTCTTGGTGATCTCCTTGACAAGCTCTTGCTCCGAGGTCGCGTGCTGCTGCATGTAGGCTTCCTTGACCTGCTCTTGGATCTCCTCGTAGGAAGGCTGATGGGCGTCCTTGTGTCCCTCGAGCTTGAGAATATACCAGTTCTCCTGGATTTCCACCGGCTTGCTGATCTCGCCGATATTCAGCGTCCGCACCACTTCCCTGACAGTCACCGGCGTCATCTGCTGGATCGGGACATCCCCACGGCGACCGCTGCGCTCCCGCGTAGGCGAGAGCGAGTGCTGCCGAGCCAGGTCCCCAAAGCTCTCCGGGTTCTGCGCCAGTTGCGCCACCAGCTTATCGGCCTCCGCCTTGTTGCTCACCACGATCTCCGAGAGGTCCACAAGCTCCGGGCGGGCGAAATGCTCCTTATTCTGCTCGTAGAACTCCTTGAGTTTCTCCTCACTGGCATCAACGTTCTTCGTGGCAAGTTGTTGGACTTTCAGCGAGAAGGTGACGAACTCGCGGAATTCGGCCTCGTCCATACCACGAGATTCCAGATACTGCTGCCAGGCGGCCTCATCCGGCGCCGAAGACTTTGCCTCCGCGATCTTCGCCTCCACTTTCTCGTCCGTCAGAGTCAGGCCGGATTTCTCGAAGGCGTCCTCGATGAGCGCACGCAGAATCAGGTCGCTCAGCACCTGTTTGCCCTGTGCGCTCTCCAGTCTGTCGAGGAATTCTGCCCGCGTTATTTTCTGCCCATTCACGATCGCCATCGGTTGCTTGCTGCAGCCCACAAAGCAAAAAACGCTCACACTAACGATAGCGGCAAGCAATGCTACGGTCACAATCATACGTTTCCCCAAGAACTCACAACTCCTTACGGATTATCCGCGCGTATTGATGGTACTTAGCTGAACCGGGAAGCATTATAGCACAGAAGGGATTGAAATAGAAGGGGCCTAATCGTCTCAGGGGTGAATCCGTGTTCCGGGTACACTCAGCACTTCACTTAGACGCCTTCCAGCCACTCATCCCATAGACCAAGCTCTACGCCGCTAAACTCCGTACGGATCCACGGTCTTCCCGCCGACTCATGGGATGCCCAGTTCGCGGTGGAGGCTGGCTCGGAGGCGTGCAACGGCCTGTGTGTGAATCTGGCAGATTCGCGATTCGGTTACACCCAGGACGTCGCCGATTTCCTGAAGAGTCAGCTCTTCCTGGTAGTAAAGACCGATGACGAGTTGCTCTCTCTCCGGCAGCCGCTCGACGGCCGCGGCGACGCAGGCGAACAGCGCTTCCCGGTCCACCACAGCCGCCGGGTTGTCACTGTCAGCCGATGTCAGCCTGTCTATACCACCGCCCACATCAAGCTGCCATTCATCAATCAGTTCGTCGAGTGACACCAGGTTTGCGGCACTGGTCTCGGACAGCAGCACATAGTACTCATCTATCTCGATCTCGAGACTGTCCGCGATCTCGACATCGGTGGGAGCTCTGTGGAGGCGCGCTTCCAGGCCGGCAACGGCAGCCGCCACCTCACGAGCCTTACGCCTCACGCTCCGTGGCGCCCAGTCTTTGGCACGCAGCGACTCCATAATCTCGCCACGAACCACCGTGCTCGCGTAGGTCCGGAACTTGATACCGCGCCCCTTATCGAAGCGATCCGCCGCCTTGACCAGCCCGAGCAGGCCCGCACTAATGAGATCGTCTCGGTCAACCTTGTCCGGCAAACCGATCGCGATGCGACCGACGATATAGTGCACGAGGTCCACGTTCTCGGTGATCAGCTGCTCCCGAGCACTCAGTCCGCCTGGCCGACTTCCCCCCGCGACGGCCTTGGTCTGCCTCAAACCTATCACTCCTCGCCATCGTGACTAGGCGCTTGGTGTTCCGAAAGCTCCACTTCTGTGATCGTTGCCAGCCGCTGCACCGAATAACCTGGCTGCAGTTCATCGTACGCAATCGCCAATAACTTCTGACCACTCCCGCAGAGCAGCTTGCTGACGGCCGGCCGCGCCTCACTGCCACAGAGAATCGCTATCGGATGGTTGCGCCCAACTGCCTCGCGGCCGTACTCGGCAAGCAGTCCCAGCCAGCGCTGCGCAAGTTGCGGCGGAATCGCCAGTTGCCCCTTGTCATAGCAGGCGAGCAGTTGCTGCTCCACCCCGGGCTCCATCTCGATCGACAGAATCTCGCCGTCCGGAGCCGCCACCCGGCAGATGTGCTCTGGTAACTGCCCGCGGACGCTCTCGGCAAGATCCCGCTGCCCAACACCTTCTCGCAAGCTCGCGACGGCAGCCTGCACAATCCTCGCCGTATCCTGCAACCCGATGCCCTCCGCAAGCAATGCCGAGCCGATGTTAGCCAGCGCTATCGCGTCTATACCTTCTGCCTGTGCAGCCGCGACCACAGCCGGATGCGTCTGCGCCAACGTTTCCAGCATGTCAGCTGCGTATTGCGTGTCAAAGATCCGGTCCGCGCATGCAACCAGCCGGTCTTGCACAGCCAGCAGCAGCGCCTCGCTGGGAGTGAGCACCTCGGTGCCCTGGCTGCGAACAGCAACCTCGTCGTCAGACCGAATCCAGGTACCCAGAATGTGAGGCCCGCATTCAGCCCGCTCTGCTTCAGCTACATCTGGCGCGCAGTATCCGACCGCCAGCAGCCGACTCGCTCGAATCGTGCAGAGAGCAATCCGCTGCCCATCAGCCACTACTGCCATCTGCTGCATACCCAACTCTCCGTTGTCGGCAACCACGAAGGGCGCTATCTCGAAGCCCACGGTGCGTTGAACTCGCTGACGCATTTGGCTAAGCATCGCCCCGAAATCTGCCTCCTGAATAAGCTGAACTAGTCCCAGCCCGATCTCGACGCGGTTCCCCCGTGGCTGGTGCGCTTGCGGCTCCGCCGGCGACTCCCGGGCCGCTCTCCTACCGACTATAACTACTACCGCCGCGATCGCCACCGCCACCACTATGAGTGGCAGGCGTCCCCCCGGCGCAAGTAGAGCGACCACGAAGAGGACAATGGCGGTAGCCGCAAGTGCTACGGGCTGGACCAACAGTTGTTCTGCAATTTCTGCGCCAAAGACCCTGTCGCTACCGGAGCGCGCGAGGACGATTGCGCCCGCACCGCCGACCAGCAAAGCCGGTAGAAGTATCACCAGGCCGTGCCCGGTGGTCATCTGCAGGTATGAGCTCAGTCCGCCCGCGGCTGTTGCGGCACCACTCCCGCCGATTAGCACCGCTACTATCGGCGTCGCCGCGACAATGATGATGGTGGCAATGCAGTCACCCCGCAGGAACCGCGCCGCCCCGTCCATGGCACCATAGAAGCCACATTCGGCATCCACCTCCTGCGCCCGCGCAGAGGCCTCCTCGGCGCTAATGCGACCATCTGCAACTGCCGCGTCAATTGCCATTTGCCTGCCCGGTAGAGCATCCAGAGCAAACCGGGCCAGCACTTCCGACACCCGCACCAGACCTACGGCGATAACCAGCAGGTCTATCAGAGCCACCATCAGGACGACGACGATGCCTGTCAACCAGCCGCTACCCGCACTCATCCCTCCAAGCGCCGACACCACTTCGCCGCCGCCGCCACCCAGCAGGATGTTGCGGGCGACGGCCAGTGCCAAAACCACCCGCGTCAGACTCGACACGACCATCAGCCCGGGCAGCCCGCTGAGCCGCGCCGGTCTGCCTACCAGCAGTGCCAATGCAAAGACCGCCAGCGAGACGGCGAGATGCGCCGCTACCAACAAATCCAGCAGCCAACCCGGCAGCGGAACGATGAGTACTAACATCGCCCCTGCAACCACTGCGGCAACAATCACCTGAACCGAGAGATGCGGACCGACCCTCATCTTTTACCTCCGTCCCGACGCGCCTTGTCACGCCGCCACCGCGTCAGCCAGTTCGTGCCGCTTTCGCGTGCCTCTCGGCGGTGTTCGTTCTCGCTCATCGCGGCCGCGCTCATGTAGCTGTACCGGCACCAGACCAAGTCAAGAATGATCACCGCCCCCAACACCGGGATGAAGCTGCTAAGAACGGGCCGTAAGCAGGCGCTCACAAGACCTTGCCCCGGCATAGTCGCGCTCGTTGCAGCGGCCCCGCATACCCCAACTATCGCTACAAAGCTGCCGACAAGCAGCATGACCGCGAGGATTGCTCTAACCGCTATGTCGCCCCGGCCCTGCCTCGGTATGGTGTAGTAGCGCGGGCCTTCGCTGCTCGCGCCGGGCCACCGCAGCGCAAAGCCTGTTTGCAGGGTATTGCCCGCAAACCAGCCGACAAGTGCGCCGAGGCCGGCCGGAAGAACAGCGCGGGCAGCCACGGCCATGCCGTCCCCAAAACGTTGCACCATTTCTTCAGTGCCCATCTCGGAACCGCTCAGGCCCGTCCGCAGCAACTCAGTGAGCGGGCCGATGATGCCGTAACTGGCGAATACCACAACGGCCAGGCCGCCGCACAACACCGCCAGCAGACCCGAGAACATCGGACTGGAACCGTGAATCCCGCGACTCCGCAGGTACTGCAGCTTGCGGGAGCTCGGCTCGTACCGTTTCGGCGACTGCTCTGCCATAACTTCCTCTCAGAAATCCCGTCCGTTCTCAGCCAATCAGCAACGCAACTTGTTCCAGTACCACGCGGAACTGCTCCAGGGCTACGTAGGCGACAGCAGGCAACGCTGCGATGACGGCGACATACACTACTAGCGGCGCAGTCACAGCATTGAGCCCCGAAGACGCCAACTCGACGGAGACGCGCTCGGCCACCGCAAGCAGAGCCCGTGCGATGAGCACAGCCAGCAGAGCGGGAGCCGCGATCAGCAGTGAAGCCGCAAACATCCTGCCCGGTAACAGGATCAGCGCCTCGCGTGCCAACCCCGCCAGCGCACCCGGGCCGGCCGGCACTGCCTGAAATGAGCCCGCCAGAGCCGCGAGCACGGCATGGTGGCCGTCAATGAGTACAAAAATAGTCGCACAGAGAAAGTAAAAAATCGAGCCGATAGGTCCTGCCTCAGTCGGTGCGGCCCACCAACCGGCCAATCTATCGGCGTAGGTCCCGGCCATCGCCGACGCCCACACAACCGCCGCCACCGCCCCGCCAAGCACCATACCAACGACCAGGTTCCTCGCCACCCACAGTGCGTATGTGGCGAGGTCTGCAGTGGCGGGAACACTCTCGCCGGCCACGTAGTAGAGTGGAACCGCAATGACGGCCGCCGCACCAAATCTGATACTGACCGGCACCTGTCTGACCCCGCTGGGTGGCACGAGCAGAGCAACTCCCACAGCGCGGGCGAAAACAAGACCCCAGAGCGGCAATGCCATTGTCAGTGCTTCCATCAGGCAGCAATCCCAGTCACAGCAATCCCTGCGGCTACATGCTAGCCGATTAGCTCGGGAAGGCTTGTCCAGAGCCTGTACCAGAAGTCCGTCGCTAAAGCCACCATCCACAGCCCGAACACCATCACCGCAGCACCCGCCGCCACCAGTCGCGGGAAGAACGACACAGTGGGATCGTTGTGTCCCGTGGCAGACTGCAGCAGGCCGACAGCGAAGCCCGCCAGAGCCGCTGCAGCAACCGGCGGCAAGCTCAGGTAAAGCGCGACAAGTAACATCTGGCGCAAAAGTTCCACTGCATCTGTCACGCTCATGTCAATTCAACTCGCTTTCGGCACAGCCCATATTCGACGGAATGCGAATTCTCCACGTTGACTGACATAGCTCCATGTGCAATAATAGCAGCAGTCAGCAACTCCGAGCGGCAACTCGCATCTCTTTGGGAGGGACCCATGCGTAACTGCACTGTGCTCACTCTCCTGGCAATCAGCGTGATCGTTGTCTGCGGCGGCTGTGGAGGGGACGATGTCCCACCCAAAACGCTCACCGGCGACTTCTTCCCTCTGGCAACAGGAGCGCAATGGACCTATGACTTCCACGTAGAGACCTACTACGGCAGATACCGCCAGGATACGCAAGGGGTATCTACTCGCAAGGTGGAGAATAACGTTGTTTACACCACCGAGATTGCGCCCCTGATAGCCGCTAATGCCCTGCGAACCAGCACGGTCACCACATTCTTTCCGCGACGCGGTGCTCCCGGACTCCACATCCCCGCAGGCTCCACAATGCGCGACTACGCCGATTACCTCTTCGCCGCCGACGGTGGCCTCCAAAACTGGAACGCCTATTTCGAGTCGCGTGGCCATGGTACCACGGTCACCAGCATAGTACACACCGCCTCCGGAACCCAGTCCGGTCCTGCGATACTCGTCCCCAATCCGCAGCCCTATCTGCGTGTCCCCATCGTTACCGGTGAGGCCTCAGACAACTCCATGCCCTTTGTCACCATGCCCTTCTTCAGCAACAACGAAACGCTTAGCGGTAGGAAAACTACCTGCGGCATCCAGTGGCGAGCTCCTGAGAAGTTTCTCGGGGAGGTCCGCGAGTGGGTCACCCTGGTGCAGCACCTCCAGGCGACCATTGACTTCCAAGGCTCCACTGGGGCATGTACCGGCGTGGTCAAAAACAACATTGCCAAGGACTGTGGCCCGTTCAGTACGGAGGCTGACCTCGAGTTCAAGCTCGCCGGCGAGTACCTCCGCCTCCATGTCTTCATGAACGCGACTGACTACACGCCCTAACCGAATGCAACGCCGGTAGCTCGACTGACCCGCTGAAAGCCGCTGCCCACAGTCCACACATCCAGGGAGCAGTCCGCTATTCATCAACGGATTGCTCTCTTGCCGCCGGTCACCCCTTCGTATCCATTCCCGCTCTTCCTCGCTGTATTTCAAGGAGCAAGTACCGCCCACAGCGACCCTCAGAGTATCGTTGCCAGCAGCGAGTGCGTCAGTAGCGCCCACCCATCAACCATGACGAAAAGCAGCACCTTGAACGGCAGAGCGATTGCCGGTGCCGGGAGGCTTAGAAGCCCGATAGACGCTAGCGTGCTGCCCACTACCAGGTCAATGATGACAAACGGTAAGTAGATGATGAAACCGACAAGAAATGCCGCTCGCAGTTCACTGATGATGAAGGCCGGCACCACGGTGTTCATCGGCGTCACCTCGCCCGCGGCCGGCTCAGCAGCGAACTCTGCGAACACCGCCAGATCAGAGGCGCGGGTGCGCTCCCCCATGAAGCCACGTAAGTGCTCCACAAAAATACTCGCCGAAGCATCCAGTTGCTGATTCCCGGCCATGTACGGAACCAGTGCGTCTGAGTAAATACCGCTCATTTGGGGCGACATGCTGAATAGTGTGAGGAAAATCGCCAGGCCGATGATGACGACGCTCGGCGGTATCTCGTTGGAGCCCAGGCCTGCGCGCAAGAAGAACAAAACGATCGCGATCCGAGCGAAACTGGTCACCACTGCCAGTACGGCCGGTGCCAGAGCGATTGCCGCAAACAGCAACAGCAGCCGTCCGTAACCGCCGGAGTCACCTGCTCCGAAGTCCACTGTCAGCCCCTCCTGCGCACCGGCAGGACCGGCAACCAGCGCAGAGAGCGCCGCAGTACACACAACAACCACGGTCTTACTCGCTCCGTCAGTCGCCGAGACTCTCGCTGAGTGTCTCATCAACCTCTGCCCTTTCTACTTCCCCGATCAGCGCCACGGCATCCTGCGACCAGGCGACGATGTAGGCCCGATCCCGGATACCGATGACATAGATACGCCGACCCGGCTCCACCGGCAGTACCTGGAGGAGTTCCACAGGCCCGCTCATCAAAGCCCCCGGCTGTGGCCACGACAGCTTCCTAAGCGCGTAGTACGTCAGCAGGATCAGAGCGATGACGATGAGCAGACTGCCGATCGCTTTCAGCAGGTAGTGGCCGGTTGACGGCGGCGGCAACGGGGCCGGCATCTGCTGGCACCATCCGGGGCCTGACGACATCACCGCCACGACAACCATCAGCACCCTCTCAGCCCTCATCAGCGCCACTCCCCGCGACGATCTCCACGATCCGCAGCCCTAGCTGCGTATCTATCGACACCAGTTCCCCACGGGCCACAAGCTGCCCACCGACGAGTAGGTCCACAGGCCCGCTAACCGGGGTATCAAGCTCCAGTACAGTCCCCGGACCGGATTCGAGCAGTTCCCCAAGCGTGATGCGAGCAGCACCGACACGCGCCTCAACGGGTAGTTCCATCTCACCGAGCGCAGCGAGCACCAGCGGGCTCAGCACAGTGCCCGCATCACTTGGCTCCTGCCCGGGTTTCTCTGCCGGCATCTTCTCCTTATCCACTCCATCCCTGCCTGCTTCATCTCTCTCTTCGGTCATTGGCAATCTCCCCTGTGTAGCCCGCTTCTCTGCCCCGACTACATTTGCGACCAGTGCGTTTCCGATATCCTCACAGCCCACCGGCCCTTGTTCGCTCCCAGCCTCGCGCTAGCTACGCAACGATCACCGACCCACAATTCAACGCCACTGCTCACATCCGCATCCAGAGCCACCACGTCACCCACCTCAAACTGGAAGCTCTCTCGCAATGCGACTACACCTCCGGCGATGATGACATCAGCAGAGGTCTGAATTCCGCGAAGGTTGGCCGCCTCGATGCGATCGCGCTCCGCGACCTCGACGGCTTCTCTCTGCAACGTCTCGCGCAGAGCTCCCCAGGGTATCACCAGGTGCCACGTCCCCTGTTGGGAACCCACGCTGACCGAGAACTGAAACAGCACCAACGACACTGCCTCCGTCCACACTGCCTCCCGCTCTGCCGCAGGGCTCACAGTCACGCGGTCCAGCCCTGCTCTCTTCTCCACCCACGTTATCACCGGCCCCAACCATGCGCCGAGAATTTCGGAATCGAGAGGCCCCGGAGGCAGATCGGAAAACGTCCTCTCATAGCCCAGACAGCGAGCAACCAGCGGCAGTGCCACAGACACGGGAATGGCCACGCTGCCAGTCACAGCTCCCCAACGAACAGTGAGCAGCGTCGCATCAGCGGGCCGCTGCCAGTAGTCGGCGCTGGGCAGAATGCTTACCGTGCAACTCATATTCTGGGCAGCAAGCGACGCGCTTTCCGCAAGCCGTGAGCCGCATTCGGACACCAACAGGTCTGCCCATCGCCGCACGGCGATCCTGTCCAGATGCCCGGGCGCGTCCACAGCCGGTATCATCAACGGGCGCACATCCCCTGCCCTAGCTCTCATCTGTCTTCATCTCTTCGCTCACGCGATATTCCTGCTCTCTGATCGGCTTCCGCCTGCTGCAAGCTGTCCTCCCGCCTCTGCTCAGCGCCCTCGGCAGCCCTCAGTAGGTTCGCGATGCCACGCTGCCGGCCCGAACTCCGCCGCAGCCCCCGCGTCTGCCGCGCGACGGCGACACGCAGTTGTTCTCCGGTTGCCACCAGGGCTCGCATTTCCTGATCCGTTTTGCCAATATACCCCCCACGCAGCTTCACCCATGCGGCATTCCCGTCTGTCGGCCACTCCGCACGCCGAACTTCCTCGCCGAGTGCCCACAGCCATTGTTGTCGTCCCTGTACCCGACGCATCTCGCTCTCAGCCTGCCGCTTGGCCAACTCGAGCCTGTCGTGTTGTGCCGCGTAGTACTTTGCGATCCGCCCCAGCTTCCTTGACTTCTTCAAAACTGTAGCACCCCTATGTGCCCACCCAGTCTGCGTCCACCCTGCCATCAATTATCTCATCAGCCACATCCAGCACATCCCGCAAGCCCGCAAGTGCCTCCTCGACCTCCGTCCGCTCACCCATTCCCTGGGTCAGAAACTCCCTCATCCGGTCGTTGATGGCGACCGCGGCATCCACCCACGGGTCACCACCGGGCTCGTAGGCCCCTACTGCAATGAGATCCTCGATTTCCGCGTACGCACGCAGCAGACGCCGAGCCTTCTCGGCAAGCCGCCAGTGCTTCTCATCAGTCACCCGCGCCATCGCACGGGACATACTCGCGTTGATATCTATCGCGGGGTATTGACCCTTTTCGGCCAGAGC
>CAZCJS010000100.1:0-13962 GCA_964498775.1 uncultured Armatimonadia bacterium
ACCGGCCATTATGCAAGGGTTCGTCAGAACGATGATCGTTACCGGCTTCTGCGGGGGGTGGACCCCGACAAAGACCAATCGTACATGCTCTGTCGGCTGAGCCAGGAGCAGCTTGCTCGTACGGTTCTGCCGCTCGGCGAGTACACGAAGATGCAGGTGCGGCAACTGGCGGCTGAGGCGCGTCTGCCGCAAGCCGAAACACCTGAGAGTCAGGACCTATGCTTCGTGGCTGCAGAGGACTACGGAGAATTCCTGGCGGAGCGGCTGGAGTTGCTTCCCGGGCCGATACTCGACAGGGCCGGAGAAATACTGGGCTGGCACGGAGGACTGGCACTCTATACCGTCGGGCAGCGTAAGGGACTGGGGATCGCGCACAGTGAGCCGCTCTTCGTCATCCGCAAGGATGCTGAGAGCAACACGCTTATCGTCGGCCCGCGTGAGGCGGCGCTGAGCAGCAGTTGTGGTCTGGGCGATGTCAACTGGGTGTCGGTGGCGGCGCCCGCAGATGGCGCAAGTATCAGCGGACAGCTCGAGGTGCGCTACCGGACGCGACCGGTGCCGGCAGTCCTAACCGTGACCGGAGATCAGGCGACGGTGCGGCTGGCGACGCCCCAAGTGTGCGCACCGGGGCAGGCGGGCGTACTCTACGATGGAGATGTGCTGGTATGCGGAGGGACGATCGAGGAGCAGTGACGCGCACCTCGGGTCGGCTCCTACCTCGCCCTCGTCACACCGTCAGCTTGAGCTCGCCGTCCGGGAGCCATTGCTTGAGGTAGTCGCTGCTGATCGCCAACTCCGCCAACAGGTCGTCCTCGTTCTTCGTCGAGCCGGGGATTATCTCTGCGATGAGGAAGGTTTTGTCCACCGGCTCGAGGTACTCATTGACCGGACTGTGGGCCACGTCTTCGTGGCCGGCCTGGATCGCCTCCAATATAGGCTCCATCTCAATGTGGCCCCTGGCGTTGTACTCTTCGGTGAACGGCCAATGGTGCGAGGCTTCCGGCGTCGTCTGCTGGAGGTGGATGATCTCGGCGAAGGGCGCCAGCCGTCGCAGCCATGCAAGGTGGTCGAGGTCCTCACCCTCCAGACCGTAGCACATCCCCGCCATGTGGCCCACGTCCACGGTCAGATACACGGGTATGGCAGGCTTCTGCCGGTTGATCCCGATGAGGATATACTCGCCCTGGTCTATCGTCCACGGGGCCTCTGATGGTATATACATCTGCTCGAGATAGATGGCAGTCATGCCCTTGGTGGCGCCGACTTCGGCAATTTCGACGAAGGTGTCGCAGAGGCGGTCCACAGCCGCCTGGTAGGGGCCGTCGCCGGCCTCCATTACTTCGACGGAGATGGCGTCCCAGTGGCCGCCGATGCGGTCAGTGCCCATCGCCAGGGCGATGTCCATGGTCGCATAGAGCCACTCCTTCATGCGCCGGCGGCATGTCTCGTCAGAATGTGACAGACCGTGGAAACGGTGGGTGGCGACGCCGGTATAAATATCGGTGATATGGACGCCGTATTTCTCGGCGGCGGCCTTCACCTCGCCGGCGGTCTTGAGCTGGTAGTCACGATTCCCGGAGAAGAACGGGTCAATGACATCCGCGCAGAACTCGTGGGCCGGATAGCCGAGCTCGTTCGTCAGGCGCATCCAGTTCTCCGGCTGTTCCCAACGCCGGGTGATGAACGCTCCGTTGATGCCGAGCTGCAGATTCAATTCCCGAGACATGCTATGATCCCCGCAATTCCATTGACCTTACCCCGGTTGTTCCCAGGGAGTTTTCTGTTGTTTCCCGTCTAGCTCGACGGTGACATCGTCGGTGGCCGTGACCTGCAGCTTTCCCGTGCGGCCGATGGTTATAGCCGCCCAGTTGCGGATCAGGAACTCATCTCCCGCCTGCAGGTCGAGGTAGTAGAACCTGTCGCCCGCGGCAAAGCCCGCCGATGATACTACATCTACCGTCATCGGCTGGCCATATTCGGCATGAGTGATTTGTGTCTGGCGCTCCCAGTCGAGAGTGGAGAGCAGCTTGCCGGCGAAGAATCCGCCCCCGCGCCTTGTCAAGCTGCGGGCATAGTCGTGCGGTATCAGGCTTGTTAACCGCGTATCTGTGAGCGGATCCTCGTCAATCATGCCCTGCCCGAGGATGATCCGCTGATCGCCCAGGTCCAGCACCGACCGGTCACCCTCGCGTCCGACAGCATGGATAGTGTAGGCGGTGTTGCGCGAGTAAGCGGGGTTCGAGAAGGTAACGGTCTGATAGTCAAGGCGTCCGTCAGAAGGTAGGTTCGTATCCACATAGACGAGGTTCTTGTGGTAGTCAATCTGCATGATTTTGCCACGGTACTCTCCGTGAGCCAGCTGCATCTTGAACCCAGGGGTTGCCAGTGATGTGCCGATGAGGTGCGCTTCCGCCACCTGGTCGGCGTCATTGCGGACATGGCCGAAACAGCCATCCAACTCGACGGCGTCGAAGCGGTTCTTCGCGGCAGGCGTCCCGCCGTAAAAGAAGCGATCCACCAGGCCGCTGACATGGCGGACCATCAGCGCGGTCGTGCCATCCGGCGCCGGCAGCTTCTCGACGGACTTGATGAATGGCGCGACTTCTGTTTCCACTTGCTCAGGCTTCTCTGGCGTCAGATTCATTGACTTGACGGAGAACCAGGGCTGTCCGCCTGTGGCGGCAACGGTGGTGCCGGTGACGCGGTGCTTGCCGGCCTCCAATTCGACCGGGCCCATTATCTGCGTCACGCCCTGTTTGACCGCCTCGTTGTTGAGCGAGAGCGTCTCGCCGATGTCTTTGCCATCGAGAGAGAACTGCACCGCTCCGTAGTTGGGAGACATGTATGGGGTGATGATTAGGTAGTATTCACCGGCGAGCGGAGTATCGAGGTCGAAATGGACTGCGCCGCCGAACTCCTCGGCCTGGAACAGCAGAATGTCGTAGCCGCCGAGGTACTTGATGACGCCGTCGTTGGTACTGACTACTGACATGAGGTCGGCTGCCGAAATGCCCCCGATTTCGGCCGGCTCGGGGCCATAGGGTTCGCGGATGGTGACGAATGTGCTCTTGAGCGATTCGGTGTCGGTCCTGCGCCGGGCGATAACGTGTTCGGCCTTCGGGTTGTGGGGGTATATGCCGGGGGCCCAGGCATTGATGACCTCGGTGCCTTCCTGCGGGAGCACGCTGAGGCGCAAGTAGTTGCCGCCCTCCGGGAGCTTCCATGTTGCCGACCAGGTGTCGGCGGGAGTAGCAGTGCGCGGGTGCATCATGAAACCTAGCCCATTAGCGGGAGGTGGTCGCCAGTAGGGGGTGTGGGGGACGCCGCTGACGTAGCCGTCATTGAGTTGGCGCTCACCCCAGTTGTACTCCGGACCCGCCACTGAGCCCTCCTGGCGTTCTCCGAATGTCAGGCCTTCGAAGTCGATGTCCATGGAAAGCGAGTGGGCCATATAGTCATGCTGATGGCCGCCCTCCACGTTGAAGATGTCGAGGAGGTAGCTGCGCGGCCCGTTGCCGACGAGGGCGATCATGCGGCGGTAAAGTTCCACGCCGCGGGAGAAGTAGCACTCATTGGAGTCGGCATCGGCGACCTTCATCCCGGGCATCGCGGCCAGCAGATGAAGGCTGCCGCCCGTGTCATCTCCCGCGCCCACGAGCTGACAGGCTTCATCCACCAGCACGAGTTGATGTGATGCCGTCTGCTTGCCCCAGCCGACCTGGGTGTGAGTCGAGCCGTTACCATAGCCGAGGTCGTAGGTGAGTTCGTAGCCCAGCCCGAAGTAGTTGATGTTGAGGTCATCGTAATGACCGTGGTTGAGTACCGGCCCGTAGCGGAGCAGACACGCCTGGGCCATCTGACTGTTTGGTGTGCGCAGGATTGCCATGCCCTTCTGGCCCAGTAAGCGCGTCTCAGAGATCATCCGCTGCAGTCGCTGCGGGATTGGTGCGGTTGTCTCCGGCGCCCTGTCCGCATGGAACAGCAGCCACTGCTTGTCGCTGGAACCGGCACGGACCTTGTCGAGACTTTCCCCTGCGAAAAAGTTGACCAGCGCGCCGAATTCCTCCTCCACCTGGGGGTCGGTCGTCCGTAGCGCGATCCTCTCCGCATACATGTAGTCGGTGGCATCGAAGATGCGGTCCGGCGGGTAAACGTGAGTGCTGTCCGGCCCACAGTCGCCATAGCGCGGCCAGTGGCCGATGCAGTCCATGGATAGCTTCGGAAGCACATAGAAGGCGCGGAAGGCCGGGTCATCGTAGAGGTTGAGCCCGTCGGGGTACTTCTCGCTCCGATAGTTGTACAGCGGCTCGGCGAAGGTCAGGTACAAGCTACGGGCGTGGAGCGCATAACAGAGAGCCGTCTCCGTGTAGCGGCCGTTGCGGTCGGCGTTATTGTAGACCATCACATGGATGCCATAGGGCCCCTCGACCGCCCAGTCCACATAGGCCTCGATGCCGAGGAGACAACCAACTGCCAACGCGCCCCGGATATAGTCAGCCTCCCCGTTGTGCATCCCGCCCACCAGGGACTTCTCATAGCAGTACCACGCGGCGTTCTTCATCATGTTTGTCTCGATGTTCTGGCGGCGTGTCATGCCCTCGACGAAGGACGGCTCATCCAGCGTGGTCGAGTTGTAGATGGCGTCATAGTAGTTGACCAGAGTCACCAGGACGCGCGCAGTCTGATACTGCGGCCGGCACAACCTCCCTGATACGCCTGTTCCGCTGTGACCGGCATAGTCCCACGAGCCTTTATCGCAGTAGGGATAGATCTCGGCGATGGCGTCAAGGAGTACGCCGCAGGTGTTCGCGTACTTTTCCTCGCCGGTCATCGTGTAGGCGAAAGACAGGTAGGAGCACCATTTCTGGTAGGTCTCGACAACCCAGGCATTGTAAGAGCCAATGAAGTAGTGAGTACGGCCGTCCTCGGCGACATAACCGGTGCCATCATCCGGATGGTCTTTGTCCGGCAGGATGTGGCCGTTGCGACACTTGACCGTCCCGGGCCTGTCAAAGCTGCAATTGGCGCCGCCCCAGGTGCCCCAACCCGCCGAGCAGATTGGGCAACCCGTCGAGCCATAGGCAAAGGCAGCGCCCTTCTCCGGACAATTCTCACGTATCCATTCGGCGTCCTTGTCCACCACGGTATCCGCGGCGGCGACAATGCCGGCCGCATAGTTCTTCGCCCACTCGTGCTTCTCGATATTTGCCCTGGCCGTGGCCACGTCTTCCGGAGTGATATAAACACAGGGATGGACCTGTCGGCCGGTCTCAGTGAGGTCCACGTGCTTCCACCTCTCTCTTGGCGGGACTCTGACGGCGACGTGGGCGTCCGGATCGTGGAAGGCAAGGATTTCTCGCGCCGTGAAGTACACCTTCTGCTCATGGCCCTCGATGATGTTTATCTGGAACCACTCGACCGTCTTCTGAGGGAATCTGAGTATGAACGGGCCGACGCCGTCGGGCAACTCTTCGGTGACTTTAGTGCCGTCGGCAAACTCGATTTCGACGCGCTTCCAGTTCGTGTATATGCTCGGGTTGTCCGCCAGGAGGATGACGACTGTGTCCAGATTCTGCGGCTTGTCAAAGGAGACCTTAATCCACTGGGGCAGTTTCGGTTTTCCGCCGCTCGCCCACCAGGTTCTGAGGTCCTCATCATTGAGCGATTCGTAGGAGTATTTCTGGCCCGGTTTGCCGGCCGCCGAGGATACCTGGATTTGCGCGGCGGCAACCAGGTTCGCCCCGGACTTGTATGTGACGACCGTTCCGGCAGGCTGGGCCGCCGAGGTGACACAAATAGCCATTGCCAGCGCTGCTGCAATAACTGCAATCGTACGCATCTTAATTCCTCCTAGCTTACTTCGCAGGGAGCGGAAAAATCCCTCAGACCGCAACGCCCCGCAAGAACCGAGCTGCAAACCTGCTTAGTGATAGCCTCCATCGCGTCCTAACTAGCCTCATCTGCCGGAGTCTTTGCATCAAGGCTGGCTGCTGAGGGTCCAATAGGTAAGCCCGCCGTATTCTCTCGCTATCCATGTATCATGGTTGAGCCATTTGGCGTGACCGTCAACGAAGGCACAGTTGATGCCGGTGTTGTGCCACCCCGGATAAAAGTAATGATAGGGACTGTCGGGATCGGTCCAGATGTAGTTCCAGCCGTGCTTGTAGGTGCTGCTGGTAGGCCCATCGCACAGCAGCATGAACTCCGCCGGCACCTTGAACTCTGCCAGTCTGACACCCTCATACATCGTCCCGGTGCGGACCGGGTCGAAGTAGTCGCCGGGCAGGTAACCGCATCTTTGGTTGTAGCCGTAGTTCTCAGTGCGTACGGGATCGCTGGGACAGACAAAGATCTTCTCGTTCTTGACGTAGGGCTGGAGCGGGCCGTCAGGCCACTGGTTCCAGAATACCGTGCTCTTCTGTTGCATGAATGGAAGCGTTCCGTCGTAGTCCTGGGCGTACATCATCACCGCCAGCGCCTGCTGCTTGACATTGGATAGACATGCGGCGCTGCGTGCCTTCTCGCGTGCCCGAGCAAAGACCGGGAAAAGAATGGCCGCCAGGATCGCGATTATGGCGATTACGACCAGCAATTCTATAAGCGTGAATCCCTTTCTCCTCAACATTGGCATTTCCTCCTTTATTGTGGGGCCTGGAGTAGCGTCATCTCATCCGCACAAGTGGGAGCAGGGGCTTGGCCGCAGGAGTTCACTCATGGCAACAACGTGGTACGGCTTGAGCAACAGGCAAAGCAGTACATGCCAGGCCGAAGGGTGAGCTGAACTGCGAGCACACAGTGATTGCAGTTCAGCCTCATACCCGCCTGTTCTTAGAAGCTCAACTTCGTGACAGCAACACACTCCACACGTTTCGCAGCACACTACCTGCAACTCATGCTGATGGACATAGTCGCAGCATCGTCAACCTCTTCGACTTAGAAGCCTTCAGCCACCAAGTCCGCGCCGACAGGTATGCTGCAGCCATGTCGAACATAGAGCCGCGGCGTCACTCTTCGTCGAATGAGCTGCTATCAGGAATCACCGACGCCGAAATCTCCGACGTCAATGATGCGCTCGATGACGCGCAAGCACTCAGCCTCGCCGATATAGAGATCGCCCGAGGGCCCAACCGCTATCCCCAGGTCATCCTGATGGCCCGACACATCTCCGCGACCGTCATCTCGGGTTGTTGAGCCCGTGCCCGCGACGGTGGTGACCACACCGGCGGGGCTTACGCGTCGAATTCGGTAGTTGTAGCGGTCTGCGACATAGATGTAGCCGTCCGACCCGACGTCAAGCGACCAAGGCCGGTAGAATCGCGCGGAGCTTCCCGTGGCATCCACGTACCCGTTGATGTTCGTCCCAGCCAGAGTGGAGACGACCCCGTCAGGCGTTATCTTACGTATGCAGTCGTTGTATGTGTCCGCAACGTAGACCATCCCGTCAGGCCCGACCGCGATGCCTCTGGGGTCGTAGAAGCGGGCACTGCTGCCAGTGGCATTGACATAGCCTGAGTCTCCCGTCGTTGATCCTGCCAGGAGGCTGACTTCCCAGTTCTGAGCACTCATCGGGTCGCCACCGGTCCAGCGCAGTGTTCGCACTCGGTTGCCGCCGCTGCGCTCCAGCACATAGAAGATGCCGCCGGGCCCCATGGCTATACTGCCAGGGGCGCCGAACTGAGCCGCGTCGCCCCTCCCGTTCGAATATGCCGACGTGCCGTCACCGGCGACGGTGCTTACCTGGTAGAAGCCGGCGTTCCACGGCTCCCAGGGCGTGATCGCGGTCCAGCCGGTGTATGGCCCGCGGACGATGCGAATCCTGTCATTATCCAGATCGGCGACGAGGACGTGCACGCCGTCAGTACCAGGCGGCCAGCCCCCGGCCGAGGAGAGGAAATCCCCCTCGGCAACAGCGAGATCGGACGGGTAGTTTAGCTCCGCGACATTCCCGCGGCCGTTAGTATAGCCAGCGGCGCCTCGCGATCCGGCGATGGTACTCACACGGCCTTCTGGTGTGACCATACGGACGGCGTCGTTCTCGGCGTCGGCGAGATAGGCGTTGCCGGCAAAGTCGCAAGAGATCCCGATGATACAGCGGAATCTGGCATTGGCTCCCATGCCGTCAATGAAGCCGTTGACACCGGTAGTGGAACCGGCGAGAGTGTGGACCAGCACCCGGCTGGAACCTTTACCGCCGTTGGTGTCACCGTCAACGCCTTGGGGCGGAGCTGGAGTTTCGGTCTGTGCTGAGACAATCACCGTGAACTCGAATGCAGTCACGCCTTCCGGCACGGAGAAGGCCCAGGTCTGTGCCGCACTGGTGGCTCCGCGCCCGACGGCCGGATAGGCTACAAAGGGCCTGTTCGAGCCTCCACAGTACGGAAGCCAGCCGTCAGCGTTGGAGAGTTGCACGTTCTCCGTCGTCGCACCGCCGTCAGGTGTACCCACGGGGAAGAAACCCTCATTCGGCGCTACACACCGCAGGCTGGAGGTGCCGTTGTCGGGTACGTAGAGTGTGCCGCTGGCATCAGAACTCAACACGCGTGGGTAGTTGAATCGAGCCGCGTTTCCGGGCCCATCGGCGGCACCGCTTACGCCGGCTTGGCCGGCCAGGGTCTGCACGGTCCAGTTTGCAGCGCTGCCTGGGCTGGCCGTCCCATCACCTTTCAGGCGCAACTGACGCAAGGTATGGGCGGTTGTGTCAGTGACGATAACTGCGCTGCCTCGCCCTCGGTCTGGTAGCACCGCGACTCCGTATGGCCTAGCAAATGTGGCTACGTCGCCATCGCCATCAGCGGTACCGGCAGTGCCGTTGCCGGCGATGGTGCTTACTCGCCCACCGGGGAGAACCACGCGTATGCGGTAGTTGTTGCCGTCGGCCACATAGAGATTACCGTTTTCATCTATCGTCACCCCCCACGGGTTGTTGAAGCGTGCCGCGCCGCCGCGTCCATCAGCGAAGCCGGCGATGCCTGAGCCTGCGTAGGTGCTGACGGTGTAGGAGCTGGACTGCGCAGGGTCTGTACCTGTGTACTCAATCTTGCGGATGCGATGTCCGGCCGATTCGGTCACATAGATGACACCTGATGAGTCCACGGTGACACCTGCTGGCCCGTTGAACCGGGCCTCGTTGCCGCTGCCGTCCTTTCCGCCTACTGTGCCGGTTCCGGCCACCAGCGACGTCGAACCGGTCTCGTCAATCCGCCGGATGTGATGTCCGTACAGCTCTGCCACGATCAGCGCGCCATCGACGGGATTAACGGCAATCCCGAATGGGTACGTGAAGCGGGCGCTGGTGCCGACACCTCCGGCATACCCGGATAACGTGTCCCCTGCAAGCACCGAGACCACGCCGTTGCTTACCTTGAACACTTGGTGGAGCGCTGTTACATACAGGCTTCCGTCAGCGGCTACGGCCACGCCTGACGGCAGCTGAGGGAGGGTTGCAAGTGTGCTCACATGCACCTCGTGCCGTATGTCCGAGGCGCTGGCGACGGGCACAATGTCCCCGAATAGGACGTGGACGCCCGTCTCCGTTCCGTCCGGGCTTTGACCAATCGCGAAACCGGTGCGGTTGGTCAGAGTCACATCCAGGACCTTCAAGCCGGTATCGCCGGGTTGGTCATGGAGCACGGTGCTGTCAAAATGTACCGCGGTGCCGCTAAACGCAGCCGCCGACTCCACGGCGCCGGCGGTCGCATCCGTATGCGTAACCGTCACTTCTCCCGTCGCGACATCCACGAGGAAGTGGGCCGTACTGGTCTCCGCAGATGACACATCGCCACCGTTGGCGTCACCATCGTGCGGTAGTAGTGCCGGTCCCCCGCTTCCCCCACAGCCGGTCAGTACCCAGGTTGTCAGAATGATAAGAATGGTGCACGCGACTGCCATACAGAACTCAGATTTTTGCTTCCTCACGACGCTAGCCCCCTTCACGGTGTTCGACCATCTCTAGCAATTCCGGGACGCCCTTTGGGCACCATCCCGGTTAAATTCATAGGATAGTTTGACGCCGGCAAAAGGAATCCCTGCCGATGTGATAAAAATTTTTTTACCGCGCATCACAGCCGCTGCATCTGCAAGCAATACGTCTAGCACACGGCTGTCTCCAGGACATGGCATCCTGCTCCGCACTGCTCCCATCCGTACTGCTCTCAATAGCTGAGCAAATGAAACTGGCCTGCTTCATGTCCCCATTCTGACAGAACCATCTCACTCCAGCTGAGCCGACTATTCGGGGCAATGTCAAGATAGTTTCCGATAGCGTACCGTATCTCCGCAAGCAGCGATGGCCGGGGTGAAGGGGGATCGAGCCATCGCTCGAAGGCGAGATCGCCAAGCCTCGCGGTAAGATCGTGCCCCATACAGGTAATAGCTCGCAGATGGCGAATTACTGTCCCGTAGCCGTGCCGCCAACAGATGAAGGGATAGATCTCAACATGGAAAAGGCGAATATCAGTCTCCATCGCCGCTTCGAGGAAATGCTTGACAGGGCTGAACTCCGGCTCAGTTTCGACAAATACACGGGCTCCGTGGAGGATTGGCAGACCGAGCTGCGGTCAGAGCTTGGTGACTTGCTCGCGGTGGACTACGCGGGCGGGGCAGTACCCGAGGTGGAGATACTCAGCACGCGGGATATGGGCGACTATGAGCGGCAGTATATCCGCATGACTGCGCCCGACGGGGTCATCGTTCCAGCCTACAAGTTGGTGCCGGAGAGCATTGACGAGCCCGTCGGCGCCGTGCTGTGCCCACACGGTCACGGTCCGGGTAAGGTCATCCCGGCCGGTGTGGAGCAGGACGTCAAGGGCCGGCCCATCGAGATTAAGGGCGAGCGGGACTATGCCGTGCAGGCGGCCAGGCAAGGTTACATCGCCATCTCGCCGGAATTGCGCGGGTTCGGCGAGTTGATGTTAGAGGATGACTTCGAGGCCGATCTCGGGTGCAGTTGTCAGCAGCTCAACATGCGCGCCATTATGGTCGGGAAAACGATTCTCGGTATGCGCGTGTATGACAGTATGTGCTGGGTGGATTATTTGCGGAGCCTCGAGGAGGTGGACAACAGCCGCCTGTATATCAGCGGGCAGTCCGGTGGCGGCACCGTCACGGTCTTCTCCGCCGCGATGGACCCGCGGTTCGCTCAGGCCGCGCCAAGTTGCTACTTCTGCACATTCCGCGCCTCGATTCTGGCGATGCGCCACTGTGACTGCAACTACGCGCCGGGGATGCTGGACCTCTGCGAGATGTACGATGTCGCCGGTCTCATCGCGCCGCGACCGATGCTGGTCATCGCCGGCGAAAAGGATCCCATCTTTCCGATAGCGGGCGTGTACGAGGCCTACGAGAAACTGCAGACTGTCTATGCGGCCTTTGGCGCAAAGGACAATCTGGAGCTTTATGTGGGTCCGGAGGAACACCGCTACTACAGCGCGCGCGTCTGGGATTTCTTCGTCGAACATGCGGGTGGCAACTAATACGGAGAATATTGGAGCTAAGACATTCGGGCAGGCTCCACGGGACGGTCTCGGCACTTGATCCAACCCGGCAAGTGGCACCAGGATGGGAGCAATCATATTAGACCAGCGGCTGGGATGCTCCTTATACAAACTGAGGTGATACTGTATGCGCGAATTGATCATGACAGGCCTGTTCCTGAGTATGGCTGTGACGGTGGTTGTTGCTGACCTGGATGTGGCAGCACTGGCCGAGGCCTACAAAATCTATGACACGGCGCGCCGGGATGGGAAAGGCTTTTCAGAGAGCGCCGACTCGAGCACTCTGGGATGGGGCGAAGGGGCGGTCATAACTTCCTATATCAATATGTGGGAAGCTACGGGCGATACCTACTGGCTGACCAAGATCAGCGAGCATTTTCACCGCATCATGGCCAACGCTTCCGACCCTAAAGGAGACGGCTATCTGAGCTGGTATACTGCCGCTTACAGTACTGCAGCAGCATGGGCGGAGCGTCTGCATAACGTATCTGCTGCTGAAATCGGGCCGGAGGTCCAAAAGATCAGTAAGCGCGAGGACGCCGTCAAATGCACGGGCCATACCTACCTGATAGACTTTCTCGAGAGCGCCCGGCGGTTCCGAATCGTGGACCGGAACACCCATGCCGTAGTTGCCGACGGCCTGGAACATGACGGCACCGAGACCGAGGTCACACAGATTGAGCCCTTCACCCTCATCATCACCGGGCAAACTCACCAGGGCGACCGCTTCCTGGTACGGACCAAAACTCCGGAACCTGCCCGATATATCGTCCACCAGGGACTGTTTCTGTATCCGGTGGCCCGCTTCATAGAGACGGTGCAGGCACGCCCCGACCTGCAGGAGCAATTCGGCGCCGCTGCCGAGGAGTTTCTGCAGTTCATCAACCGTCACGTGTTTGAGAATAGCGAACGGGACTGGCAGGACATGGGCGAAATGGGTGGCGCCTACCGTTCCGAGGCGATAATCACCGGCCGCGCTCCGAACCGCCTCATACCCCACAATCAATATGCCGAGATAGCCCGGGTGTGGCTGGTGCTGGAGGGTGTCAAAGGTGCGCATCCACTGATAGCCCAGCGGGCCCGGCAGATGGTGCGCTATTTTCAAAGCCACCTATACCTGGACGAGGACAATGACGCCTACTACTGGCGCTACTCGAACTGGATCGAGTACGGCGAGCCGATGCATCACTTCGCCCCCGACCGCTACGAATCCACCGGCTATGGCAACATAGATGTAAAGCTGGCGGTTGAGGCGGCAAGGCGTGGTGTGATATTCACTGACGAGGATATGGGGCGCTTCGTCAATACCTGGCTGCGGGTGATGTGGAACCAGGACAAGGATAACCCACTGATGGCCTCGCGAGTTGACGGCATTGGGTCGCATCAACACTCCCCGCTGACGACTGGCTGGGCGCAGTTGTCGCAGTGGGACCTGCAGGCGTATGAACTGGCTCTGACCGCCTTTCTGGCTCAGGAAGAAAGTAAGAAGATACCGACAGCGCCGACAATCCTGCTGTCTGCTGCCCGCGCAGGACGGCTTGAGAAACCATGATCCGATACGGGAAAATGCGACGTAAGCAAACGGCGCAAATGTCGCACTTGGATTGAGGCTCATTGCAGGCGACGCCAAAACGTTCGAAGGGCGGAGTGGATAATGATGTTTCCGGGGCTGTAAGCGATGCCTCTGCAGGACCGCCCGTAATACCTGCGGGTTATGTGCGGGGTATCTCTGAAGTCAGCATGCCCGTGCAATTTCATGGCCCGCGTAACAAGCTACCAGCATTAGGAGAGAGTGATTCCATGATCCAAATGGCCCAGGCCTCGGTAGATATTGTGCCGCCCGTCGGTACACCAACGAGCAGCCGGACAGGTGCCGGCATTGAGAAAGTTATCGGGCCACTGAAGACCGTGGTGACCGTCCTGGAGGGTGACGGCCCGACCACCTGCGTAATCACATCGTCAATGGGCGTGCAGGCGACGGACGTGTCGCACCTGCTGCGTGCGACCGCCGCCGCTGCGCTGAGTATCCCGTTCGAGCACGTACTGCTGTTGTCTTCTCACAACCACTGCACGCCGTCGCTGCAGTTTCAGGCATACCGCACAGGTTGCTCGGGTCAGGATACGCCCTCAGCGGATAATGTCACGCCACTTGGCAGGGAACTGGCCGGGCTGCTAGAGCGCGCATGCCGCAGCATACGGGGCCGGTTGCAGCCCGTCACGGTGCACTGGGCCGTCGGCCATGAACGTCGCATTACGTACAATCGCAAAGGCCGCCGCGCAGACGGCACCACGTTGTTCATGCGCGAGGAGGATCGCATCCGCTATGGGCGCGACTACACCGGCGACATTGATGACGAGGCCGCAGTAGTTGGCTTCATCAACGACGCTGGCGATCCCGTCGGCTTCATCACCGCATTCACGGGCCATCCGGTCACCGCGTACCACCCTGAGCGCATGGTGGCCTTCGGCG
>CAZCJS010000101.1:0-13811 GCA_964498775.1 uncultured Armatimonadia bacterium
GGCAACTGCTTCTGAGGCGAGGTGCCCGTATACGTGTTCAGCGACAGTCTCATAGTGTCGCGAGCCAAAGGCCGCAACCCGTCTTCTCTGTCCGACGATATGCCAATAGCAGCTATTATTGGTCGCCTGCGTAGCGGCGTATTCCGCTGCTTTCTCAATTCTTTGCTGCCACTTCCGCAGACGTTTGAGGGCGGACTCAAAGGCGCCAGCATCGTTTCGTTCCGTTGCTTCCGCGGCAAGGTCGGCGACCATCGAGACTACTTCTCTCATCCTGTCAAGGGATCTCTCCTCGTCGGGCGTGCGCAGGACTGCATCCAGAAGGGGCCCTGCATGGTCGTCCGCTTGATCGAGGAACGAAGTCACATCCAGGTTACTCACTCGCCACGAAACGTACACGACAATCACTATGGTCCCTACCAGCCCGGCGAAAAGACCAGTGATAGGCAGGAAGGCCGGACACTCTCCACTAGGCGGGACGGACAGAAGGAGCGCGAGCGGCATGCCGACAGCCCATATCAGCGCGCAGATCGTCAACTTGAACCGATGGTCGCGCACCACTAGTGGCGCCAACGCAATGCCCCCGCGTGGGGCAATGATCTGAAGGCTGACAAACAGAGCGGCGAATGTGATTGCCCCAATAGCTGCTACCGACTGACTGACGCCGCTGAGCAAGTAACAGGCTGATGTCCCATTGACTGGGCCGGTAAATGAGGCGCGCAAGACGGCGTGCAATGCGAGAAAGGCGCAGCCGACGATGGCGAAGTACGCGATGCCAGAGGGGAAGCTGGTTGCCTCCATCCGGCGTACCACGGTTTGCCAGCCATTTAGGAGAACCGCGCTGGTCCTGTCGAGAATAGGGCGAACCACACCGACCCATCTTCTCAGGTACTTCAGTAGTTCGTTGCGTTGTGGCAGCACTGCAATCACCTTCGTCGAAGTATCATACTAGACATCAAATCACGTCCAACTGCAGGCTGGCCCAGAGGAGGCCGCGCCTAGCTTCCCGCTCATTTCGTCCAGAAAGCAGGAGTTCCCTTCCGCTGGTGAAGGCAAGCCAATCATCATGTGTGCTGTATCGCCATGGTATCATATCGCATAGGTAGGCGAAGTGCAATGCGCACTTATGGCGTAACGGGTAGGCAAGATACTTGCTAACATCATTTTATGTTGACTGAAGGGGCAATATGGGGTAAAATAGGGTGGATATCATGGAGAATAGCAGGAAAGTGGTGTTTTACGATGCAAGAGGTGATGACGGCTAAGCAGGCAGCGGAGTTCCTGCAGACCAGCCGGGATACGCTGATTCGCAAGGCGCGCGCCGGGGAAGTGCCGGCGGCTAAGTTCGGGCGCGAATGGCGCTTCCGCAAAGCCGACCTCGACGCCTGGCTGGCCGCAGGAGGGGACCGCTACGAGGACGTGGTCAACGAGGGCATGGACCTGGAACTGGCCGAAAGAAGGGCAGACCCGGCTAATCGGGAGACGCGCCCACTTGAGGATGTGCTGCAGGAGCAGGGCCTGTGAGCTATCAGGTTCGCATGACCCCGGCGGCGGAGAAGGATTTTAAAGGGCTCGCGAAAGCAGTGCGCGTTCAGGTGGCGAAGCAACTCCGCAGGTTGGCGGAAGACCCCCGTCCGCCAGGGGCGGCCCGCGTTAGGAGCCGGCCATCGGGGGACTACCGGGTGCGGGTGGGTAGCTACCGCGTGGGCTACGAGATAAACGACGAGCAGCAAACCGTGACGGTCTGGCAGATAGGTGACCGCAAGCGTTTCTACGACCGGGCTAAGCGCCGGCGCTAGCATCACCAGGGCGCATCTCTGCGAGCTACCCGCTGGCCCACATCATCCCGCGCTGGACGATGGTGCGGGCCTCGGGGACCTCGAAGTCGGCGGCGACGTGGCCCAGAGAAGTGTAGAAGACGCGGCCCGCACCGAAGTGCCGCTTCCATACCGCAGGCATCACCGTACCACCGATCCAGGGCGCGTGCTCACCACCGAAGGTAGTGGTGGCGAGGACCTCATTGCCGGGGTCCACGTGCATGTAGTACTGCTCCGAGTGCATGTGGAAATCGGAGAGGCCCGCCATAATCGGGTCATCCGGCCTGATGATGTTGACCTGATAGTCAATTACGCCGCCGGGATGAGCGACCCACTGCCCGCCGCACATGAATTGGTACTCGGTGTGATTGCGGAAGGCATCGCCCATGCCGCCGTGCCATCCGGCTATGCCGACGCCGCTCTTCACCGCAGTCAACAGCCCCGCCTCCTGCTCGCGAGTTATGTCGCCCATCGTCCAGACCGGCACGACCAGACTCAGGGAGCTCATGTAGTCGGCTTCGAGGTACACATCCATAGTGTTCTCGAGGCGGACATCGAAGCCCTCGCTCTCCAGGAACGGGATGAAGATGTCCACGCACTGCTTGGGCTCATGGCCCTCCCAGCCGCCCCAAACGACTAACGCCTTGCCCATCGTGTGGCCTCCTGAAGTCGTGTCCTTGTAGTCATGCAGTTGCACGCATTGCTGTCTGGGAGCGGAAGGCAAACGGCAACGTCATGGGGCTCCGCGCCATTCATCGCGCCCTCAGTATCCGCAAGTTCGCCGCGACCTCCGGACACTCCTCCGCCCGTGCCTACAATGCCGAGGCATCCTCGCCTTGCCGCCGGGCGCGGTGGCACTGCTGCTCCCCGATAGTTTCTTCTCCTCGGGAAGAGGGGAACTTCGCCTACAGGTGAGGAAAGGACTGGGGGAATGGGAGGCAACGGCGAACGGCAACGGCCAACGGCAACGACAACTCCCGACGGCAGACGGCAACGTCGTGGGGCTCTGCCCCACTCCCCGCTGGGGTCACAAACCCCAGACCCCCCGCTCCGCGCGCGGAGCGGCAAGAAGAGCAAACTGCGGCCTCACCCCGTAGTTGGCGGGGAAATCCCCGCCAACTTTTCCCCCTCTCCACTCGGTGGAGAAAGGAGCTTCGCCTACAGGTGAGGAAAGGATTCGGGGAATGGGGGGCAACGGCGGACGGCGAAGGCAACGGCAGGGGGGCGCGCCGTGCAAGCAGCCCCCGGCAGGGCCGAGGAACCGGTGAGGAAGAAATCCGCTGCGGGCTATTGACTTGCGGTGCGCTTATTGATATACCACGCAAACGAGTAGAGCAGAATCACCCAAGGGCAACAAAAAGCGGGCTCGGTATTGGATGGGGAGAAGAGGAGGGCGCTGCGCGTCCTCCTTGTGCTCTCCGGTAAGTTCCCTGGGGCACGCTACTAATATCATCTCATCACGGTAGCCGCCCGGCACCGCACGCGCCATGCGAGTGTGCATTGTCGGATGCGCAGACGGGGAAACTTTCCGCCCGGCACCGTACGCGCAATGCGAATACTGTGCAGCTACAGGCCCCCCTTACGGCAAAGGCGCAACGGCCACAGCAAGCCGGATGGCGAGGCACCATATTGAAGGTGTGCTGAGCTACCATTTGTGAATAGTACGGCTCAGGGCTAGCCTGCGGGTACACTACTGAGACCTGAGCGACGAGTCTGAAGAGCAATGTCTGAACAGCAACCTCTCCCCCAGCAAGCTACCGCGCAAGCACTGCGGAACTTCATCGCAGGGCCGGCTCTGTGGACGCTGTATAACCCGATTGCGATGCCGGCGACGGCGATATTCACCGGCTACGCGCTTTCCATCGGAATTAAGGAGGCGCAGATAGCATTTCTGGTGGGTCTGAGCGGGCTAATTGGAATGTGGCAGGCGTTCAGCTTCCACATCGGTCGGCGGGTGACGAATAAGCCCCGGTTTCTGCTGACGCTGGGGCCGGTAGAAATCACGATAGCCAGTGCGGCAATTCTGATGGCATTCGTGCCGCAACAGTACCGCTTTGTGGGTATCGCCTGCTGTCTGGTGGTAGCGTATCTGATCGGTCACACGCTGAGTCCGATGTACAGCGCGTGGCTGAGCCATGTGTTGCCGACGGAGGAACAGGGCCCGTTCATAGGTAAGCAGATGAGTGCGACGACGATCGTGGCAATGGTTCATCTGTACCTGGCCGGGCTGTGGATAGATTACAACTCGGAGAGCTATGCGGGTTTTTTGGCGATCTTCATTGTGGGCTGGCTGGCAGGTATCGGGGGCTACGTGGTACTGTGCAGAAGTAACTACCCAGCGGTGGAGGCGGGGCCTCAGGATGCCGCCTATGGGCGGAGTCTGCGTGAGCCGCTGCATAACTCATCTTTCCGGAGGCTGTGCGTGTATCTGGTGGCGAGACTGGTGCCGATGCAGATGGGTGGGGCGTTCTCGGGCGTGTACATGATCAAGTACTTGGAGATACCGTACAGCCTGATAGCGATCTATACGAATATGGCGCTGTTCTGCATGATGATAGGGTACCTGGGTTTCGGTGCGCTAGCGCAACGGTACGGTTCGAAGCCGCTGATGCAGCTTCTGGGAGTTCCGGTGATCGCGACGCCGGTGATGTGGGCGCTGACGACACAGGAGAATGCCGGCTGGCTGCTGCCGGTAATCTTTGTCATCAATGGGAGCGCTTTTTCGGGGATATTCGTGTCAACCAGCAATATGCTTTTTAAGATAGCGCCGAAGGGAAAGGAAAATAGCGCGTACTTCGGTGTGTTCATGGCGGTAGCGGCGATCGGTGCTGCTGCCGGAGCGTTCATCGCGGGGTTTCTGCGGGATGCTCTGGCGACGGAGACGGTGCTTTGGGGTCTTAGCTTCAATAGCATTCAGATGATATTTTTGCTGTCGGCGGGTGCGTTCGGGGTAGCGCTGATCACTGCGGCGCTGCTGAAGGAGGATGCGGCGGCTTCGCCGGGGTATGTGCTGGGTCAGTTTCGGGGGAATCTGTTGTCGCTGGCGTACAACTCGGTGGTGTACATGTCTGCGCGGGAGGATGAGACGCGTGCTAGTGCGATACGTGGTCTGGGTCGGTCGCGGAGTCCGCTGGCAGTGGAACGGCTGCTGGCGGCATTAGGGCATGTTTCGCATGAAGTCCGGTCGGAGGCGGCGCTGGGTATAGGAGACGGGAAGTTCGAGGAGGCTGTGGACCCGCTGATCGCGGCCCTGGAGGATGAGGAATCCGACATTCGTCCGGAAGCTGCGCAGGCGCTAGGGAAGATCGGTGCGGAGGCGAGTATCGGTCCGCTGCTGAGGGCACTAGGGGACGACGACGTGCGCGTGCGTACGGCGGCAGTCCATGCACTGGGGCATGTACACAGCTCGGCGGCGACGGAGGCGCTAATGGAGATGCTGGAGGGGCCGTTCGACCTGGACCTGTTCCCGGCACTGGTTGATGCGGGGGCGCGGACCAATGACCTGCGCATTATCGAGCCTGCGCTTGCGGGTCTGAAGCAGGTGAGGACGCCGGTGGTGCGGCTGCAGGTTATTAACGGGATCTGCCGGCTGCTTGGTGAGAAGAACCACTTTTACCGGATTGCGACGGCGAATAAACTGCAACGAGCGGCGCTGCGGGCAGCGATGATGACGCGGATCCGGCGGCTGCTGCGGACGGCCGACCTGCAGGGCTGGGAACGGCACCCGGAGTTGATGGAGACGGTGCGGGAGGCAGCAAGTGCGCTGGCCGGCGACCGTGAGGAGGAATTCGCCCAGCAGTGCGGTCATCTGGCGATGCTGATACGTTGCGCAGAGGACCTGCCGGAAGTTAGCGAGCGTGCTGCGTATGCCATCGAGACGTATCTGGCCGACGCTCCGGCGGAATTGCTGAGGTCGGAGGGGATAGTGTTTCTGATAGTGTGTCTGACTTCGCTGGCGCGGCACCTGCCGCGTGCGTAGTAGCTGGAGGCAGGCGGAGGGGTAAGGGAAGGGCCTTGGTGGCGGCAAGCCTGCATGTGGGGTCGCCGGGCGAACTCGATGGCGGGCAGTACAAACGGCAAAGGCGGGCAGCAAGCTGGGAGGTAAGGGTTGCTTAAGGCCTGCGCGAGGTGGCGCTAACTGTAAGTCGCAGCGGGTAGAGGGGTGGAGTTTGGTCAGCTTGACATGGCCCCCGCGCTGAGTTATACTCGCCTACGAGATATTATGAGCCGGCGAGCGGCTGGGAATGTGCCGGAAGGGCGGTAATTCTTTTGGCGGATAAACACTGTACGCGATGTGGGTACCCGAACCCGCCAAGTCGTGGCGCATGTTTGATGTGCTTGAACTACCTCGATGTCGAGGGGCGTGGTGTTACGTGCCCGAATCCGGAATGCGGTCTGGAAAACGGCAAGGAGGCCAGCTTCTGCAAGTACTGCGGTACGGCCTTGGTCGAGGAAGAGGTAGCGATTCCAGGGATAATGGAAATGGCATTGAGTATCTCGAATGCGCTGACAGGCGGCATCTCGGATGACTTCGAAGAGCAGGAGGAGATGAGCGAAGAGGATGCCGCCGCATTTGAGGAGTTCAAGCGGGAACAGGCGGAAATGCGCGGGGAGACGTTAGAGGATGAAGAGGAGGAGTTGGCGCCACCGTCAGCGCTGGACCTGGAGCAGGAGGCCGAGCAGGAACTGACGCCGCCAGCGCCAGCCGAGGAAGAGTTGGCATTTGACGAGGAGCCGCCAGCGCCGATGCCGGCCGAGGAAGAGTTGGCCTTTGATGAGGAGCCGCCAGCGCCAGTGCCGGCTGAGGAAGAGTTGGCCTTTGATGAGGAGCCTCCAGCGCCGGTAGCGGCCGAGGAGGAGTTGGCCTTTGACGAGGAGCCGGTGGCTGCGGGGGTGGAGCCGGCAGTCGGCGTGGAGGCCGCAATATCGCCATCCGACCGGGCCGTTGCGGCACCGCTACCGGAGGGAGAACTGAGCGCAGATGACCTGATCCCGCCGATACCCGATGACTTGCCAGGGTTCGATGATGAGGTGACAACGCCCAGTGTTGCGGGGACGGCAGCCGTAGCGGATGAAATCGAGGCGCCGGCGGAAGAGATAACAGAGGCGGCTGAATCCGAGTTGTCGCTTGATGACGAGGAAGTGGCGGTGGAAGAGAGTGCGGAGGCCGCGTCCGGGGATGATGAGGAAGAATCGGAAGATGATGACCTGGGCGATTGGGCGCTTGACTTCGATGACGAGAAATAAGGGGGCGCGAAGTGTTGCGCCATGTCTGAGTTGCAGATAGCCGAGAGGTTGCGTCAGGTAGAGGAGGAAGTAGCGCAAGCGGTCGCGGAGTCGGGCCGGGAGCCGGGCAGCGTGACACTTGTGGCGGTGAGTAAGACCCGCAGCGTGGCGGAGATAATGGAGGCGGTAAGTGCGGGTGCGCTGGACCTGGGCGAGAATTATGCGCAGGAGATGATGGCGAAGCATGACGAGATTGCGAGTGCGGAGCTTAGCGAAGATCCGCGCTGGCACTACATCGGACACCTGCAGCGGAATAAGGCGAAGTATCTGGTTACATTTTGCGCGCTGATACACTCGGTGGATAGCGTGCGACTGATAGATGAATTGGACCGGCGTGCGGAACAGATTGAACGGAGGCAGCCGGTACTTCTGCAGATAGACCTGGCCGGTGAGGAGACGAAGTTCGGGGCTGCGGAGGATGAGCTTGGGGAGTTGGTGGAGGCGGTCGAGGGCGCCGATTATCTCGACTGGCAGGGCCTGATGTGCATAGCGCCGTATAGCGAGGACCCGGAGAGCGGTCGGCAGTACTACAGACGTCTGCGGGAGCTGCGAGACGGGCTTGCGGAGGAAGGTGTAGCGGCGGAGAATTTGCGGCACCTGTCCATGGGTATGACTTCGGACTACCAGGTGGCGATAGCAGAGGGTGCGACAATAGTGCGGGTTGGGCAAGCGATTTTCGGCCCGCGCGAGTATCACAAATAGAGAGCTTGATTGACAGAGGTAGTTAGACAGGGGAGTTGCGCAGCGCTTCGCCGTAGATGCGAAGGCATCAACGACATAGGCGCTTCGACATCCCACATGACGAGACAACAGTCAAAGCACACATCACAGGAATGAATGGGAGGCATCTCGATGTCGAATGGACTTATTGCACGTGCGCTGGATTTCCTCGGTCTGCCCTCGCAACCCCCCTACGACGACCCCTACGGTGATCCCGGGCATGCAGAAGAGACTCGACGGGAGCGGGATTCGGGAGTGATTCCGCTGCGTGCCGAGCGAAGTGAGTTCGCCGGTGTGACGATCATCCGGGCGGAGCCGTCGGACATGGAAGAGGCGGCGGCGGTGGCGGATGAAATCAAACATCGGCTGCCGGTGGTGCTGAACCTGCAAGCGGTGCCGGAGCATGAGGCGACCCGTATCCGCGACTTTCTGGGCGGAGTGACCTACGGGCTCAACGGCTATATGCGGCGGATCGCGGAATGGGTTTACATCTGCTCGCCCTTTGATATGCCGGTGGAGAAACTCGTGCTCAGCGGGACGAACATGGGGAGTCGCGACCGGGATAGTATTCTCGAGGTCCCCGAGGACTTCTGAGTACCGCGGGCCGAGATGCGATGGACTGAGAGCGCGGCCAGCAGTGGCGGAGGCTATGCTTCCGCTCAGGTTCGCTTCGGCGTTGGGTGCAGCGCATGGGAGCGGGGAGTAGGCGCAGGGCATGCCCTCCGTATCTCAGCAAGGCCAGACAGAGAAACGCGACGGCGGAAGGCAACGGCATTGACAGGCAAGGATGCCTGTCCTACAAACAGCATTGAGGAACGGCAAGAGTAACGGCTTGGACACGGGAATGTGGACTTCTCATGGTGGGTAGCGAGACATATAAGCTGGCAGTGATCGGGTGCGGCGAGATGGGCTTCGGGCTGGTTAAGAGCCTGATCGCGTCGGGAACCGTCTATGGCAAGGAAGATATCATCGGGGCTGACGTGGATGATTCACGGCGCGCTGCGCTGGATGAGCTGGGAGTGCAAACGAGCCGCGATGCTGCCGAGGCGGTGAGGCGTGCGGAGAACGTGCTTTTAGCAGTTAAGCCGCAGGTTCTCGACGCGGTGCTGGCGGCCCTGAGACCGGCGATTGAAGGCCGGCTGGTAATCTCGATAGCTGCGGGTGTACCGATCGCCAAGTACGAGGCCGCCCTGGGCAAGGATACGGCAATAGTGCGAGTGATGCCGAACATATTGTGCACGGTGGGGGCCGCGTCAAGCGCCTACTGTGCGAATGAGTCATGCAGTGGCGACCAAGTGGAGCTGGTCAAGGCATTGCTGGACAGCGTAGGTGTCGGCGTGGCGGTGGCAGAGCCGCTGCTGGATGCGGTGACGGGTCTTTCGGGGAGTGGGCCGGCGTTTGTTGCACTCGTGATTGAGGCGCTGATAGATGGAGGGGTTCTTGCGGGGCTACCACGCGAGCAGGCGAGAGAGCTGGCGGTGCAGACCGTGCTTGGGACTGCGCGCTGGCTGCAGGAGAGCGGGGAATCGCCGAGCGCGTTGAAGGATATGGTAACTTCGCCGGGAGGGACAACGATCGCCGGTATCAGAGCGCTTGAGGACGGCGGCGTGCGTGCCGGTCTGATGGCTGCGGTGGTGGCGGCGACGAAACGCTCCCGAGAACTGGGAGCCTGACGCACCATAGGAAGTGCTCCGGTGCAACTGCTACGGCTATTAGACCTGCTCCTGGGGATTTACTGGTTTATCCTGATAGGACGTGCGCTGGTAAGCTGGCTGCCGAATCCGCCGCGCAGCCCGCTGGCAATGAAGATAGTGCTGACGCTGTACCAGTTGACTGATCCAGTGCTGACACCTGTGCGTAGATGGCTGGCCCCGTATCAACGCAACTCCCCTCTTGACTTCTCAGTTCTGCTTGTGCTGGTGGCTATCGAGGTCGTGCGCCGGCTGCTGCCACGGCTGCTGCTTCATTAGTGAAATGGGACAGCCGACAGAATTGTTCGGGAAGCCGGCTATAGGCAGATAGAGGGGTCGCCGGCGGAAGGGCCACGCCGGGCAGGCGAGTTGCGGGTTAGTAGAGAATACGGGACAGGATGAGGGCGCTGATAGAGAGGCGGATATAGTGCGGTTGACACGATTGCCAGGGCTGGAAATACCGGCACTGGAGAGAGCGACGCTGCTGCGTATCATTCTGATCGCCGTGCTCTTTGGCGCCAGCGTCGCGATATATCGTGGCTATCAGAAGGCGGAGGCAAATGCAACCCGTCCGTTGCCGCGCTCGGTGTGGCGCGAGGGCGCGTACCAGCAGTTGATACGGCCGGACATGGTGCTGCGGCTGTCGCTGTTCAGCGAGGAAGTTCAATCGCGGCTGCGGTGCGAGCTGCCGCGACCAGTGCAGTCGGAGCATCTATACAACATGGCGGTGGCCGGATACGAGCGGCTGGTGCTGACGAGCGGCAATGAGAATCCGTATGCGAAGGCGCGTCTGGGGATCATGTACGCGCTGGACGACTACCCCGAGCAGGCGCAGGCACTGTTTCTGAAAGCCTCGGCGCACGATCCGGATCACGAGGCGGTTTACCTGGCGCTGGCCCGGCTGTTCTCCCCGGATGTGGAGGAGGCGGCGGACATCGAGGGTGTACTGCCGCAGTTGAGGAGGCTTCCGCGCTGGCTGCAGGACCTGACCGTGCCATACTACTATGAGATGCTGGTGGAGAATGAGTGGGAATCACAGTCAGTGGCGGTGGCGTTGGAGGATGCACCTACAGGTGAGGCTGCTAAGGGGGCGAATCCGCGGGCCTGGCCGCTGTATGTGCGAGGGCCACAAGACGAGAGGCTGAGCGAGGCGGAGAGGGCGCTGGCAGCCGCGAAGGAGGCAGCAGAAGCGCATCAATTGCGGTTCGGGATGTGGGCGCTGCTGCCGGCGATAACGGTGTTTGTGCTGCTGTGTGTGAGCCTGTGGCTGATCGGGAGGGCATTGTGGCGGGGGGCGTTCGGGACGGTAGCTCGGCAATACAGTGGGCGGGAGCAGATACCGTTTTTGGTGCCGTGGCATCTGCTTGATGCGGTCGAGGTGCTGGTGGTGCTGCGCTTCGGTCTGGTGGTGTTGGGAGTGCTGGGGGGTTTGGCCGTCAAACAGTTGGGCGAGGCTGCCAGCGATCCGACGACGCAGGCGGCACTGATCGGTACGCAGTATGTGCTTTTCATCATGGCAGGTTTCGCGGTGATGATGCGGCGGGTGAGTTCTGCAGATGCGGAGAAGCTGGGCGTACTGGGCCTGCGTGTGAGAGATGGCCTGCGGCCGCTGGTGCTGAGCGGTGTAGGCGGCTACAGTGTTTATGTGCTGTTTTTGACGCTGCAAGGTCTGACGGTTCAGCAGATGCCTGTGCTGAATCTGCAAGTGGCGCAATTAGGTATGAAACTGCTTGGCGAGCAGAGCGCAGCGTCGTTGATTATCTATGTGGTGCTGCTTGGATTGTTGGCTCCAGTCGCCGAGGAGCTTATCTTCCGGGGCTTTATTTACTCTTCGCTGCGTCGGTATGTCAGCGCGTTGCCGGCCGTGGTTGTGAGCGCGGTGGTGTTCGGGCTGATGCACCCCGGCGGCACGGCACTGCTCCAGATTGTGGTCATCGGGATAGTGCTTGCAGCGCTGTACGAACGGACGCGGTCAGTGATCCCGTGTATCGTCTGCCACGCGATGAACAATTTGCTCGCGTTCGGGTTGATACTGCTCGCGAATCAGTAGCAGCGGAGAGCAAGGGCAAGAGATGCGGAGGGCTAGATAATCGTGGCGGATGTGAGGCTGCCAATCCGGGTGACGCCGCGAGCCTCAAGGAATGAAGTGGGCGGGTGGCAAGGGAAGCGGATCGCGGTGAAAGTGACGGCGGCACCGGTAGAGGGGGCAGCTAATGAGGCGGTGCTCAAGCTGCTCGCGAAAGCTTTGGGCGTACGAGCCGGCGATATCAGTATAGTCAGTGGGCACAGTGGACGGGATAAGGTGGCGGCGATTCGGGGCTACTCGCGCAAGGAGTTACTGCAGAGGCTGAAGAAGGCGTTGGGGTAATGACACGACTGGGCAGGATATACCTTTATGACGACCCCGATAGCCAGGGCCTGGACATTGACTACCTGGCGGGCTATCTGGCGTCGGAACTGCCGGCGGTTGAGGTGGGAGTGCGGAGGGATTTTCTGACTCACCATCTGGGGCGCTTCAGCGACGAAGAGCGGGAGATGCTTATACCCGAGCTATCGCGTCAGTTGGAGGGGGCGAAGACGGAGGCGCTGAAGGGTAGCGATGACCCGCTAGTCGAGGGTCTGGTGCGGGAGGCGGAGCTGGGGGAAATGCTCGTGGCTCGGCCGCTCCAGGCGGCGCTGCGATTGCTCGTACCCGAGGAGGAGGCGGAGCTGAGTCATCTGCACATCGTGTTCGTGTCAGAGCTGGTGGTTGAGTTGGGTGTGGCAGACGGTCTGCGCTTGGGAGTTGCCGCGCTGGGAGCGCCGACGATTGTCTCAACGAGCGGTCTGATCGAGGCACCGCGACGGCCGCGGGAGTACTACTTCAAGAAGGCACAGTATGTGATGGCGGGAGCCGATGAGTACCTGCTGGAACTCACGGAGGAGTTCGCCGATCGTACGGCGGGGTATGGCGATCCGCGTCTGAACGAACTGCTGAAGGGCTATCTGCTGATGGCGGTGGTGTTCCGGGTCAGCGGAGATGGGCCGTGCACGCATCCGACATGTCCGCTTTATGCGGCCGAGACGCAGGAGGAATTGATGGCGGCGCAGGTCGGTTCGGAGAGCAAGATATGTCGGCGACACCGCGAAATGCTGGACAGCATCGGGGGTGTAGGCTGATGAGCCGGGGAGGCGAGAAGGTCAGGGTGCGGGCGAGGGCGAATAGAATATCGGGATGGCGAAGAGGTAAAATGAATTCAGTGGGCAGGAGGCTGAACTGAAAATGAGCGATGCAGCCGGCGGAGGAGTGAAGTACCTACTGAGATGGTTGCTGATTGTGGCAATGCTCAGCGCGGTGTCACTTGTGAGCGCGGACAGACTGCGGGAGTATTATGAATTCCGGTTTCATTCGGGCCTGCCGGGGAATAACTCGGGGGTCACACCGGATGGGCGCGTCGGCGCAGCAGGAGCGGTGCAGCTGGCGATGCCGGTGGCGTACACGCCATGTAAAGGGAACTATGTGGTGAGCGCAAATGTGGGAATGGTGGATGACGGCCTCGCGTTTGACTATCGCGGTGATGATGTCAACGGTAATTTGAACTTCGGCGCCGGGCTGCTGCAACCGGGTCGCGGCCTGTACGTCAGCTATATGCCGACGAGTGAGGATTGGGAGCCGGTGTATAATTTGCAATGGCAACTGCACGAGGAAGACGACAAATGGCCGGCCGTGGCGATTGGCGGGATGGACCTGACGAATCAGCGGGCCGCCTCGCTGGCCAGGCCGCTGGCGGGTGACGCCCGTAGCTACTACGTAGTGGGCACCAAGCAGTTGGGTAGTGCAGAGCATCCGCTGTATGTGAGCGCGGGAGTGGGTACGGATCGGTTCGATGGTCTGTTCGGGGGCGCCTGCTACCGGTTCGATGACAGGCTGGCATTCTCGGCGGAGTACGACAGTCTCGGTGTCAATGCGTGCGTCACCTACGGGCTGAAACATCAGGCAGATTGGCTGCCGCCTAAATACAAGAGCACCAGTAATGTGGTATTGTTTTTCGGGATCGCGGATATGAGCAAGCTGACGTATGGGCTAACGTACACGAAGAGCCACTAGGCAGGTGAAGTCGACCGTCTCCAGCACTGGGTGCGGACCGAGCCGGTAAGGAGAGAGCGCGACCTCGGGGAGTTTGGTGGCGCTCTTCTGCGGAGTTCACTCATCATTTACGTGCATGGCGAGAGGCCGGAGTGCACCGGTGCTAACCGGCAGTGCTCGGGTCTCTTTGGTATCGGGATGGCATGAAAAGGGTGGAAGGCCAGCAGACAGGAC
>CAZCJS010000102.1:0-13579 GCA_964498775.1 uncultured Armatimonadia bacterium
AGTCACCGCAAAAGCGACGACAGGCAGGTGCATTGGGTGAAATACCAGCCAGATTTCGGCGAAGTGCAGCAACGGATGATTGCCTGGTGGGACCAGGAGATCATTGATCGTGCGTGTGTGCAGGTGACGGCACCGTTGGCTCAGCCGCGTGAGATTGGAGGTCCGGAAGAGATTCGCGAGCGCTGGCTGGATATGGAATATGTTCTAAGGACGGCCGAGGAACGGATTCGTTGTACCTACTGGGCCGGCGAAGCGTATCCCATGCTGATGCCTAACCTGGGCCCGGATGCGTTCGCGGCGTACATGGGCGCGGAGTTGATATTCTCCCCGGGGACCACCTGGGTCAAGCCGATCATCCACGATTGGAGCAATCTTCCATCTCTGGATTTTGACTTTTCGGCTCCCTGGTGGCAGAAGATGGAGAGCATGTGCATCGAGGCTCTGGAGTACGCGCAGGACAAGTTCTTCATCTCGCTGCCTGACGGACATGGGGGGACCGACGGCCTGGCTGCCATGCGTCGGCCGCAGATGCTGTGCATGGACCTCATAGACTACCCGGAAGAAGTTCTGGCGGCGATGAAGAAGATGGATGCGGCAAATGCAGTCTATTATGACCGTCTGTTCGATATCTTCGCCCCCTACCAGGAGGGAGCATGCGGCTTTGTGCCTGCGTGGGGGCCGGGCCGGACCGCCACCAGCCAGTGCGATTTCCTCGCCCTGGTCTCGCCGGCGATGTCGGAGAAGTTCATCATGCCGGGCATCCGCGAGGAAACCAATGGGCTCGATCACTGCGTGTTCCATCTCGATGGGCCGGACGCACTCGTGCATCTTGACATGCTGCTGGAAATGCCCGGCATCGAGGCGATACAGTGGGTGCCCGGAGCGGGTAATCCGACGGCCAGCGGCTGGCTGCCATACCTCAAGCGGATCCAGGAGGCGGGCAGGAGCCTGTGGCTGAGCGTATCGGGACCGGCTGAAGTGGAAGTGCTGATGGAGGAGCTGGATCCGCACGGGCTAATGATGCGGGTGGGCGTCAAGACGCCGGAAATGGCTGATGAGCTCGTGAAAAGCGTGGCGAAATGGACGCGCACGCGTGTCTAATATGGCGTGGGTTGCCACAGGGTCAGTTCTGCTCTATGATGCATTCGGACAACTTGCAGCATCTTTGCCAGACCAGCGTGGTGTTCGGCCTGAAGCTCTTTTTGAGGATACTCATCAACTACGTGATAATCGGCCTGCTGATGGCGATACCGTCATACCGGCTGGGTTTGAAGCCCGTTTTGGCGGCGACGGTTTTTGGGATCGTCACTGTGTTCGGGCTATACCACTCGACGGTCGCGTATCTGTCCGCACGTCTGCGCCCCAAGTCGCGGCAGGAGCCCGCAGCAGATGACTGAGAGCTAGTCGCGAGGATATACTAACAGCGCCTGCAGGACTGGGAAGTCAGTCATTTTCTCCGCCACCTCGCGCACCTCCGGAGGCAGGTCAGAGTCGGGTAAGAATGTTGAGTTGGCGACAGCGACTGCCAGTTCCATGAGCTTGGTGACCTGCTCCTGATCGGTTAGTGCTCTGACCGACATCAGACGATCCAGATAGTCCGCCCACGGCGGGCCGTCGCAGGCGGCAATCCCCGCCAGATGCAAGTCGTCCACAGCCTGCGAGCGCCCCGGGACCTCCGCGCCCTCCAGCAGCGCCTGCGCCGCCGCCAGTGTAAGTTCAACCACTGCCGCCGCGGCGAGTGCGGGGTACTCATTATCCCCCTCGAGCCACTTCTCTATGTCCACGCGCATCTCATCTGCGAGCGTATCATGCCCCGCCATAGACAGCCCGGCACGCGTGCGGGACAGTGTAGCTATGGAGCTCCGTGATTGGGGGATATCCGGTAGCGTTTGAGGTATTTTGTCATCCTCGAATTCCCAGGTGGCAAGCGACATCTTGATGAGGTTGACGAAGGTATCGTCTTCCGGCGGGATAACGCCGATGCCACTGGCACAGAAGCCTGCGGCTGCCACAGCATCGTCGCGCTTCAGGAATATCTCGCCCAACTCGCGGTAGAGAATCTTAGCGTTGGGGAAAGACACCAGACAGTGCGCAAGCCCGAGGCTCGCCTGCCGGTAGTTGCCACGTGCCAGTGCGCGGATTGCTTCCTGGAATACCCCCCGCTGACGCGCCAGTTCCGAGATGGGGCCGAGGAAGTTGCGGCCAGGGACGCCCAGCAGCTCGGCGACCTCGTGGGCGTCCTGGATCTGGGCCTGTTCATCCGGGGTCAATTCGCGCCCGACCGTCATCAGGCCGAGGGCACCGATGCGGCTTTGGGCCGCTGCTAAGAGACCGATCTCCACAGGTGGCGCAAGCATCGTTGGTGGGGCAATTGCCAGTGGCGGCGGTGGCGGTGGTGGCTGCGCAACCGCCACGGTACAGCAGCCGATGGCGACAAGGAGTAAGGCGCAAGCAGTTTTTGCCATGTAAGTGAACCTCCACAAGATGCAATCGTGCCAGGCGACGTACATATCGTCGGATACTCAATCAGTCTCGCTGTCCCGGAATAGGGTCCCGCTGTTGGATCAACTTGAGAGCGACACCGCAACCTCACTTCGCCGACTATTGCGCGTTGTCCTGCGCAGCGAATGAATTACCTGGGCAATGAATTATGGGGCCAGTGAACTATCGCTGCACGCAGGAGTCTGTATGATGAACAGAGAATAGCAGTATAGCGCAATCGGGAGATTATAGACAGGGAGGATAAGGAAGATGGCTAGTTTGAAGGGTTCTCAGACCGAGAAGAATCTGCTCGCCTCGTTTGCAGGTGAATCGCAGGCTCGCAACCGCTACACGTTCTTTGCTTCCGTAGCTCGCAAAGAGGGTTACGAGCAGATTAGCGCGATTTTCGCGGAGACCGCGGACAACGAGAAGGAACATGCAGAGGTGTTCTTCAAGTACCTGGAGGGCGGCGATGTCGAGATAACCGCCACCTATCCCGCCGGCGTCATCGGGGATACGGAGGCGAACTTGAGGGCCGCGGCTGCCGGTGAGAAGGAGGAGTGGGGCACTCTCTATCCGGACTTCGCAGCGACCGCCGAGGAAGAGGGCTTCGCAGAGATCGCGGAGTCGTTTACCGAAATCGGCGAGGTCGAGGAGTACCACGAACGTCGCTACAACATCCTCGCTGACCGGGTTGCCAATGGCGAAGTCTTCAAGCGCGACGAGCCGATCAAATGGAAATGCCGCAACTGCGGATATGTTCATGATGGGACGGAAGCGCCGGAACTGTGCCCGGCCTGCCAACACGTTCGTGCATACTACGAGCCCTGGGCGGAGAATTACTGAGCGCGCAACCGTGGGGCGTGTCAGGCACAACGACCTCGGGCTGGAAGCTGGGACCGCGATTCATCAATAGTGGGACACAGCGCAACGGGCCGTCCGCAAGGGGCGGCCCGTTTTCTTCATCGGCACAGGCTCATATCGCGGCGGCCGGCTTGCGCAGACGCCTCAAGCCCATGTCATCCCCGTCGGGGCTGCCTTGATGTAGCACTGCTTGAGGAGCTCGATGGCCTTCATGAAGCCCTCGTTCGGCGTCATCAGGCTGTCCTCATGCTCGATGGACAGCGTGCCGTCATAGCCGGTCATCCGCAGGGTGCTGATGATGTCATTCCAGGTGGCCGCGCCATGGCCGTAACCGACCGTGCGGAAGATCCACGAGCGGTTGATCTCATCGCCGTAGTGCTTGGTGTCCAGGACCCCGTTGACCTTGGCGTTCCAGTCGTAAACGAGCACGTCCTTGGCGTGAAAATGCTTGATGACATCCCCGTGCTGCTGGATCCAGCGGATCGCTGCTGACGGCTCGATGCCCTGCCACCAGAGATGGCTGGGGTCGAAGTTGCAGCAGATTCGCTCGCCACAGGCCTCGCGCAGCTTCATCATTGTCTCGGGATTGTACACCAGGAAGTTGGGGTGCATCTCGAAGCAGACATTGATGCCCCTCTTATCAATGTAGTTGTTCTCCTTCTTCCAGTAGCTGATGGCCACATCCCATTGGTACTCGAGCGCTTCGAGATGGTCTTCCGGCCAGGGGGCTACGACCCAGTTGGGCACCTTGTCCGTCGGCGAGCCACCGGGGAGGCCGGAGAAGGCGTTGATCTCGGTCACGCCGATCTTCTCCGCGAGCTTCACGGCATCGCGCCAGGCATCATGATGGACCTTGGCCGTCTGCTTGTTCGGATGCAGCGGATTACCGTGTACGCTCAGGGCCGAAAGTGTCAGGCCCCGGCTCTCAATGGCCTTGATGAACGCGTCGCGCTTGGGCTTCGACGAGTTGAGTGCCTTCGGGTCGCAGTGGGCGGTGCCGGGATAGTTGCCGGCTCCGATCTCGACGGCTTCCAGGCCGCACTCGCAGAAGAAGTCCAGCACTTCCTCCAACGGCTGTGCACTCCATGCTGCTGACAATGCACCGATCTTCATCTCAGTTACCTCCCTGAATGATGTTGCGGGAAAACGCTACACTCACTTTCGATTTCGCTTCTACGGGCTGTCGGTCAGACGTCCGCCCATGCGCCATCCATGCAGGACTTCTCGACTGCCGCCAATACCTTCTGTATCTTCACACCATCGCTGAAATTGGGGTGGGGGGATTCGCCCTTGTCAATGCCGCAGAGCAGGTCATTGATGGTGTTGATGAAGCTGTGTTCATAGCCGATATTGTGACCGCCGGGCCAGAAGCGGGGACCACCATCGGGCAGACCCTGGAAGGGGTGGCAGTCGGCATTGGCGATGATCGTCGCAAAGCCTGCCTCCTCACAGGGGTCCTCGGCGTTGTAGTAACCGAGTTCATTCATGCGCTCGAGATTGAAACGGATACTGCCCTTGGAGCCGTTGATCTCGAAGCAGTTGGAGTTCTTGTGCCCCGGCGCAAAGCGGGTGGCTTCAAATGTCCCGATTGCCCCGTTGGCAAACTCGGCCAGTGCGACCGTGGCGTCATCCACCGTCACGTCGCCCATCTCGTCGGAGCCGCCGCCACCGAGGCCGCCGTCAGTGCTTGTGAGCTTGGGCCGCTGCTTGACGAATGTCTTCCAGGATCCGCTGACCCGCTCGATGTCTCCGGCGAGCCATAGCGCCAGGTCAATGCTGTGGGCCATCAGGTCTCCCAGTGATCCCGAACCGGCGATTTCTTTGTCGCAGCGCCAGAAGAGCGGTGCCAAGGGGTCCATCAGCCAGTCCTGGAGGTAGGTGGCCCGCCAGTGGTAGATTTGGCCGAGGAGGCCCGCGTCAATCATCTGTTTGGCCAGCCATACCGCCGGAATCCGCCGGTAGTTGTGACAGAGCATGTGGACGACACCGGCCTGCTCGACCGCTTTGAGGGCTTCTTCGGTCTCGGCAACGTTCATGCCCAGCGGCTTTTCGCAGATGATGTGCTTGCCGGCCTGCGCCGCCTTGAGCACCATCGGCACGTGCATGTTGTTGGGGGTGTTGATGTCAATGAGGCCGATGTCGTCGCGGTCGAGCAACTCGTCGAAGTCATAAACGGCTTCTTCCCATCCGAGGTGCTCTCTGGCCGCGTCCACCGCCGCCTTCGTTCGCCCGCAGACGGCCTTCATCACCGGTTTGATTGGCACCTCCGGGTAGAAGAACGGCACCTGCCGGTAGGCATTGCTGTGCGCCCGGCCCATGAAGCTGTAGCCGACCATCCCTACTCCAATTTCTTGCATCGCACTATTCCTTTCTTGCCGCGAGTCGCCATGCGGCATGAATTATTGTCTCGCCGTCTTTTGCGCTATTATGTATTCTCCGTACAGCCACAGTCCCCTCCTTTTTTTCCTGGTGAGAAGATCTCCGGATCTTATCGCCTGACACCTGCAAGCCACCAGCAAAAAAGCCCACCAGTTGGGGTGGGCTTCTGGATATTCGCTGTCTGGATTGCGGGGGCTTAGTTGCTCTTCGCGGTCATATCCTGGGTGGGCGGCCTGGGCTTGTGGTAGGCGCGATAGCCGGGGAGGATTTCGGAGGTGCCGAGGCGGCCGGCGAGGTTGGAAAGCATCATCAGCTTCCCGCCCTGCAGCACCGCGACCCCGACATGCTGGGTCCCGCGCGTGCCATACGTAAACGGCCAGACAAGTATGTCGCCGGGCCGGGCGAGGCCATCTTCGCGCAGTTGGTAGCCCTTACGAGGGAGGCCGTCCGCCCAGTTGGCGGCATCACCGAGACCCCAGCCGAGGGCTTCGGCCATGGTGCGCGCGCAACGGTTCTTCACATGGGTGACGCGACCGGTGCCCATCTTCTCGACGGCCTGCTTGATCTCCCCACTGGCCGGATATGTCAACACAAGCTGCTCGCCGAACATGGCTGTTGTCATGCCCTCGGTGAAACTCTTGCGCCACTGCTTCAGACGCTCCAGACGGCCCGCGGCGTCTTCAGAAGAATTCGGCGAAGAAGCAGTAGGCTCAAGTTGTGCGACGCGCATGTGGCCGACAAACTGACCGTCAACTGGGACCTCCGTGGTTGCCTGGGCGGGACCGTATTCCGGTGAAGGTAACGGCATCATCGCATAGATGCTGTGGGGGCCTGTATAGGTTTCGGGGACGGTCTGTGTGACCGGCTGCAGTTGGCAATCTTCTTCGTCAGCACCGAGCGCCGCGGCTCCTGCCAACCACCGCAGGGTGGCGTAGGCATCCGAACCATAATATCCGTTTATGCAGACGGCGTAGATCTCGGCGCGCAGGTCCTCTCCGTCCTCGGTCGGCGTGAGGCTGTTGATCCAGCCCTCGAAGCGCGTATCGGGATAGTCATCAAACACGATGGCCACGGGACTGCCCTGCTGGTAAGAGCCGAGGTATTTCGGGGAGAGGTCAGCGTATATGCGGGCCCATTGCGTGTTGGCGACTGTCAGGAGTTGTTGGCCCTCGGCTACACTTTCACCTTCGGGGACGAGTTGCTCGACGACAACTCCGCCAGTTGGGGCTGTGACGGTCTGGTATCTCGGTTCGCCCAGCCTTGTCAGTGCCTGGGGCACCGGCGGTAGGGGCTGGGTTCGCTCCTGCCGCTCGCGTGCTGCAAGGCGCTGGATATTCTCCATTAGCTCCAGTGCACGGGAGTTGCGCTGGGCATTTCCAGTCGGGACTGTGGGGTCGGGGAATTGCGGCTCGGGTCGGGCCTGAGTATTGGGCTGCGGTTTGGCGGCTGTCTTGTGGCCTCCGGGAATCTTGCGCTCGACGCGAGGCTCCGTGTCCGGCTTCTTGGAGGCCTTGGCCGCCTCTGCCTTGGCCTCGGCCAAAGCAGCACGGGCGGCATCCATCTCGGCCTGGACGCCGGCCTGCTCTTGGCGCAGGTTAGCGATGCGGCTTGCGATCTCATCGCGTTGGCGGCTCAGGTCGGCGGCCTCGGCTTCAAGCTGCGCGCATTTTTCCCGTGCCGGGATGAGCGCTTTCTTCGCCAGGACGCCCTGCTCAAAGAGCTTCTCTCTGGCATCGAGGTCCGCCGAAGCTTGCTGAAGCTTGGAGTGGATCGCTGCTAGCTGAACTGCCAGCTCCGCCTTCGTGCTGTCCAGTTCCGGCAACTGGGCCAGCACAGCGGCAAGGTCTGCCGCCTGCTGCCGTGCTTGCTGCTCAGCGGCCTTGAGTCTGCCGAGGTCGGGCTGCGGACTCGGCTCGACCGCGGAGGTAGCGTCATTATTTTGGCGGGCAAGCCCACTCTGTTTCGGGATCGGTGCCGGCTTGGCGGTGGAGGGAGCAGGCGGGCGGACTACCTGCGGGGGTTGAGTTACCAGTGGCTGGGATGCAGTCGGAGAGGGGAAGTCAGGAAGGTCGCGGGCGGGCTGGAGTATGGTCAGGGGGCGATCCAGATAATGCCGGGCTGCTGCCTGCGCTTTGGCGAGGTCGGGTAGTATTCCGATATCATAAAGCCGCAATAGCGGCCAACCGGCGCTGAAAAAGCCCTGGGGCGGGTAGGTGTACTCGACGATTGCCGGTTCGTGTGCGCGGATGGCGTAACTCGATCCGAGCGCGCCTCGGTGCTTGAGGTAAATGCGCGGATCCACGGTGCCGCTGCCCACAATCAGCCGGCCCCGAGGGATCACCATCAGCTCCTGGCGCTTGGCCGTCTGCGGCTCCGGGAATAGCTTGCCGGTGTCGGTCTTTGCTGCCACAATGCCGCCGCCCCACCGTGTGGGCACCTGCATGTTGTCGGTGAGAGCATGCGTGGGCGCAGGTGCTGCAAGTATGCAGACGACATATAATGCCGCCACACATACATGCAGACGCAATGGTAAATACCCAAACAGCGGCGTCCTGATTGTATGGGCCTCAATTTTGCTCATGTGGTTTTCAGTTAGACAATTATACTGCCCGGGGGGTTCATTATGCAAACGCAAATTGGGGCGCTTCGGTGCGCGGCAGGGAGAGCCCCCGCGCGGCTGATGATCCCGGTAGTACAAGGTCCGCATGCGGGCTATGGACGCAGGCTCAAATCTGTGCTAATCTTAGCGTAGGTTGCCGGAGTGGCGGAATTGGCAGACGCATGGGACTTAAAATCCCAAGTCCTTCGGGACGTCCCGGTTCGAGTCCGGGCTCCGGCACCATCAATATACCTGACTTCGGCGGCGGCGCGACAGCCACAACCCCAGCGCCAGGAGCATCAAGCTCGCCGTCGCAACCGTCACGGCGAAACCGATGTCATAATCCCACGGCTCGAAGCTCAGCCGCACCTCGTGCTCCCCTGCAGGGACCGGCATCTGCATGAACATGCCCCCCGGATGGGCCAAACCCAAATTCGCCGGTCTTCCGTCCAGCGTCGCAAACCAGCCCGGATAGTGGCTCTGCATGATGAAGAGCGTTGCCTGGGGTGGCGCGGTGAATTCGAGCAGGAATGCGCCGGGGCCCTCGATGTGACATCTGACCGGCTGGAAGTCGTACGGCCCACCGGTCGGCGCGGGACGTGGATAGCCTCCTCGGCCCGGCACGGTTTGCTCGCATAGGTAGAACGGCCCCACGCAGTCCGGGTTCTCGTAGAGGTAGGGCTGCCGGGAGTCGGGCTGCAGCCACGGTGCAACCAGCGGCTCAGGCGGCACAGTCACCCACTTGATGCCCTGGCGCGTGCAGAAGTCGGCGAGTTCCTCGGCATTGGCGGACTTGCGGTGGAGGTGTGTGTCCGTATAGATGGCCGGCAGTGGCAGGATGGCATCACCGACCAGGGCGCTTGGGACTCCGAAGACCGCACAGGTGTTAGCTGCGAGGCGGTCGCGCCAGTCAGCGACTCCGCCGGGAGCTGCGTCCTGCGGCGGATATGTCGGCGTTGCCGGCGCCAGACAGGCCACCCTCTCGCCGAGATGAACCGTGCGGCTGCGGCAGACTTCCGCTGCACGCGGTGGCTGGGTCCAGAACTCCGCCGGCACCGTGGGGTTGAGTACGCGCCACACAAGCAGCAGTTGCACAGCCGTGCAGATGACTGCAAGCCATGCCAGTTGGTTCCCGCTCCGCCCGGTACGCAGCAGGATGGCCGCCATCGCCAGTAGAATGAGACCTGCCATGATTAGCTCACCGATAATGCCGGCAGCAATCGCGGCCGATGGGTTACCGGGTGTGAGCAGGTGGGCTGCAAGGACGGTGAGCATAAGCACAATCGCCACCACGATAGCGCTGTGCAACCGTCGGGGCTTCATTGCACCGGCCCGCAGCGCGCCCTGCAGATAGTCAGCCGCCAGGAGAGCGAGGCCCAGCGATACGAGTAGGACATTACGCGCCGGGACTCGGAAGAATGATAGCGGTGGCACGTTGGCCAGGAAATGATACAGGGGCGTATTGCTGCCCAGCATCAATACCCCGCCGACAATTACTAATGCGCCGCCATAGCGCTTGCGCAACGTCGGGGGCCCGCCGGCTGTGAGACACAGGATCGCCAGCAAGAGCGCCGCGCTGCCGACGTAGCCGCAGCTTTCCCAGTACGCCATCCCCATGTCAGGTTTGAGGGCGGCTGCAGGCAGCAGGAAGCGGGCGAAGTCGGCCCACTCAAAGCTCCCTGCCGTGACGAAGTCATAATGTCCTGCCGGCTGTGGACGGGGGAATCTGCGGGCGTAGTAGTAGAGTGGGACGAGCTGCGCGGCCGCGATTGCTATGCCGCCCACAACCACGAGTGTCGCTCTCGGCAGCAGCGAGTTGAGGCGGCAGAGTCGGCCTTGCCTGCTACGCCATGCGACGAGGCCATAGATAGTGAGCATCAAGAGGCTTAGCCAGACATACTGAGGCTGGCCACCGAGCAAGCTCATGCCGAGAGAGCCTGCTCCGGCAAGGGCCCAGGGCCACGGCCGGTCGCTGCGCAGCCACTGAGTACCGAGCCAGAGCATCGCGAAGAGATGGCTCAGGCCCATGACGATGTTGATGTGAATCTGGTGAGCGGCCATGACGCCGCCCCCGCCGGCGCACAAGGCCAGCAGCACGGCAGGGAGCGGACTCAGACCGAGCACAATTCCCAGGAGGTAGGCGAATACGCACGCTGCCAGCAGATGGAGCACAAGGGAAGCGCGGTAGGCCGTGGTCCAGTGCAGGAGGCGGTAGAGGATGAGGTTGGGGGGATATAACATCGCCGACTGGCCGCCGGCATGTTGGTAGTAACCACTGCCCAGGTCGTTGTTCCAGAGCGCGAGCCGCCCCTGCTGCAACCACTTGCCATAGTGCTGCATCTGTGGCATCGTCTCACGCCCGGCGTCGTCCTGATAGGGCAGCCGCCCGAGTAGGAAGGGAAAGCTGACAGCGAGACAGTAGAACAGCAGAATGACCGCTGCGCAGACATGCGCACGCCACGATATTGCCGACTGCATTGCAGGAGTTGGCATGGTCACTGTCGAAATTCACCAGAGATACCGGAGAAACCTTCCGGAGGTGAAGGCATGACACGTGATGACGCAATGGAACTGCTGCAGGAGCACATCACCAGCCCCGTGTTCTTCAGGCACGCGCTCGCCGGTGAGGCCGCGATGCGTGCCTATGCGCGACGCTTTGGCGAGGATGAGGAACTGTGGGGGATAGTCGGGCTGCTGCATGATTTCCATTGGGAGCGCTGCCCGGACCTGGCAGACTGCCCCTTCAATGGGGATAAGATACTGCGGGAGCGGGGCTGGCCGGAGGAGGTCATCGAGGCTGTGCTGGCTCATGCCGAAGATGGCGGAGAGGCGCGCGACACACTGATGAAGAAGGCCCTCTTCGCCGCAGATGAAATAGTCGGCCTTATCACAGCCACCGCGCTTGTGCGCCCCGACAAGCGGCTGGCCGGCGTGAGGGTTGAATGTGTCATCGAGAAGATGAAGGACAAGTCGTATGCCGCAGCCTCGAAGCACGAGCGGATCATCCATAGCGCAGAGCAGCTTGGCGAGGAATGTAGCGATCACCTCGCCCTCGAATTCGCCGATCACATCAATCTCGTACTCGATGCAATGCAGGCTGTCGCCGGCAACCTGCCGATCTAGAGCCTTGCCGGCAAACCTGCCCGGAGGTGAAGCCGTGACACGCGATGACGCAATGGAATTGCTGCGAGAGTACACCACCAATCCCAACCTGATCAAGCACGCGCTGGCCGTCGAAGCCGCGATGCGTGCCTATGCGCGACATTTCGGGGAGGACGAGGAAACGTGGGGGATAGTCGGGCTGCTGCATGACTTCGACTACGAGCGCTACCCCGACCTTGGCGATCACCCCTTTAAGGGCGCGGAGATCATGCGCGAGCGCGGTTGGTCGGAAGAGATTATCGAGGGCGTACTTGCACATGCTGATCATACCGATGAGCCGCGCGACACGCAGATGAAGAAAACGATTTTTGCGGTTGACGAGTTGACCGGCCTGATTGTGGCTACTGCACTTGTTCGGCCTGACAAGAAGCTCGCCAGCGTGAAGGTGAAGTCCGTCCGCAAGAAAATGAAAGACAAGTCGTTCGCAGCCACCGTCAAGCGCGATGACATTGTCCGTGGGGCAGAAGAATTGGGGATCGAGCTTGGCGAACACATCGGGATTGTGCTCGAGGGCATGCAGGAGATTTCGGAGCAGTTGGGTCTGTAGCGCCCCGGCTTCATAGGCGGGCGAAGCTACACCTCAGGGGGCGTCGTGAAGAATGTCTGGGAAACGCCTATTCGCTGGACCCCGAAGTGAACGGCAACGTCTGCTGCTGGATGCCGAGCAGATGATCCTGCCACGTCACAGTGTGGGACTATGCGGGCTCGGCGTCTGCGTGCATGCGGCTCTGCAAAGCGCCGGTCTCACTGTTGCCTACTCGCCGCTTATGGGCTTGTTTAACGCGGCTTTCATGCTGCAGGTGGACGAGGACTTCTCCCTCGCGGCTGCCGTGGACGGCCGCTGGACACGGCTGGACCAGACGCTCGCAGAACTCGGCTTCGGCGCGGCTAGACTACTTGATGCGCCAGTTGCGGACGACCTTGTGCAAGCGGAGCTGACTGCGGGCCGGGCCGTGTGTGCGTTCGGTTGGGGAGATGCAGTTGCCGACTGGTCGCTCATCTGTGGCCTGAGTGACGACGGGCTGGAATGGTGGGGGTATGAGTTCTGCAGCGAGCCAGTCCTGGTCAGCTCCACCGCGGAATGTCGAATGCTGCTGGCAATAGGGGAGATGTCGGGGGAGCCCAACTTCGCGGGGGCCGAGCATGGCGCAATAGTGGCGGCTGGGCAACTGAGCGCTTCTCCGACGGGGCCAGTCGCCGCCTATTTGGAATGGGCCGAACTGATGCGTGGCGATCGCCCATTCCCCGACGGCGCGGCCGGTGATGAGATGATTGGCCGACACGAATGGCTGACTCATGTGCTGCTGGATGCCAGAGCCGCTGCGGTCGCTTTTCTTGAGGATGTCGCTGACCGTGCTGAGCCGCCTGTCGCCGCCGACCTACTCCAGGCCGCCGACTTCTACCGGAGGTCTTTAGAGAGTCTGGAGGCACGCCAACCGCATCTGTATGATCCAATGATTGCTGCCGGAATGCGCGACGGGGACGTCCGCGCCGATTGGGCGGAGTTGCTCGAAACTGCGGCCGGTCTTGAGACCGAGGCGCTGCGGCTTGTGGGGAGGTCCGCCCGTGGGGGTGCACTCGACTATTGGCAGGAGGATGCCTGATGCGGGCAAATGGCGGAATCGTAAGGCGTCTGCAATGGGGGGCAATGGGAACGGAATGGGAGCTTGCACGCCTCTGATTGAACACTAGTCACGTCTCTTGCGTCAGTACCGCTGAGCCGTGGGGTAGGCGCAGGCGAGGACCTGACGGCTCACGCGCGCACAGGAAGATAGCCGGTCAAGACCGTGACGAGTTGTATGCGCTCGACCAGGCGTTGGGAGCCCGGTGCATCCCGACTTTGCCATTTGCCGCACCCGATTCGTAGCAGTTCGCACGAACAATGTACACAAATACCAGAAAGGAGTATGCGTACTATGTGTAGCTCTGACGAAGTAGCCAGTATGCCGCTGATCGGGGAGAAGGCCCCCTCTTTCGTAGCTGAGACCACGCAGGGAACGATCAATTTCCCTCACGACTATGAGGGCAAGTGGGTGGTCTTCTTCTCGCACCCGGCCGACTTCACTCCCGTGTGCACCACCGAGTTCATGACAT
>CAZCJS010000103.1:0-13396 GCA_964498775.1 uncultured Armatimonadia bacterium
TAGGGGAAGTTATCTTTACCGTAGTCGCCTTGCTCGACGCCGTCAATATTGCTCAGAGGCACTGCCCATACCAGAGGCGCCTGGTCTGCGAAGTCCGCCATCTGCCGGAGCATGCCGTCGAGGACCCATGAGCCGGGCGTTTCGCCGGAATGTTGCCGTGCGATCAGGTAGAGCCCCGGCCTGGTAGCGTCGGGTGCACCATAATCGTTGGCCAGACGGGTGAGGGGGCGTCCTTTTTGGCTGACGCCGATAGTGTCCACACGCCAATAGCCACCTGCGGCCTCGACCAGGGCCTCGACCTCAGGTTGCCCGTAGGGGTAACAGTACGCGACATCAGCCCATGGCTTTGGGGCAGCAATCGTCCATGACACTGTCAGGCGGCCATCCGGGAGGGTGTCAACTTGTCCGGTTGGTAGACGTTCCCAGTCGCCGCCGGGGCGGCGGATCACAGGTCGCATGTTCCCCGGCTGCCTGGCTCCCAGCATCGTCTCAGTATGCTTGAGTGTCAGGCGTACTTGTGGGCAAATCGGCTCGCCATCGTCGTTCTCGATACGGAAGCAGAACCACAGGGACTCCGGGCCGCCATGCGGATGTGCTGCGAAGGCCAGCTCGATCGGGGCGCTGCTCTGCACGACCTCCACATCGCACATATTGCCATAGGGCAGTTGGGTATGAACCCGTATCGCCATCTGCTATGCATCACCTTCCCGTTGGGGCTGCGGCCGCTCCATAGGGCCGCCGACGATAAGCTGAGGCGGTGCGGCGGCTGCTACTTGTGAGCTGCGCCGACGAGCGAGTTGACATCCGCCAAATCGTGTGCGGCCAAGTATGCTTCGAGGCCTTCTACAATCTCAATACCGGCAGTCGGATTGACGAACGTGGCCGTCCCGACGGCGATTGCGGAGGCACCGGCCATGATGAACTCGAGGACATCATTGGTGTCCATGATCCCCCCCATGCCGATAATCGGCACCTGGACGTGTTCGTAAACCTGCCAGACGCAGCGGAGAGCAACCGGCTTAATGGCCGGCCCTGAAAGACCGCCGGTGAGATTGCCGAGCAGCGGGCGGCGACGCTCGACATCTATGCTCATGCCGAGAAGCGTGTTGATAGTGCTGAGCGCGTCCGACCCGGCATCAGCGGCGGCCTTCGCGATTTCCACAATGTCGGTGACATTCGGCGATAGTTTTGTGATCAGAGGTAGGCCTGTGACTTGTCGTACCTGGGCCACCAGCTGACCGGTAAGCTGGGCGGAAGTCCCGAAGGTCATACCGTCCTTAACGTTGGGGCAGGAGATGTTCAGCTCGATGGCGGCCACATGGTCGCAGGCACTGAACATCTCGGCGAGTTGAACATATTCGTCCACGGCCTCGCCGGCGAGGTTGACGATGATCGGGACGTGATACTCGGCCAGCGCAGGGAGCTTTTCGGCGATGATCGCCTCGGCCCCCGCGTTTTGCAGCCCGATAGCATTGAGCATTCCGGCGGCGGTCTCGACGATCCTCGGCGGGGGATTCCCGACCCGTGGCTGCACCGTCGCGGCCTTGATAACCACGGCGCCGAGCCTGCTGATGTCGAAAAGCTCAGCGTATTCGAGGCCATAGCCAAAGGTTCCGGAGGCGGTCATGACGGGGTTCTTGAGCCGCAAGTCGCCGATGCTCACCGAGAGGTCGGGGTTAGCGGCGGTCACTGAGAATCGCCTCCCAGTCGAGGCGGTTGGCGGCAAAGACCGGCCCATCCTTGCAGACACGTAGATGGCCGCCACCGGCAGCCTGGACCACACAACTCAGACACGCGCCGACACCACAGCCCATGCGCTGCTCGAATGAGCAATAGCAGGGCAGTGCGGCTTGCGCGCACATCTCTGCGACGGTCGCCATCATTGCAAGCGGGCCGCAAGTATAGAGCGCCTGAGCCCGGCCAGATTCCAACTGCTCGGCGAGCAGGTCAGTGATGAGGCCCTGCTCGCCAGCGCTACCGTCTTCGGTGGTGACGTAGAACTCATCACAGCGGCCAGCGAACTCGGTCCAGCAAAGCAAAGCGTCCTCATCGGCAGCCCCGAGGAGCCCGCGCACAGAGGGGGGCAGATCCCCGGCTTGTCGCCACGGCTTGTAGCTGCGCAGTACATCGGCCAGCATGATCAGCGGCGCGACGCCGATGCCGCCGGCGACTAACAGCACATCGCCCTCCCGCTCCGGCATGGGAAAGGGTGTGCCGAGCGGGCCGAGCAATTCCAGCTTGCCCCCGACCGCCGTAGCAGTCAGTATGCGGGTGCCTCGGCCAGCGGCCCGGATTAGCAGCTGCAACTGCCCGTGTGACTTCTCCGCGAGCATGATCGAGATCGGCCTGCGCAGGAGGGGATCGTGGGTCCTCGGGACGCGGACATGGACGAACTGCCCCGCCTGCGCCACCGCCGCGATCTGAGGCGCAACCAGTGTCAATAACCAGTCATCAGCCGCGAGCTGCTCCTTATTGACCAGTTCGCAATCCGTCGTTACCATGGCGTCTTCCTCTGGCGAGTCGGCCTGTTTGCAGTTATAACCCAGCATCCTGTAACGAACGGCCGGCGAGTATGCTATCCACGAGCCCACTGGTGCGCGCGTGTGCATCCACCAGATGCTGCAGTCGCTCAGTCACCAGATCAGCGTCGGACTGCGCCTTCCCGCCAAGTGCTAGAAGCATCTGACGCACGCTTTCCGGCCCCGTGCTGCCGAGGCTTTGCTGGCGCGCCAGACAGGCCTGCGGTTCACAGACGGAGGCAATCTCCTCGAGGCTGAGCTGCTGGTCATGTTGGGCCAAGATGCGCCGGACATCCTCCGCATCGTCCAGCGTCTTTTCTTCGGCGATGAGGGCGGCAACCAACTGCCCGATAATCTCATGACATGTCCGGAACGGGAGTTTGTGCTTAGCGACCAGGTAGTTGGCCAGTTCGGTGGCGGTGGCGAAATTCTTGCCGACGACTTCGCGCATGTGATCGGTATTGAAGTTCACCGTCTGGACCATTCCCGTCATCGCCAGAATTGTATTGTGGACCAGCTTGAGGGCCTGCCAAAGGGGTGGCTTGTCCTGCTGGAGGTCGCGGTTGTAGCCGCTGGGCAGTGCTTTCAGCAGGGTGAGTATCTCGATTAGGCGTCCATATACCGCGCCGGTATTGCCGCGCGTCAATTCCGCGATGCAGGGGTTCTTCTTCTGCGGCATGATCGAGCTGCCTGAGGCATAGGCGTCATCCAGTTGCAGGAGGCTATACTCATACGTCGAGAAGAGGACGAATTCTTCGGCGAGGCGGGAGAGGTTGCACATCAGCATCGCCAGCGCCGCCAGCGTCTCGACGATCCAGTCGCGCGAGCCGACCGCATCCAGCGCGTGTTCGTGGCAGCCGTCGAAGCCCAGCAACTCCGCGGCGAGTTTTCGGTCGGTGGGGAAGCTGGTGCCGGCGAGTGCCGCCGCTCCCAGCGGGCTCTGGTTGACTATCTGGTAGACATTCGCCAGACGCCGCTGATCCCGTGTGAAGGCCGAGACGTATGATGAGAGCCAGAACGCCAGCGAAATTGGCTGGGCGTGCTGGGTATGAGTGTAGCCGGGCATGACCGTCTCTTGCTGGCCCTCGGCCCGCTGAAGCAACGCCTGCTGCAGCTCCGTAAGCGCAGCCTGGATGTCCAGCACGCGGACGCGCAGGTGCATCTTGGCGTCGCTGACCACCTGGTCATTGCGCGAGCGCGCGGTATGCAGCTTGCCGGCGAATTCCGGCCCGGCATCCTCCCGCAGATAGGCCTCCACATTCATGTGTACGTCTTCGAGCTCGCGTTTCAGCTCGAAGTCGCCGGCCTCATACTCGGCCTCGGTCTTGCTGAGACCGGCGAGTATCTCGCGCAGGTCCTGCTCGGTGATGATGCCGCAGGCGGCCAGCATGATGGCATGTCCCTGGCTGCCCCAGATATCTTCGGCGATCATCTCCGCATCGGCCTGAGTGGACTCGCTATAGTCGAGGGCGATATCGGCCATCTCGGCGGCAAAGCGCCCGCCCCACAGCTTTGATGATTTGTTGTCGCTGTCTCGGTTGCTCATGACGGTTAGTCCCTGTATGTCACTGCGAAACGCTCGCTCTATTCCTCCGGTAATCCGCGCAGCCCGAGGATCGAGTACTGGAAGCCGTGGATCTTGACTGCCGGGCCGCTGTCGCGCTGGTCGAAGCCGGTGGTCGCAAGCGACCGGAGCTCCGGTGCGAACAGCCCACTTTCCGACTCGCGGCTGAGGATGTCTATATTGCCCTTGTAGAGCTGCACCTGGTACTTGCCATTGACCGCCCACTGGCTCGACTCGATGAAGGCCTCGCAGTCCCGCTTGACGGGGTGATACCAGCCGCCGTGATAGACCATGTAGCCCCAGATACGCTCGATTTCAGGCTTGTATTGCACCTGCTCCTTGGTCAGGCAGAGCTGCTCGAGGTCCTTGTGGAGCGTGAGAATGACCTTTGCGGCGGGCGCCTCGTAGGCCTCCCGCGACTTGAGGCCGATGAGGCCGTCTTCGAACATATCAATTTTGCCGATGGCATGTTCGCCCGCCAAGTCATTGAGGTAGTGGATGATGTCGGCAAGGTCGGTCTTGCCGTCAACATTCACCGGCAGGCCCTCTGCGAACTCGACGGTGATGACCACCGGCTCGTCGGGGGCGTTCTCGGGATACCGGTACCACAGGTAATCCTCCTGGGGGATCCGCATGCTGAGATTATCCACCTCGCCGGAGCCGATCGAGCGGCACCACATGGTCAGATCGTCGCCGATGCCGGCCTTGTAGGGGATGCCATATTCGGCCGACAGCTTCTTCTCCTCCTCGCGGGTCCAGTTGAAGTCGCGCACCGGCACGATGACTTTAAGCTGCGGGGCGAATAGTGTGAAGACATTGTGCATCCGGTACTGGTCATTGCCCTTGCCGGTGGAGCCTTCACAGATGGCGTCACAGCCCTGCGCGACGGCGAATTCGGCCACCTTCCGCGCGATTAGCTGCCGCGTCATCGAGGTCGCAACCGGATAGCCCTCGTAATTCGAGTTAGCCATGATCGCCTTGGTGATGAAGTCATTGGCGAACTCGTCAGTGGCCTCGATGAAAGTCCATGGCACATCTAGAAGCTCGGCCTTGTCCTTGCACTGCTGAATCTCTTCATCGGACAGTCCGACATTGACCGTGACTGCCAGGACCTCTTCTGCGCCGTAGTATTCGGGCAGAATCTTCAGGGCCAGGGCCGAGTCAAGCCCGCCCGAATAGGCTACCGCAACCTTCTTGCACTGCTCCAACGGTATTACATAATCGCCGGCATTACCACACATGCTGATACCTCCTGTATAGCGCCCACTTGGGGCACCTTAGTTCTCTTCGTATTCCTGCTCGCAATATGCGCAGATGATGCGCCCGTCCAGCGTCTCGATGAACTCGGCTGCAACCGGCTCATCGTCACTATTGGTGATACACTTCTCATTCCTGCAAGGGCCCGTGACGGAAACCACACTGGGCTCCGATTTGGGCTCGATCACCTCTTCGCTTATCGTTCCTCTTGCCGGCTTGCCGAGGCCGATGCCCTTAACGGAGGGCTGGAACTGGGGGAGCTCCAGCAGCAGTGCGATAAGGGCCATGCGCACCGGCACACCACCTGCGGCCTGCCGGAAGTAGGCAGCGCGCGAGTCCGCGTCAACAGCCGGGAGAATCTCCCCGACGCGAGGGAGTGGATGCAGCACGCGCATTCCCTCCTGCGCGCCCGCCATCAGCTCCGGTGTCAGCACATACACCCCCGCCACCTGCTGATATTCCTCCTCATTGTCAAACCGCTCGCGCTGGATGCGGGTCATATAGAGGACATCGAGGTCGGCGATAGCCTCGTCAAGGCTCTCCGTCTCGGACGGACGCGAGCCGCTGATGGCCTCGACCTCGGCTAGGTATCGCTCCGGCATCCTCAGCAATTCCGGCGCGATGCAGACGATCTCGCAGCCCATCCGCGCCATCACCGGAGCCAGCGAATGTACCGTCCGGCCATACTTGAGGTCTCCGCACAGGCCCACCTTCAGCCCCGAGAGCGTCCCGCACTCGCGCCGGATACAGAACAGGTCAGTCAGCGTCTGCGTCGGGTGCTCGCGCGGACCGTCGCCGCCGTTGATGAAGGGCACCCCGGCAGCAGCCGCCGCGACCTTCGCCGCCCCGGCCAGCGGATGGCGCATCACGATGATGTCGCAATACGCGCTCATTATCTGCACCGTATCGGCCACTGACTCGCCCTTGGCCGCAGATGATGACTTCGCCTCAGCGAAGCCGAGCGTCTGCCCGCCGAGTCGCAGCATCGCCGACTCGAAGGAAAGCCGCGTGCGCGTACTCGGCTCGAAAAACGCCGCTCCCAGGATCCGGTCGAGCGGCTGTGCCGGCGATGCTTCGCTCTTCCCGCCGAAGCCGATAGCTTCCGCCATCTGCCCCGCCGTATCGAGGATCAGCTCCAGGTCCTGCTCGGGCAGGTCGCTGAAGGAGACCAGGTTTTTGATTGACAGCGAGCCCATCATCGCACCCACATTCATCCCGTGTGTCGGTCGCTCAGCCGGTGTGTCTCAGGGCAACACGGAGTTCAGGTCATCGCGCATGGTCCGTGCGGCCTCTGCGGCAGCTTGCTGGAAATCGCCGCCGGTCTCGCGGTAGGCGTAGATGATCCCGCGTGATGAGTTGACAATTGCCCCCAGCCCGTCATCGTCGAATGCTGCTGCCACATCCTCTGCCCCACCGCCCTGTGCGCCATATCCGGGCACCAGGAAGACTGTCTGCGGCATGAGGGCGCGCAATTCGGCAAGCTGCTGCGGATAGGTCGCTCCCACTACCGCCCCGACCGAGCTATATCCGCAGTCGCCGATGCGGGTTGCGCCCCATTCGCTGACCATTCGGGCGACTACCTCGTAGACCCTACCCGTAGCGGTTTCCAGGTCCTGCAGCTCACCCGAAGTCGGGTTCGAGGTCTTGACGAGGACGAATACGCCGCCGCGTAGTTCATCGGAGACGTCCAGAAAAGGTTGCACTCCGTCGTAACCCAAATACGGATTGACGGTCACGGCATCGGCCTGCACGACGGGTTCCCGCCAGTGCCTCCCGAAGCTTGCACTCGCGTAGGCCTGGGCGGTCGAGCCGATGTCATTGCGCTTGGCATCGAGTATGATCGGCAAGCCATGAAGGTGGGCCCACTTGGCCACCCGCCACAGCACGGCTAGCCCTCCGGGAGCCAATGCTTCAAAGTAGGCGGCCTGGAGTTTGACACAGGCCGCGTATTCCGCCGTGGCGTCAATAATCCTGCGGCAGAACCTGTAAATCCCTTCCAAGCCATTGGCGCCATCGGTAAATGTCTGCGGCAGCATGTCAGGGCGCGGGTCGAGGCCCACGCAGACACGGGAGTTTTTGGTGCTGATGGCTCGCGCCAAACGGTCTGGAAACGATGACGTCATGCTGAAAAGCGCCCCCTGACGCCCGTTGCGTGTTGGAAGCGATTATACAGGCATGGGTGCGCCATTGTCAAAGTACGGGTGTGACTGTGCATGTGGCCGCAGTTGTGATAGAATAGGGCAGACTCATCATTCGTTGGTGCGGGAAGCGAGGGCACGCAAATGAGAGCATCGAGAGTCCCGGTAACGGCGGTGTTGGGCGTCTGCCTGGTTGTGTTGACTTTGCCGGCAGCCACGCAGAATGACGCCGAAGCGTCGCAGAAGAGGCAGGCGTATGATGATGTGAAGTTGCTCCTGATGGCCCGTTATCTGCAGATCACGCGCGAGCAGACGCAGGCAATAGTGCCCCTGGCCACGGAGCTTGTGGCGGCTAAGACAACACTGAACGCGACGCTTGACGAGGAGTTGGGAAAGGCGGCAGGGGCTTTCGAGCAAGTGGTAGGAGAGAAACTGACCGGCAAGCAGGCGCCGGCGGCGGCTGTGAATGCTGCCGACGATGCTCTCGAGAAATATCATCGGGCGTATGACAAATATGATAGCACCGTGATAGGCGTGACGGAAAAGGTTATGGCGACCTTCTCAGCCAAGCAGAAAGCGCTTGTGGAAACTGAGGAGGAAACGAAGGCTCGTCTGGAGATGGCGGATCGTGCGTCGGTGGCGCCCGCTCGTTTCATCGTTGATCAGCTAGAGTTGATCCGCGCGCTGTCGCCGGAAGAGTATGAGGCCGTACGACCGCTACTGGCTCGTGAGATCGCGGACCATATTCTGTTCCACAAAGACCTCCCCGGTGATGCGCTGTGGCCCGTCTCCCATGACGTGCTGCGCCTGATGGACACCATTATGGACTGGAGCAATGCGGAGTTTGCCGATAGCCGCGAGCACCTACCTGCGGAGGTGGCCGAAATCTTCGGTCTTCCAGCGGCAGATGCGGCTCCGGTTGGTCACCGTCTAACCCTCGGCCAGATAGACAAGTTCCTGGCCAACCCGGCCACGGCCCAGGTGCTCGCCGAGCTGCAGTTCCCGGAGAGGCCGGCCGCGCCGCCGCCCTTGTATGGCTTCCTCAACGCGGGAGTTGCCAGAGGTGTGCAGCGGCTTGCCGAGACCACCGATACCAGACACCAGTTTGACCAGCTCCTCGACATGATGGATGCCGTGAATATGGTCAACGACCTGGATGTCACAGATCCTCAGTTGGCGGCGCTGCAGCCAGCGGTGTCCGCGATGCTGTCGGCCTACAACGCCCACCGCGGGACCTGGCGCAGCATTCTCACCGCTCAGGATGCCGCTTTGCCGGCGGTCGGCGAAGCTCTACGGGCCGGCACTGCATTCACCGAGCAACACGACGCCATTCTCTACGACCTGCAGCAGGAACAGGGGGAACTGGCGCTGGAAGTGCTCAGCACGGCCGCCGAGAACCTACGTATCGTGCGTGATGTATTCAACGAGGAGCAGAACAGGCTCATTGACTGGCGACTGCCGCAGGTACTTAGACAACTGGAGCCTCTCGACGACAGGATCGAGAGGCTACTCGACATCGCCGACCGGATCATCGGCTTCAGCGATTTTTTCAAGCAGGTCCGTTACATCGAGCCGATCGGCTTCCAGGATGGGGCTACTACATTAACTGAAGATTTCCTGGTCCAATACATGCGCGACGACACCCGTCGCTTCGACGGGGCCGTGAAATACATGATAGATATGGAGATCGAGGCACGGGAGGTGCCGGAAGAGGACTGGAACGATACGGTTGCAGCGATGATTGCTATTGACGCGATGACCGGACTGCGGCTGCTGCCTCGGAACCTGGGCCTTGATGCATCGGCGCCGGTGGATGATGCACTCTACACGTGGTGGGACCTGGAGCGAATATTCTCGGACCCGCTGCTGCCGGGCTTGTTTGGCAGATTCATGCAGCCACCTGGCGCACAATAGCCCGCGTACAACAAGGGCCCACGCGCCCTCTACGCCAACAGACGAGGCACCCATGCAAAGCGACCTGACCGCCATGACTGCCGCGCAGTGCAAGCAGCGCCTCAAGGAACTCATCATCAGCAAGGCGCTGAGTTTCGGTGATTTCACTCTCGCCTCGGGCCGCAAGAGCAGCTACTACATAGACTGCCGGCCAGTGACTTTGGACGGCGAGGGTGCCTATCTGCTGGCGCGCTGTCTACTTGAATTGCTCAAGGAGGAAGATATCGAGGCTGTCGGTGGCATGGCTATCGGTGCCGATCCGATTTCCGCGGCCACCTCTGCTATTGCCGCCTCGATGGGCCGCAAGCTGGATGCCTTTATCGTGCGTAAGCAGCCTAAGGACCACGGGACGGGCCGGCAAGTCGAGGGCCCACTCTGTCAGGGCGCACGGGTTGCCATGGTCGAGGACACCGTGACGACCGGCGGCTCGACACTGACGGCAATTGCGGCGGTGCAACGGGAGCGGAATGCCGAGGTGGTCATGATCTTAGTGATGGTGGATCGTCAAGAGGGCGCTCGAGAAGCGTTCGAAGAGGCGGGCTACCGTTTCGTGTCGCTCTTCACAGTCGAGGAGCTTGGGGTTAAGGTGTGACCATTGGGCGTGGCCGCTTCGGCTATTTTGCAGCTAACAGAGAAGCGCCACGTGATGGCTTTGGCGGCCACTGGTGGCGCTTGTTTGTATCGCCCCGACAGAGCGGTCTCAGGAATACAGCCACTGCACGGGCACGCGGGTAATCTGGGTCAGGTTGAGGCCGCCGGTTGCGTACTGCCCGGCGCAGTGTGCCAGCAGGACAGCGTCATCATCGTCGAGGAAGTGGATGGCGGTGTAACAGTAGCACCCGTCAGGATCATCTTCGAGCACCTTATGCTGCTCCCAGCTCCGGCCCTCGTCACGTGAGATGGCCGTTACCAGTGGCGTGCGTTTGGCCTTGGCATCCGGCGGCAAGTGGCTGTGGTCGGTATAGACGATGAGGATGTCGCCGGTCTGCGGGATGCGTCTGATACTGGCCGGGCTGACGCACCTGGTGATGATGTCAGTCGGCTCGGCCTCCGACCAGTGGATGCCCCCGTCTTCGGAGTAGGCCCGGTAGTGACAGCCCATGTCGGTACGCGCAAGCATCATGACACGGCCATCCTGAAGCTCGATGACGCAGGGCTCCTGGAGTCCCGCAACGCTTCCTTGCGGCGGCTCAATCTGTGTGCTCGCATGTTCCCAACTCAGACCATCGTCATCAGACAGGTAGCAGGTTGCCCGCCCGGGCCGGCGTTTTTCCCCGTCCTCAACCGGGAAGTGCAGGGAGGCCGGCATCAGCAGCCTGCCTGACGCCAGGGCCACCACGCGGTCATTGTTGACCACGTTGTAGGCCCGCCGGGGCGTGCAGAGAACCGCGTCCGACCATGTTTCTCCCTCATCAGTACTCCGCCGCAGGAATCCCCGGCACAACTTCACCTCGTGGTCCTTGCGCAGGTAGAAGAGGCCGATGTCGTCGTTAGCCATTCGCATCAGGCTGACCGACATGATGTTGCATCCGCCCTCATTCTCCAGGATCATCACGTCCTCCTGGGTCCAGGTCCGGCCACCGTTATCGGAGTATCTGCCGGCGAGGTATGCCGCCGCGTGATCCGCACCGCCGCCGTAGAAATGGGAGTAGACGAACAACACTCGGCCGTCTTTGAGGCGCACAAAGGCCCCCTCGGAATTGCGGGGATTCTGCTCAGACGGCGGCAGCAACGGTATCCTCCGGACTTGCTCAGCCATGCTCATTCGTCCTCCTGATTCGGGTGCTCACCGGCTTGTTTTATCCGCAATCTGCAAATCGGGCAATACGTCGTATTGGTAGGTTCACCACACATCTTGCATGACCTCTGTAGCTCATCAACGCCCGGGGCTTTCATCGCCTTGAGCATGGTGTGGGCGAACTGCATTTTGCCCATAGGGGCCTTGCTCTCGAGGAGCTCGAAAATCTCATTGAAGCGACGGCTTGCCGGGTCAAAATGAGGGCACTCCACATCCGTGTGCGGCAAATCAAGCAACTCGGCATACTTGGCCGTTGCGCTTTCGGGTGTGAAGTAGAGAGGCTTGATCTTGCGTGGCCGATGCGTGGAGGGTGGTAACAGCGGTCGGGGCGCTTCCATCTGGCCGGAGAGAAGGCCTTTCAGCATGAACTGGAGGATGTCATCCAGCGTATGCCCGGTTGCCAGCGTCTGGATTTTCAGCTTTTGGGTGATTCTGTTGAGCAATGCCCGCCGCACCGCGCCACAGACATTGCACTGGCGGAACTGGCCAAGGGGCTCAATGCCGACGCCGAAGTCGGCGACATTGCTGATATGCAGCGGCACACCCACCTGCTCACAGAGCAGTGCGGCGGTGTCCTGACTGATGTCAGAAAACTCCCCGAGCCCCATAGTGACATGGAGGCCGACAACCTGAATGCGCATCCGGCCGCGGAGGGAGTGTAGTATGTGCATCAGCGCGGCGCTATCCTTGCCGCCGGAAAGTGCGACGCCAATTGTGTCGCCCTTCTTGTACATCTGGCGACGACGCATCAAGCTCTCAACACGTCGGATGAGAAAGCCGGGGAAGCAGTCGGCACAGAGAGCCTTGCCGAATTCGCTGATCCGGATCAGTTCATGTTCGGCGCCACAGTGGGCGCAAGCGTCATCGTGGAAACTCAGTTTGGGAGGCAAAACGCACACCTTCGAACTAGATGGGTTGCGGGCAGTGGGCGCCAGGCTCGCGACGGGGCGAGGCGGTTAATGCGGGATTTTTCTTACTTCGTCGGCGGCAAGCCGTTCCGCCATTTCCGCGAGAGTCGCCGCGGCGACCTGCTCCGGCTCGATAATAACCAGCGGCTGGCCAACCTCGATGGCCCTGGCGCATGCTTCCGGTGCAGGTAGCACAACGCCGACGATCCTACACTGCAGATAGTCCTCGATAGCAGGCAGCTTCAAGTTGGTGGCCGATGCGGCAGGGGTGACTACGACTGCTCCCAGCTTGTCAAGGTCAAGGTCCCACGCCTGCAATTGCTTTAGTCGTACCCTTGCGGCTTTGACTGAACTCAAATCAGACTTCACCGTCATGCAGACGAAATCCGATAGCCGGATCGCCAGTTGTGTTGCCGGCGATTGATCGCAGGGGAGGTCAATTATGACAAAATCTGACATTTCAGCGAGTGCGTTGATGATGGCCGCGGCGTATTCCGGCTCGATCTCGCCGAAGGTTGACACGTCTTGGGGCCCATATAGGACTCGTACTCCGAAGGGGAGATCGAAAAGTGCCGCCTCCACCTCCTGTCGACCAAGCAAGTGGGAGGGCATTTTCAACAGATGACTCAGATCATATTCGGGTGTGCGGTTGAGTTCCACCGCCAGGGAGCCATAATCGGCACGCAGCTCGAGGAGACTGACATGTTCGTAGCGCTGGCCCAGAGCCGCAGCCACGTTGACGGCCACCATCGTCGTGCCCGTACCGCCCTTTGCGCCGATAAAGCTAATCGTCCTTGCGCCATCTTCGTCCTGGGCGGCACGCAACTGCTCAACTTGCAGACGGTGTCTCTCCAGCGCGTATCGAATGGTGCGGACAAGCATGCCGCAGCCGGTCTGGTCCTTGACGAGATAGTCTTGGCCGCCAGCCTGCGCAATCCTCATCGCGAGAACATCATCATCCCGGCGTGACACTACGACTAGCGGCAGGTCCGGCGCTCTTGTCGCCGCCATATTGAACGCCTCGAAGCCGGAGACACCCCGCAGCTCAGGCTCCAGTATGATGCAGTCAAAGTGGTCTTCGTCGAACAACTGCAATGCTTCGTGCATTGTCCGTACATGGGTGAACTGGAACTCGGAGGCCTCAGCTTGGGCGAAGCAATCCTTGAGCTGCTTAAGGTCCTGCTCACTGTCGTCAATAACCAGTACATTAATGGCAGCGTCGCTCATTGACCGTCATCTCCCCGCCCCCCAGTCACCTC
>CAZCJS010000104.1:0-13371 GCA_964498775.1 uncultured Armatimonadia bacterium
GGGGCAGGTTATGACCATGACAGTGATAGCGCGCTCCAGCGACCAGTCAAACGGCCTATCGGCCCCCAGATACCACGCGACAAACGTAATAATGCCGGCGGTGAGGGCGATGATGGTGAGCCAAAACGCCGCGCGGTTGGCCAAATCCTGGCTGCGCGACTTCGACTCTTGAGCCTGCTCGACCATAGCTATCACCTGCGCCAGATAGCTCTCCTCACCGGCCTTCTGCACCTCAATCTGCAGTGAACCGTCACCGTTGACGGAGCCCCCTATCACCTCCTCGCCCGACCCTTTCTCCACTGGCGTAGCCTCGCCGGTGAGCATGGACTGATCCAGGGCACTGTGACCGTCCATAATTTCACCGTCGGCCGGCACCTTTTCTCCCGGCTTAATCAGCACGCGGTCTCCGGGTTTCAACTCGCTGATGGCGACATCCTCTGCTGTGCCATTATCTTGAAGTAAGTGTGCTTGGTCCGGCATGAACGCTACAAGCTCCCGCAGAGCGCGGGAGGCGCCCATCACTGAGCGCATCTCGATCCAGTGCCCCAGTAGCATCACATCAATAAGAGTAGCTAACTCCCAGAAGAACACTTTCCCCTTCAGGCCCAGCATCACCACTCCGCTATAAGCGAAGGCAACGGTAATGGCCAGACTAATCAGCGTCATCATACCGGGCTGGCGCTCACGCAGCTCACGGACTAGACCCGCCAGAAACGGCTTGCCTCCGTATACATAGATGACAATCGCCAGGCCCAGCAGCAAGTAGCGGTCGCCGGGGAAGCTGACTGCTTCGCCGATACCCAGCCACTCCTGAATCATCGGCGAAAGAATCAGCATCGGGATGGTTAGGCCCAGACTAACCCAGAACCTGGTACGGAAGTCCCGCACCATCATTTCGTGGTGCTCCTCATGGCCCCCGTGAGCACCATGGCACTCATGGCCCCCGTGAGTTCCATGTTCCTCGTGTCCTGCGTGACAGTGAGTGTCGTGATTCATCTATGCACTCCCCTTCCGCTGCCTGCACTTGAGGGAATATCGGCAGTGATATTGCTGGGCGGATCCACCACGCAGCTCTTGCATCAGCTCTTCGGGTCGGGCCTTGACTGTCTGCGTATGATGAAATGGATGGTCTGGCGCTAGCTCAGACATAGGCCCAAGCCTCCTTCACACCTGCAATACGCCGGACTACTAATCAATATTCAAACTCAAATAGTGTGGCAGGGCTATCGGGACTTCCCCTATCTTGCCGCTCGCTATACCGGAAAAGCGAAGTATTAGGGAAAAAGTTTTGCAGCAGATCTGCCTTCGGCGAGAGTGCGGAGCAGCAGTTCCCGAATGCCGCCCAGACCATCGGACGTGGCGACAACAATCATACTGATCACTCCCCGTTCATCTCATCGAAATGTGCTACCGCCATGGTAACATTTTTCTGACTATGCAGTTGCTCACCTGCATTTGTCCAAGGCCAGGAGGGAATCCCCAGTGGTAAAGGAATGTTATCGTATATACAAGCGAGCAAACAAGCCCGTTTCTTCTGCGCTTGATTATGCCAGCAGCCGCCGGGGAAAGGAGATGAGGCGATGGCCGCGCATGAGCAGTTGGCCCGTATAATGGACACCGCTCAGATGCTAATGCTGCAACTGGATTCGCAGCATCGTATTGTATTCTGCAATGCCTTCTTTCGCCGAATCAGCGGCTATGAGGATACGGAGTTGGTTGGACAAACATTCTGGAACATTGTCCGCGCCGGGGAAGCCGACTCGCTGGCGTCCTCCCCGGAGGGTGACGACCTGAGTAAGCTCCCCCGGGAATTCGCAGCCCAGTTACTGGCTGCGGACGGAAAACGACCCACTGTCCGTTGGCAGATATGTCCCAGTGAGCAGGAAGATCAGCAGACCCTGCTTGTCGGGACTGACATAACTCATCAGCGCAAACTGGAAGCGCGAACCGGACGTCTGACCTCGCTTGTCCAAACCCTTCAGAGATTCAGTGACCTTATCCTCACTGAAGACAACGTTGACAGGCTGGCCGGTAGCATTTGCCGAATCCTGGCTGCGCGCCACTATCGAAGCTGCTGGATGGCCTTTATGGAGGATGAGACATTTGACCGAGTTTGGGGCTCTTCACCGAAAGCAAAGCTGGAGCGCTTCGAGCAGCAGTTGCGGAGCGGACAATTGCCCCCCTGCATCCAGCGGGCACTGGACAATGATGACGTAGTGATTATGAGAAATGTGGCAACCAGCTGTCGGCATTGCACCATGTCCGATGTTGAAACAGACACCGACGGCCTGATAATCAAACTCCACCACGCTGGGCGTACTTACGCGGTGCTTGCCGTGCATTTGCCTGCCGGAACTGTCACTGAAGAAGATAAGGTACTCTTCTCTCAGTTGGCGGCGTCCCTTGCACACGCTCTTGAAGCTTTGGAGATCAAAAGGGATCGCGAGAACACCTACCGGGCATTGAGCGAGAGATCGCGAGTATTGGATGCCTTATTCACTCATGTTCTCACGCCGCTGGTTCTACTAGACCGGAATTTCAACTTTGTCCGCGTCAATGAAGCCTATGCCAAAGCCGGTGACCGCCCTGTCTCTGACTTCTTGGGACGCAATCACTTCGATCTCTACCCCTCAGACGCCATCGCCATATTCAGGGAGGTCGTCGCGACCAAAAACCCGTTCAGCATTTCGGCCCGACCCTTTGTCTATGCGGATCACCCGGAATGGAGTACCACCTATTGGGATTGGACGCTGGCTCCTCTTCTCGATGAAGACGGAGAGGTCGAGTTCCTCATATTCTCACTAACTGACGTCACTGAACTCAAAGAGGCCGAACTGGTGCTGCGCAAACAACAGCAAAAACAGCGGGAGTTGACCGCGCTGCTGGCCATGGCGGAGGAACAGGAGCGGCGGCGAGTGGCCACAGTGCTGCATGACAATCTGGCACAGTTATTGGCCGGCATCAAGATGAACCTGCAAGGAGTCCGCGAAGAATTGTCAACTGCGGAACTCCGCCAACCAGTGGAGAGAACGATTAGTCTGCTTGAAGAAGCTATCGGCGAGACGCGCGCGCTTTACACACGGTTGAGTCCTCCGACGCTCGCCACAGGAAATCTGCCCGACGCCCTTCAGTGGCTGGGCGAGGACATAGAAGCACAGTGGGAAATGCGCGTAAAGACAGATGTCACGGGAGAATCTCGGTCTCTTTCAGAGGAAATCCGCTTCACTCTCTTTCAGGCCGTCCGTGAGTTGCTCAATAACGCTCATCATCATGGCCAGGCCGAGGTTGCGAGCGTGTCTGTTCACTTCGACAACGAGGCCGTAACCACTGAAGTCACCGATAATGGCATCGGTTTTGATATATCAGAACTTGGCGATGAACTCCAGCAGAGCGAAGGCTTCGGACTCTTCAATATCCGCGAGAGAGTCAGGTATCTGGGAGGGCAGATGGATATTGACTCGCAGTTGGGACGGGGCACCCAAGTCATCATATCCATTCCGCTGACTCTGTCAGAAGATGAGGCCGAACGGGACGATGACGAGAGGGGAATATCGAAATGAGCGCTAAGGTCATTTTGGCCGATGATCACCAGATAGTGCGGGAAGGATTGCACGCGGTGTTGCACAAGCATTCCGACATTGAAATTGTGGGCGAAGCCAATACGGGGGCGGAGGCGGTTGAGTTATGCCGCAAGCTGCGCCCCGATGTGGTAATAATGGACATCGGTATGCCCGACCTTAACGGAATGGAAGCGACCCGTCAGATTGTCAAGGAGACTCCTGATGTTGCAGTTCTGGCGCTGTCCATGCACTCGGACCGACAGTTTGCTGCCGGGATGTTTGCCGCCGGCGCCAGTGGCTATTTGCTCAAGGACTGCGCCGGCGAAGAACTGGCCGAGGCAATACGCACTGTAATTCGTGGCCAGTGCTACATTGGCTCAGGAATTGCCGCCAATGTCATCAACGACTACAGGCAACGATTGGGTGAAGCCGAAGATACGCCGTGGTCAGTACTCACTGAGCGACAACGCGAGGTTCTGCAATTGATTGCCGAGGGCCGGACAACCAAGCAAATTGCCGCCCAGCTATACGTCAGTGTCAAGACCGTGGAGAGCCACCGCCAGCACATCATGGAGAGGCTGGGCATCCATACTGTCGCTGAACTCACTAAGTATGCTGTCCGTGAAGGCCTGACGTCGGTGGACACCTGATACTCTCTGGCTGTCTCCCACTCCCCCCGCTCAACTTAGGGCATATCGAAGCAGGTAATCAGGGTTTACCTGATTGCTCATCCTCTTGTTGCCGTTTATCCTCTTACCTACATGCACGTTGCTACCATGTGAGCACCAGAAGCCGTGAGTGCATTCCGAAGCAGCAACGTGATTCTGGATGGTCAATTTAGGAATAGCGCTGAGCCGTTGCTCGCGAGGCTGCAACGCACCGCCGGAACCTTATCAGCTCAAGGAGTGAGTAGACAATGACAACGTGGTCTGCCAGATCGACAAATATTGGCCCGATTGCTTTCGCAGGTCGAATACGTGACCACCACTATTTCTATGACGTGCCTGCCGAAGAAGGAGGCAATGACGTCGCGGCGATGCCGCCGGAATCGTTACTTTCGGCGCTGGGCAGTTGCATGGGAATGGTGGTAGCTCTGTCCTGCCAGGCTCGTGATATCCCCTATGAGGGGATGCATGTGCAGGTGGAGGCTGAGGTCAACGACGAGCAGAACCGTCTCGAGAACTTTCACCTCACTATCCACATGCCCGGCACACTCAGCGATAAACAGCGCAGGGCAGTGGAAAATGCCGAAGCCCTCTGCAAGGTGCGTAACACTCTACTGGCGGCGACTGAAGTCCACGTAGAGATCGCCGACTAGCGCCCAATAGACGCCTTGTCACACTATGCCCATTGCGTCGTTGCACAGAGAGACGCTCGTAAATAGCCGACAATACCTATTCGACGTCACAAAGGAGTGGTGAACAAATGGCTCATGAACTACCGTTACTACCATATGATTATGACGCCCTGGAGCCGTATCTGGATGAGCAGACCCTGAGGATACATCACGACAAGCATCATCAGGGATACGTAAGCGGTCTTAATGAGACCGAGGAAAAACTCCAGCAGGCCCAGCAAGCCGGCGATTTCGCCAACATCCGGGCCCTATGCGACGCACTGGCATTCAACTATTCCGGCCATCTATTCCACAGCATCTACTGGACCAATATGAGCCCGAACGGTGGCGGCCGGCCCGAGGGAGCTTTGGCCGAACAGATCGAGGAAGATTTCGCATCCTTTGATACTTTCAGGAGTCAGTTCCTGGCGGCCACTAATGCCGTGCAAGGGTCAGGATGGGGAGTATTGGTTTGGCAACCGCTGGGACAGCAGTTGGTGATTCTGCAGGCCGAGAAACATCAGAATCTGACCCAGTGGGGTGCTGTACCGATAATGGTGCTGGACGTCTGGGAGCACGCCTACTATCTCCAGTACCAGAACCGCAGGCCGGAATTCACTGAAGGCTTCTTTGACGTGGTGAACTGGCCCGAAATAGCGAACAGATTCGAGCAGGCCTAACTGTATATCCCATCAGGAGGTAAAACAATCGCAAACCTTGCCGAACTAGATACGGTGCAAGCCTTCCAGCAGTACCTGACCCAAGAGGCCGATTCTCCGGTGGCGGTCTACTTCTGGTCAGCAACCTGTCCGGCGTGCCAGCGGACGAGCCCGGAAGTGGAGAAAGCCCGGCAACTGGCGGAGGGAGTAAGCTTCGCCAAAGTCGAGCTGCAGAAGGCCCGTGAGCTCTTCGAAAAAACCAGCATACAGGCGACTCCCACCCTGGTCTTGTTCAAAGCGAGCAAGGAGGTCGCCCGATTCGCCGGATTCCGCAATGCCGCGGATATTGCCGATTGGATCAAGGACCACACAGCAACTCAGCGCTAAGTCAAAGACGCCCCGAGGGCGGATTACAACGGGCCACCATCCCTATGCTAGCAGGCAATGAATAACATTTCAGGAGGTATCTAATCGTGAGTCTGGTGGAAAAGCGGGCACCTGTCTTTGAGCTGGAGGGCGTCGCCAACGGTGAGTTTGTCACTGTTGACCTGGAAGAATTGCATGGGCAGTGGGTGATTGTATTCTTCTACCCCCTGGATTTCAGTTTCGTCTGTCCCACCGAGATTCGCGGCTTCAATGAACGTCTTGAGCAGTTCGCGGAGTTAGGTGCGCAGATATTGGCCATCAGCGTGGACAGTAAGTATGCGCATCTAGCCTGGCAGAAGGGGGATTTGGGTGAAGTAGGTTACCCGATGCTTAGCGATATCACCAAACAGGCCAGCCGGCGCTATGGAGTATTGCTCGAAGAGCAAGGGGTCAGTCTACGCGGCCTATTCATCATAGACCCGGAAGGTATGGTGCGTTATGAAGTAGTTCATGACGAGGACGCTGGTCGCAGCGTCGCGGAGACCCTCCGTGTCTTACAAGCGCTACAAACTGGACATCTGTGTCCGGTTGATTGGCAGCCGGGCGATGAAGATTTGGGCGAAGCCTGAACCTGCCGTTGAGCAATTCTCATGATCCGGCCGCCAAAGATGCAGAGACTGGCCGACCTTTCCCGGGCGAACCTGACTGCCTTCTGCTGAAAAACCAAGAGATGACTGCAATATGGCTGATATCATAGCTGCAGACCGACTAAAAGCCAAGCTCGATGAAGGTGCGCAGTTTATACTGCTGGATGTCTTGCCACCCAGTTCGTATCTCGTTGCTCATTTGCCGGGCGCTGCGAATGTTCCCCTCGACTACCTCCACGATGTCATGGAGGTGCTGCCGCAAGATTACGAAATCATTGTCTATTGCAGGAACAGGGATTGCGAGTTGAGCCAGGTGGCGGCCCAACGTTTGGAGCTACACGGCTATACTAATGTCCACCGCTTCAAAGATGGCCTGGCCGGCTGGAAGCAGGCCGGCTATGAGCTGGAATCGCTGATCGAACCGTCTGGATAGCATTTCACAACAGGCTGGTGCTGAGCAACCCACAAGCAGCTTCAGAATCATAATCGCAGGCTTCAGCACAAGCTCACGACTCAATGAGGAGGTAGAGAAGCAATGAGTATCGAGGGAAAACGTATTGCCATATTGGTTGAGGAGGGCTTCGAAGACAGTGAGTTAACTCGACCCATGGCTGAACTGAAAAAGGCGGGAGCCGCAATTACTGTTGTGGGCGGCGAGGCCGGGAAGACCTACAACGGTAAGCATGGCCGCGAGCAAGTAACTGCCGACAGCGCCGCCGAGGAGGTAACCTCGGAAGACTTTGCCGCCCTCGTAATTCCCGGGGGTGGTGCTCCGGAGAAGATGCGGCTCAATCCGCATATGGTCCAGCTGGCCCAGGACATGAATGCTGCGCGGAAGACTATCGCCTCTATATGCCACGGCGCCCAACTACTCATTACAGCCGATATTCTTAGGGGCCGAACCGCCACTTGCTGGAAGGGTATCCGCGATGATGTCAAGAACGCCGGAGCGGAGTATCGCGACGAGCCAGTGGTTGTGGATGGTAATCTGATAAGCTCGCGTATGCCCAGCGACATTCCCGTATTCGTCAAGGCAATCAAAGAGGCGTTATCAGACTGAGAAGCGGGGCAGACCTGCAGCCGAGAACCGGACCACAAACTGCGCTCTCTGGCCGAACACACGCAATCCTGCACGGGACGACAAGAGATACATGCCTTGATGGAGAGCAGTATTATCGCGACCGGCAAAGAAGCAGCAAGCCTGGGCGATACGGTAATGGAAATACTGGCAAGTGGCCGCAGAGCATGGCGTTAAGTACGACCTGCGGAAGATACGCGAAATTTGCCTCAATTTGGGCTATCCTCAGGTGCTCACCGGCATAACCATAGACGACCGCCGCGACAAAGACCTGACCATCTGCCACAAGGTCGCTCTTGTGACAGGGAAGTTGCCCAAGCCTCGCGCGCGGGCCGGGCAGTATGCAGTGAGTTGTCAGTACGTGGACGGTCAGCCATAGGTCAGTTCAGGCACGATGGTCGCATGGACCCAATGTATCGGGGTATCGGGATTTGAGAGGGGCAATATGGGCGCTATAGACCGGCAACAACTACTGGAGTTCTATGAAGGGATGCTGCGAATTCGCTTCTTCGAAGAGAAGATACGCGACGTCCTGCACCCACAGGGGCTATTGCGAGGCAGTTCGCATCTGTGCATTGGCCAGGAGGCCGTGGCGGTGGGGGCGATGCACGCTCTGCAGCAGGACGACTATGTCCTTAGCACTCACCGTGGCCATGGTCACGCTCTCGCCAAAGGTATGGAGCCATACGTGATGTTCGCGGAGATATTGGGCCGCAAGAGTGGCTGCTGCCAGGGCAAGGGAGGCTCCATGCGCCTGGCCGAAACGGCTCTCAACTTCGTGGGGCAGGCCCCAGTAGTGGGCTCAAATGCGCCGATGGGTGCGGGACTCGCTCTGGCTGCCCGGCTCGAAGGCAGCAGTAGGTTGGCGGCGACATTCTTTGGCTAAGGTGCGCTCAATACGGGGGCTTTCCAGGAGGCAGCCAACATCGCGGCACTATGGCGACTGCCCGTGATATTCCTGTGCGAAAACAATCTATACGCGATTTCGGTGCCGTTGGACAAGTCCAGTGCAGTTACCAGGTTGGAGAGCCGACTGTGTTGCTATGGTATAGAAGGACGGCGGGTCAACGGAATGGACGTGGTGGAGGTCTATGAGGCTGTGCAGCAGGCAACCGAGCAGATGCGCACAGAGCCCTTCCCCGCTTACCTTGTCTTTGATACCTACCGTTTTCAGGGTCACCACACCGCCGACAAAGAATCATATCGTCCCACTGAAGAGGCCATCGCCGAGTTCCGCGAGCGCGATCCCATCCACATCCTCGAGTACAAGATGATTGACGACCATACCGTGGATATTGACACCACAATTGAGTACCGGGACCGGATTCGCGATGAAATTGATAGGGCTTTTGAGAAAGCGGTAGCGGCACCCTGGCCTGAGCCGCGCGAAGCCCTCAACGGTGTCTATGCGCAAAAGGAGGCTGAGTAGCTATGTCCGAACGGATCCGCAACGTTACCTTTGCGCAGGCCATCCGCACCGCTATTCGCGAGGAAATGAAGCACGATGAAAAGGTGATCCTCTTCGGCGAGGACGTGGCCCAGTATGGAGGCGTCTACGGAGCAACCACGGGATTGCAGCATGAGTTCGGTGACGACCGGGTGCGCGACACACCTATCTCGGAGATGGCCATAGCGGGCATGGCCGTGGGAGCAGCTTTGGCCGGCTACCGGCCTATCGCCGAAATTATGTACTGCGATTTTCTGACGCAGGCCTCCGATGCCATTGTCAACCATGCCGCGAAATGGCGGTATATGAGCGGTGAGCAGTTCAAGCTGCCACTGGTGGTGCGATCCCCCGCAGGTGGTGGTGCAGGTTACGCAGCCCAGCATTCCCAAGCCCTGGAGGCCTGGTTCGTGCATATTCCAGGGCTGAAGGTGGTCATGCCTAGCTCCCCGCGAGACGCGCGTGGCCTATTGAAAGCTGCGATCCGCGATGACAACCCCGTTGTCTTTATCGAGCACAAAGACCACTATTCCTACAAAGCGGAGATGCCCACCGCTGAGGAGATCATCCCTCTAGGGAGCGCTGAAGTCAAGTGGCAGGGCACCGACTGTACGCTGGTAGCTTGGTCGAAGACATTGACCTATGCGCTGCAAGCAGCGGAGCACTTGGCGAAAGAAGGCATCAGTGTAGAAGTCATTGATCCGCGCACCTTGCAGCCGCTGGATACTGACACCATCTGCAACTCAGTGGCAAAAACCGGCCATCTAGTTATCGCGCACGAGGCCGTCAAGTTTGGCGGCTTCGGCGCCGAGATAGCAGCGCAGGTTGTCGAGAAAGCCTGGGATAACCTGACAAAGCCCCCACTGCGCATCGGTGCTCCCTTTGTGCCTCTACCATACTCGCAGCCGCTCGAGACATTTGTGATTCCCCAGGTGAAAGACGTAGTGAAACAGATTACTGAGTACCTCGGAGCTTAGCGGTTATACCTGTGCATCTGCCAAGGAGCGGTCTTCTTCCCTCAGGAGGCTCGAATCTACTTGCTGACGACTCTTAATCCATTGCTCGGCAATCTTGCCTTCTTCGTGAGGTCGGTTCAGCACGAAGGCGGCCACCACTCGACTGCCTTGCAGCCACCAGGTGCTGAAGCTGCCGCCGGCCGGCTCCCCGCGATAGATGACCCGATCAGCTCCAGCTTGGTCGCCCCAATACTCCCACGACAGGTCAAACATATCGGAGTAGAAGTAAGGCACATGCACGAACGGTTCGCGCCGGCCCAACATAACTCGGGCGACGTGCTTGCCCTGATGGCGCGCATTGTCCTCGTGCTCGAAACGACGAACCCGCTCAGAAACCACATCATGGTATCTGGCCACATCGCCGGCAACGTACACATCGGGAATTGCTGTCTCGAGGTATTCGTTAGCTGCGACGCCGTCACTGGTGTCAAGCTCCGTTTTGGCCAGGCAACTCACCTCCGGATAGACACCGATGCCCACGACTACCATGTCGGTGCCTATCTCTTCGCCCACGTCCAGCGCCACGGAGATGTCACTGTTGGTACTGTCGCAGGATTGCACTCGCGAACTGGGCATAAGACGCACACCGCGCTGCTGATAGTACGTCTGAAAATAGTCAGCCATCTCGGCGGTAAAAACCCCGTTCATCACCTGATCATCCATAAACACAAGCGTAGTCTCGATATCCTGCTCGGCCAGCACCGAAGATACTTCCATGCCAATGAAACCGGACCCCACGACTACGGCACGCTCAGCTTGATGAGCATACTGGTGAATGTCCCGCGCATGACCAACATTTCTCAGGTAGAAAATGCCTTCAACCTGGCCCTCGACAACCTTCAAGTCGCGAGGCCAGGCCCCGGTCGCAATCAGCAATCTGTCGTAAGTGATTGCTTCGCCTGAGCGGCGTTGCAGAGCTTTGGCCTCAAAATCTGCGTGCGTGATCCAGGTGTTCAGCTGCAACTTGATACCGTGGGAGAAATAGAAATCCGGACTGCTAATCAGAATGTCGTCGAGGTCTTCATCACCGGCCAAAAAGCCTTTTGACAAGGGAGGACGCTTATACGGCGCAGTGTCATCAGCCGAGACAATACACAACTCACCAGGCTCTATCCCTTGCTTGACGAACTCCTTGGCGGCATATCCTGCGACCATGCCGCCTCCCAATATTACGTGTTTGTAATGAGCCATAAGGTACCTACCCTTAGCGCTGTAGCTATCGTTAGAGTTAGCCCGCTCTGTCGCGGCGAGATTAGCGATATACCACCAACCTGCCGACCTAATCCACTATTCTCCAATAATCGCTCAACACCTTCGTTGGCCTTGGAGCAGGAAAAGTCCCTGCCGATACCGAAACAGAATCCGGTAGACATTAAACCAATGGTTATTGGCTGCTACCACTGTAATCAATGAATACGAAAGTGCTGGGAATATCAACCAGTCCGCGAGTGCAGGGAAACACCGACCTGCTGTTGCAGCAGGCCCTCAGCGGCGCTGAGACAGCCGGGGCCCAGGTCGAGTACCTTTCTCTGTGTGATCTGAACATCGCCGACTGCCAGGCATGTGATTATTGCTGGGAGCATGGCACCTGCCGAATTGAAGATGATTTCCAGCAAATCCTCCCTAAGCTTCTGACAGTTGACCGGTTGATCTTCGCCACTCCTATCTTCTTCATGAGTGTGTGCGGCCAGGGCAAACTGCTGATAGACCGGGGGCAGTGCTTGTGGGCCCGCAAGTACGTACTGAAGCAGCCCGTGTCCCCTGATGCCGTAGCGCACCGGCGGGCTATGGTGATCGCCGTTGGCGCGACGAGGAGTACCAAGATGTTCGACTGCGTGCGGTTGACCATGAAGTACTGGCTCGATGCACTGGACATGGACTATGCTATGAACCTTTTTGTGAACCAGACTGATGCCCGCAGGGCGATCCTGGAACATCCCACCGCAATGCAGCAGGCGGCGCGGCTCGGCCGGGAGTTGATAGCCCCCGCAGGCCCGACATTTTCGGAACCTGTCGAGGTGGAGCTATTCTGACAACCCATGCTACAAATCAGATAATGACTACGACATTCGATGAAGCATATCGGCGTGTTGAGCCGGTGTTCGGGCTGGAGCCTGACCCAGTCTTGGCCCGCCTGGTGCTGAATCAACAATTGCACGGCCGAGCGCTTGACCTGGGAGCTGGTGACGGCCGCAACAGTCTCTTTCTCGCTGCTCAGGGTTTCACGGTGGAAGCTGTTGATCTCTCCCGAGCGGCAGTAGAAAAGCTGAAGCAGCTCGCCGGCCGGCGAAAACTGCCTATCCACGCCGACGTGTGTGATCTGTGCGAAGCAGGCAAAATCACTGGCGCGTATGACATCATTGTCGCCGATACGGTGCTATGCCACCTTCCCGCGCGCGAAACTGCTCGCCTGGCTCAGGAGATCAGTACATCGCTGCAGCCCGGCGGCTGGCTCTACGTGGCCGCATTCAGCGACGATGATCCACGGGAGAGCGAATTTGCTCCGCTCATCGAAACATACTTCACGGTGGAAACGCTCTGCACGCTCTTTTCAGACTTGCGACATGAACGCTGTGACCAGGTGCATGTTGTTGACAACCGCCATGGCTGCCGCCACCGCCATGTCCTGGTGCGCCTGATCGCGCAGAAGGAAGGTCGTTGAGAATGTCTCTGCAAGACAGAGTGGCCGTCATCACCGGGGCCACAGGCAATCTCGGAACTGCGGTCACCAAGCGTTTCGTAAGCGAACAGGCGCAGGTTGTCCTCACCTACTACGACGAGGCAGAACTCGAAGCGCTACTACCCCAATTGACGGCTGAAACCGATGTACTGCCGTTTCAGTGTGATGTAACGGTAGAGGCCCAAGTACGGCGCATAATGCAGGAGACGCACGACCAGTTAGGCGGTCCACACATTCTGCTCAATCTCGTCGGTGGCTACGCAGGCGGCGATACCATTGCAGACACCAGTGAGACCACATGGGATAGGATGATGGCGCTGAATCTGAAGTCCGCATTACTGTGCTGCAAGTACGCCCTCACGTATATGGTGCCGCAAGACTACGGGCGCATTGTGAACGTCTCATCGAAGGTTGCAGTTGATCTGCCGGCTAAGTCGGCGGCGTATGCTGTCTCCAAGGCCGCCGTTATCAGCTTGACTAAATGTCTGGCTCAGGAACTCAAAGGCACAGGTGTATCGGTCGCGGCGATCATGCCCGGCATCATTGACACCCCTGCCACCAGAGAGGCCCGTCCCCAAGCCGACT
>CAZCJS010000105.1:0-13321 GCA_964498775.1 uncultured Armatimonadia bacterium
AGCGCGCCGAGAGTGTCCACTCAGGCCCTTCCGGCACAGACATCTCCACAAATGCCGCCTCGGACGTCCCATCGGCGTAAAGACAGGCCTCACGGGGCGCGCTGAACTGCTCCATCGTGTTGGTGATGAAGTAGATGCGCCCGCCATCGGGGTACGCGCTCGTCTCATAGATGGCGGTACCTAGATTCCCAGACGGCATCTGCACTGTGGCCGGATAAGATCGGTCCACCACCTCCGGCGTCGCGGCGAAGACATCCATGCTGTTCTCGACATCCCAGGTTGCGCCGCCGTCACGCGAGATGGCAAGCCGTTCATTGCGCCGCTGACGGAAGGAGAATGAGCAGACAAGTGCCCCATCAGCTATCCGGATCAGGTCGCAAGGCGTGGACTGCGAAGGTATCGCCGATATATGCAAATCCGCCCACGTATAGCCGCCGTCATCGGACTCGGTCTGCCACAGCCACGGAATCTCGCAGTCTCTGATGAGCGCGACAAGTCTGCCGTCGGCGTTGCGCGTGATCGCAGTTTCGTCAGCCGGCCCGCGATCACCCGGCGGACTTATAGCCACCATCTCCTGCTCGCCGCTATCAAGATCCACATGGACAACGTATGAGGCGGCATCCGCATCGCCGGTAGATTTAGAGATAGGTACAATAATGTGGCTATCATCTACCCACAGCGGCCGCGACCGCGTATGCACATTCTCGATGTGTCCGAGCGTGATGGCTGGACCGAAGGTCTTACCGCCGTCATCACTCAGCGCCAGGTAGGCACCAAAATGCCTCTCAACTCCCGGAACGGGCAGGTACTTGTCCCAGCAGACAGCGATGCGGCCATCCGGCCCCGTCTCCGCTCCGCTGTTGCGGTCGTCGTATTCCGGGTCATCTTGTATCACCCACGGCTCGGTCCAGCTTACCCCCTCGTCCGAGGACTTCATCGCCACCAGCCGCGCGTCACCGCCAGTATCTGCGGCATGCGTAAGGCCCTGGCGGAACACACAGAATAGCTCTCCGTCAGCCGTGACACACAGCCCGGGAAACGCGACATGATGCTCCGGCGACCCGTGTGCCACCACGACTCTGTCGTTATTCTCAGGGCGACTCAATTGCTTTTCGCTGAAACCCCTGCTGCACAGCAGCGTCAGTCCTTCCGGCAGGTACTTTGCAATAGCTTCCGACATCGCTCTCCCTCCAAATTAGGACGCTCACAAATAATCAGCGTCACCATTGCCGGCAGGTGTATTACCTTAACGCGGCGAATTCTAAGACTGACTAATACATCCCGGTAGGTGATGATAATGGGCAAGTACGGAACCAAATCCAAGGCCAAATCCGGCGTTCCCGTATGGGTGTGGGTGCTCGCAGGCGTCGGTGTATTAGCCGTAGCCGGGCTTATTTCCTTCTTCGTCATCAGGGGACTGCAGGGATCGGCTGATACGGCGGCTTTACCTGCGGCTTCGGACATGCCTGCCTTGCCGCGCCCGCATCTGCCGGAGGGGCGGCCGCTGCCCTCAGCAGAAGACACCCCAAGCTTACCGCAAGCGCCGCCGCTCCCACAGGCGCAGACGCCGGAGCCTACTCCCGAGCCGCCACCTGCTCCTGAGCCGCAGCCCGAAGCCCCATCCGGTGTCGTCTATTGGGCCGCGACCGTGCATCCGTTCACATCCAACATGCCGATTGCACAGCCCCAGCCGGGAACCATGTTCGTCACTGCCCTCTTCAAAGTGGTCAACAGGAGCACGGTCACGGTACACGTCGAGCACAACCTGACCTCCATAGAGTACCAGGGGCGGATCTACTACCCATACGTATGGGCTTCGGGGATGGACGCAATGGCCAACCGGCGCTTCCTCTCACCGGTTGACCTGCTGAGTTCGAGCATGACTGAGGGGTACGTCGCCTTTCAGATACCCGCAGGCGCTCAGGACGTCAAGCCACACTTCACGCCACAAGGTATCCCGCCGACGATCCAGGTGCGTCAGGTGCAGATGAGCGAGTTGCCGAACCTCAGCGGCCCGGCCCCCACGCAGGGTGTACGCTGAACACCACCACTGCCCCCATGTGCTTGGCAGCAGCTGCTATCGGACTGCAGCCGGCCTGTTGGTGAGCCTGCTACGAATCCCCGCCCTTTGTTCTGTCCACGATTGCAGCGCGGAGATCGGCCACGGCCAGCACCAGTGCCAGCGTAAACAGAGCGATGGCAAACTGCAGAAACGCGTCCGGCTCACCAATCTTTGCCAGCATCGCCCCTCCGCTCAGTATTATCGTGAAGTGGTCAATGACACCGAAGACCAGAGATAGCACGCCCACGAACAATGACACTTGCCATGCCGTTCTCATCGTTACTACCTCCCTGTTGGTAGCACCAGACATATTGGCATCGTCCATTACCTGCCTTTTTCGACAGATAACTGCTTGATTCTTGCATACCTACCCAAAAAAAGCAACTACTCCCGCTCCTGCTTGTGGCATCCTGCCGGAGTTCCGACCCTGGTATGATAACCTTCGGCCCTGTCGCCGGCGCAATCCGGGGGAATCCAACCCCAGCAGTCTGCCTCGGCACAAGGTTTCCGCACGCCGGCGGCGAACTATTGGCTGGTCAGCGACGACGCACCATGGGCCCTTGACGCCGTCAGTCGCCCACATGAGCTAGACACCATCGGAGGACAACAATGACAGCAGTAAACCTGGGGCTGATCGGCCTCGGCGAATGGCCGCGTGAAGCTTATCTGCCGAACTTGCAGATGATGCCGGAGGCGAACGTGATCGCTGTCGCGGCCCGCAGCGACAAGACACGCGCATTTGCCCGTGAGTACTTCGGCCCGGATCTTACCACCCATGCAGACTACCAGGACCTGCTCGCTGACCGCGACGTTGAGGCAGTTATCATCGCGGTGCCCAATCCGCTGCACTCACAACTCATCATAGCCGGCGCGCAGTCGGGCAAGCCCATCTTCTTTGAACCCCCGATCGGCCTCAATGAGCACGAAGTTGCCTCCGCACTGGCAGCACTCGAGCAGACCGACGCCGTCATCCAGATTGACCACGAAATCCGCTACGCGCCGGTGATGCGCGAATTGCAGCGTCGTCTTAGCGATGGCGCTATCGGCCGACCGCTGATGGCGAGGGCGCGCCTATGGGCAGACTGGGGCTTTGGTGGCCGCGACTGGAATCAGGATGTCGCAGGCGAGGGCTTCTTCCTCTGGCTCGGCTGCTGGTATCTAGACATGTTGGACTGCGTCTTCGCGGAAGCTCCGGTGCGCGTCGGTGTCGTCGGCGGCCGGGCCATGAACGGGGCCCTGACCGACCACGGATGGGCTGTTCTGCAATACCCCGGCGGCGGCTGTGGAGCAGTTGAATTCAGCCTCGTCAATTGCGCCGACCTGGAGGTCAGCCTTCACGTCCTCGGCACCGCAGGCGAGATGATCGCTGACGCCTGGCAGGGCACCTTGCGCTGGCGTACGCAGGCACAATCCTGGCGCGAGACCTCAGTACCCTGCCATCAGCCGCCGCATGGCTTTGCCGGCATGTATGAATCCCTCAACGCCTTCATCAACGCGGCAGCTAACGGGACGCCGGTACTGGCAAATCTGGATGTAATCCGCCGTGTCCACGAAGCGGCTCTTGCCTGCTCGCAGATAGACATGGCCAACCGCACCGGAAACACAGAATAGAGCATCGGAGGGTGTCTGCAATGGACCAGGAACGCCACGTGTTCAATACGGATCGCGCCGACGGGCGCTTCGTGGATATCGAGGGCTTTATGCAGCGCTACATGAAGACCATCGAGCCGAGACTGATGTTTGATCCGCTGATGGCCCCCGAGCGCTTTGCCGGCTGGCGAGCCCTGGTGGCTGAGAAGCTCCACGAACTATTGACATTCCCCGAGGTCGTCGTGGAGCAGCCGGCACCAAGGCTGATGTGGGCCGAGCCGCGGGACGGCTATGAAATTCAGAAGTGGGAGGCCTACCCCGAACCGCTGAAGGTCGTGCCATTTTTCGTGCTCCTCCCTGACGGCATTACCTCGGATAATCCGGGGGCGGCGGTGATGTGTTTCCCCGGCAGCACGACTACGAAGGAATTGCTCGCCGGCGAGCCGGAGATCGTGCCCTGGGCCGTCGAGAATAAACATCCCATTCGCAACCAGATGGCGCGACATTACGCCGAGGCCGGCATCGTGGCTGTGGCCGTGGATCATCCTGACATCGGCGAACGTACCACCAACGTCTTCGGCAATAGCCGCTACGAGTGGGGTGTTCACGCAATCTGGGCAGGTCTGTGTTTCGAGGGTATCTCGGTATTCGAGAAGCTGACTATACTCGACTGGCTGAGGCAGCGCGACGACATTGATCCCGGCCGCATCGCCGTCAGCGGCCATTCGCTCGGCGCACTCCCGGCGCTTCACATGGGCGTTCTGGATCCTGACATCGCCGCCGTCGTCTGGAACGATTTCGTCTCTAACTGGCGCGAACGCGAGGTCGTTTCAAGTCTATTGAGGTGTCATCTCGGCCACTATATACCGGGCATGCAGCAGTGGTTTGACTACGTTGACCTGATGGCTTCGCTTGCCCCGCGACCGTTTCTCATCACCGAAGGTGGCCGCACCCCGGACATCGAGAAGATCCGCAAGGCATGGTACATCACCGGAGCGCCGGATAACTTCGGGCTGGCCTACTACCCGCGCTACGGCACCCCCGACAAGCGTCCGCATGACCACGACGAGCTCTTTGATGGCATTACGGACGATGAGTATTTCGAGTACGCCAACGTGGACGTCGAGGAGCACTGCTTCAAGGAGAATGTAGCGGTTCCATGGCTCACCCGCGTACTCGGTGTGCAGCGTGATGATGGGTAGTGCCCCCCGGCCTGCGCTCCCTGTTGCTTGCTCTAGGTTAGCGGCAAGCTCACGGGCTGGCGCCTCTCGCTGGACCGGTAAGCCGCTTCGAACATCTCGAGGCTGTCACGCCCGGCCTTCCCAGGTATGCAGTTCTCCTCTCCGCTGCGGCAACAGTCGAAGAAATGCCCCAGCTCAATGGCCAGACCGTTGACGGGATCAAACTCGATGGTTTCTTGGTTCCCTTCGTGATCCGCGAACATTATCGTGTTGCTGTCAAGCAGCTTCACCGAACCTTCCGTGCCGCCGAGACCGAACTCCGAGCCGCCGACACCGTAAAGCTGACTGCTGTGCAGCGAGCCGAAGGCTCCGTTCTCCGCCCACCAACTCACCAAAATGCTGTCCTCGGTGTCGGTATCCTCGAAGCTCCCCCAGTTGACGTGCCCGGTCACTTCAGTGGCCGGGCCGCCCATCCATAGCAGCAGATCCATCTGGTGACATGATGCGGAATACAGCCCGCCGACCTTCTCCTTCTCGCGTCGCCATGCTCCGATGCCTGCCGGCGGACGCCCTCCCATGCGCACGGCCCATGCGAGTCGCACTTCACCCAGTCGCCCGTTTTCGGTCATCTCTTTCATCGCCGCATAGGCCGGATAGAAGCGCAGCACATACCCCACCATGAGTTGCACGCCCGCCGCATCGGTTGCCGCGATCATCTCGTCACAATCGCCCACCGAAGTGGCCATCGGCTTCTCGCAGAAGACATCAAGGCCGGCATCTGCTGCTGCCAGCACGATCTCCTTGTGCGTGTAAGTCGGGGTGACAACCAGCACGGCATCCAGGTTCGCCGCTAGCAGTTCGCCATACTCACCCGCCGCCAGCCCAATCTGAAGTTCCTCAGCCACTTGGCGGGCACTGTCCTCATTGACATCCGCAACCCCCACCAAATCAACCCCTTCAGTCTCCTTCGCTATCTGTGCCTGGCGTTTCCCCAGACCGCCACAACCGATCACACCTATTCTAAGCTTCTCAGACATCTCCATTGCTCCCATCCCGAGTTCTCGATCGCCCTCGTTATATCGCGGCACACTTGTCCGGCCATTTCCACACATTCGCGTCAACACCTGTCAATACAGGTGCACAAGACCGACAGAAAATGTATAATGCCTAAATCCTGGTGCCATCCACAGACGAACAGTTGGGATACCTCTACAGATGCGAGTACTGATAACTGGCGGAGCCGGTTTCATCGCTTCACACATCGCTGATGCTCATCTCCAGCGCGGCGATGAGGTCCTCGTTGCTGACAACCTCTGCGCGGGCCGGCGTGAGAACGTGCCGGAAGCAGCCGACTTCACACAACTTGATATCACCGATGAGGTGGCAATGCATAAGCTCTGGGACGATTTCCGCCCTGATATTGTCAGTCATCACGCCGCCCAGATTGATGTCCGCAGGTCGCTTGCAGAGCCGGCATTCGACGCACACGTCAACATCATCGGTAGCATCAACGTCATCAAAAACTGTGTTGACTACGAAACCCGGAGGATCGTGTTCGCCTCCAGCGGCGGGGCGATATACGGAGAGATGCAGGGAGCGCCCCCAACGGAAGACACGCCCATTCAGCCCGTTTCCCTATACGGTGTCGCCAAGTACTCCGTCGAGCAGTACCTGGCCGCCTACGGGCGCGCCGAGAATCTTGCCTGCACCATCCTTCGCTACGCCAATGTATATGGCCCCAGGCAGAGGACCGACGGCGAAGCGGGCGTAGTGGCGATATTTGCCGGTCTCATGCTCGACAGCCAACCCCCAACCATATTCGGATGCGGAGACAAGACGCGCGACTACGTATACGTTGCCGATGTCGTCCGCGCCAACATGATGGTCCTTGAGCATGGCGGCACCGGGCCGTACAACATCGGCACCGGAGTTGAGACCAGCGACCAGCAGGTGTTTGACGCCGTCGCCGCTGCCGCCGGCTACGACGGCGACCCCATCTACGGAGATGAGCGCAAGGGTGACGTCCATCGTATCGCACTCAACAGCCAGAAGGCGACAAATGAGTTCGGGTGGCACGCGCAAACGGAATTCTCCGAGGGCATAGCCCGCACTGTGGACTACATCCGCCGCCATCACTAGCCCAGACAATCTCGGAACTCCCGCCAGACGCACCCTGATAAATGCATGTGCAAAAGAACAAGAGGACACATGAAATGCGTACAGCTGACACGGCAATAGCGATGGTTCTCGAGAACTTCGGCGAGCCACTGGTCCGGAAAGAATACCCAATCCCGGAGCTCGAGGCGGGCGCACTGCTTGCGCAGGTCACCGCAGCCGGTATCTGCGGATCTGACCTCGATATCAGTGCAGGCGACGACCCGCGCATCAAGCTGCCACTGATCCTCGGGCATGAAGGCGTTGGCAAGGTCATCAAAACCGGCGGCGAGAAGCGCGACATGTTCGGCTCGCCTCTGCAGCCCGGCGACAAAATCGTCTGGCACCGAGGCATCACCTGTGGCAGGTGCTACTACTGCGCCGTAAAACGCAACCCGTCCCTGTGCATGTACCGCAAGGTCTATGGCATCACGCTGCCGTGTGACCAGCCACCACACCTCAACGGCTGCTACGCACAGATGCTCTACGTGCGGCCCCAAAGCGAAATTCTCAAGCTCCCCGACGACGTGGATGAGGCAATCCTGGTCTCGGCCACGTGTTCGGGTGCGACGGCGGCTCACGCGATGGAGTTGGCTGACGTACAGACTGGCGATAGCGTACTCGTCATCGGCCCGGGGCCTCTCGGCATTTACTCGGCAGCATTTGCGATGGAACGCGGTGCCAAACAGATCATCATGTTCGGCACCAGACGTGGTGTAGAGCGCATGAAGCTGGCCGAGAACTTCGGCTGCAAGACCGTCAACATACATGAAGTCAACCAACGGGACCGGCACGAGATGCTCCTCGAGATGACCGACGGCATCGGCCCCGACGTCGTTATTGACGCAGCAGGCACCACGGAAACTGTCTCCGAAGCCATCGAGATGGCGGCACGCGGCGCCACTGTATCAATCGTCGGCGTCGCAGTACCTCAGGGAGAGACACCCGTGGCGATGTATGAATCCATAGCGCTGAAGAACCTACGCCTCCAGGGTGTCTGGGTTTCTGACGCCCGCCACATGTACCAAGCCATCCAGCTTGCCCTCAGCGGCAAGTACCCATTCGACCAACTTGTCACACATCGCTTCCCGCTGGAGCAAGCCAATCAGGCCCTGGCCACATTGGAACGCCGCGAGGGAATCAAAGTCGTGCTCGAGCCCTAACCGGACATAACCCGGAACTCACCAGAGCGCTTCCCGCTACCTTCCCCATGGTGCCCCGGGAAGAAGCAGGAAAATATACCGACGTGCCTGCCTGCAACATGGCACATTCATCCGACGCTGACGGAGGCTCTGGGCGAGGCTGCCCTCGATGGGCTCGGCTGCGTCATAAACTCATTTAGCCTGCGGGGCACTACTCCGCCAATTCATCAAGCGCCTTGAGCACATACTGCATGTATGTGAAGGCCGGGCCGCCACCCATGCAGACGCCGCAGTAGCCGGCCTCGATGATTTCTTCCCGTGTGCAACCCGCCGCCAGACCCTTGGATATGTGCAGTTCGAGACACGGCCGGCAACTCTTGGCGACCGCGACGCCGATAATGATGAGCTCCTTAGTGCGCACATCAAGTGCCGTGTCCGTCAGCAGTGTGTCGAGATAGTTGACGAACGCCCGCTGCAGGTCCGTAGCCTCCTTGTCCAACGTCGTAAATGCTCTCTTCAATCCACTCAGATTCAGTTCCGTCTCACTGCGTTCCTTTCGTGCCATTCATCTTCCTCCTTAGATGGTTATCCACGAACCACAGCCGGCTATCTGTCGGCTGTGAGAGTGCCCAGAGCTTCTCGTCCGGCCTCACGACAGCATCCTTTTCACCGTCACCGATTGAACTTGCCTGTCAGTCTCGCCTTGGCGGCTGTTTTACCTTCCATGGCCATAAGCAGCTCCGCCTTTGTTGCGCCCGGCTCCAAGTTCAGCTTCTTATTTAGTGCATAGAGCTTGAACACGTACCTGTGCGCTGGGCCGGGCGGTGGACACGGGCCGTTATACCCGATCTTAAGAGAATCGTTCTCGCCCTGTATCGCAGCCACCGGCTCTGTGAGCTTCCCGTCCTTCGGCAACTCCTCAGGCAACTCCCTCACATCAGCCCCTATCCCATAGATAACCCAGTGCACCCAGTCAGCGCGCGGCGCATCCGGGTCATCACAGACCAACGCCAGTTCCACGCAACCCTCCGGCGGGGCCGTCCATGTCAGCGGTGGTGAAACATCCGCGCCCGAGCATGTGTACTTGCTCGGAATATCGGCGCCATCATCGAATGCGCTACTGCTTAGCCGCCAGTCCATGTCCTTCGCCTCCTCCGTTGTCCCATTGTTCTCGGGTATTTGTTCCGGCGTTTCTGCGCTGCCGCCAGACGGAGGTGCGCTCACGGTCGGACCGGGCCCTTGCTTCTGGCACGATGCCAACGCTGATAGGAGGGCTATCACTACCACGCAGGCCGCCGCTATTGACCACTCGCTACCACCGCGCCGTAGATTCCCCACCACTCTCACTCTCTTCAATCGTCCTCTTCCAGGACCTGGTCATCAGGGACGGCCACGTCAACATTTCCCACATGCGTCATGGTGATGCTCTGCTCCATGAGCGGATCGGGACCGCCGGTTTCTCGGAGCCGTTGCTCGAGAAATGCCGCCAGGTCAGCCTGGAAGCTCTGTAGCCGTTGCGGCTCCTCATCGGCCAGGTTGTACTGCTCCGCCGGGTCGTTCTGGATGTCATAGAGCTCGAAGGGCGGCCGCTTGTGCAACTCATCGTACAGCGATTCGAAGAACTTAAAGCGCCGCGTCCGCAGCCCGCGCTTCTTCATCCAGGCACATTCCGCAATATACACGCTTTCTCGCGTCCCCGCGTCCGATCCTGACTCAACCAGCGCCAACAGGCTTTCGCCCTGCATCTGTGCATCAGCAGCAGCCTGCTTCAGGCCCACTGCCTCCAGAATCGTCGGCGCGAGGTCCTGGTGCACCGTCATTCCCTTCACACCCCGCCCGCCACTGAAATACTCCGGATGCTGCATGATCAGCGGCACATGCAGGTTCGTCTCATAGAGACCGTGATGGTCGAACCACATCTCGTGTTCGTCGAGTTCCTCCCCGTGATCCGACGTGATGATGACGAGCGTATCTTCGCCCCCGCGCATATTTTGCAGATACGTGAAGACATGATTCAGGCACGCATCACCGTAGGCGATAGCGGCGTCGTACTGTGCCTTGGGGAACTCGACATCCGTCGTGCCCGGCATCCACTCATTGAAGTAGTATTGGAATGCGGGGTAGTTATTCATCATCTCGTAAGCTGAGGTGTGTTTCGGATCGCACGGATCGCCGAAGTAGAACATCCTGTCAAATGGTGGCGGCGGCAGATACGGAGTATGCGGATCCCAGTAGTGCAGCCATGCCAGCCACGGCTTGTCCTGCTGCTCACACGCAGTCAATACCCTCAATGCCGCCTCATTGACGGCCTCACCCTTCCGCCACGGCTGTGCAGTATCCCGGTCCCACTCGAAGTGCTCGACCAGTTCAAAGCCCCGGTTGAACCACCGTCCCAGCCCTTCTGCTGCGGCCGTGAAATACCCGTTCTCATGGAGTATCTCCGGGAACAGCTTCACGCCCTCGGCAATCTCCGTCTTCCCGCCCTGCGTGACGATATGGTGGTCAAAGACGTCCCGGCCCGATAGAATCGTGGTGAAACCCGGATGGGTCGGGATGTGAGGTGCGATGAACTCCTCGAAGAGCACCCCTCGGTCGGCGAGGCTATCAATAACCGGACTCGTCGGCAAACCGTAACCATAGCAACTCAGACGGTCGGCCCGCAACGTATCTACGGCTATGAAGAGAATATTCATCCGATCCTCCGCGACTCTCTATTGGCGCTTGGTGTTATCAGCCCCCGCAATACCGCGGGAGCCCCGTAGACGTCTGCCATGGTTATTCAGCGCTCCGTTCGCCCTTTGGGCCTGCGTGCTCTGGCATCCCGTGATGATGACGACCCCCGGAGACTCGTGTCGCCCTCGGCCTCGCTGCTGTTGGCCCGCATCAGGAACACGGCCAGCAGAATCACGATCATCACCAGGCAACCGTCAGTCACGCTTAACTCATCATACAGCCCCAGGCTGTTACTGATCCACTGCAACAAAACGATGCCGGGAAAGAACAGTAGCACCCCTAGGATGACGCCCAGTGTGACTCGCATGGTATTTGCCTGTCACTCCCTCTGCAACAGCCCTGCGCGTTATTGTCCTGCCAGCAGCAGATATCCTGCCGCCGCCAGCACCTCATGCCCGTGCCCGGAAAGGTAGATGTTGTCCGTATACAGGTCGCCGACGCCGTAGCTGGAGTTGGCCAGCACCGCCCCCGTCCGTACCAGCGGCAGCTTCTCCATCTGTGCCAGCATTTCCAACTGCCAGCCATACCCCCCCGTGTCCAGACCCGCAACCGTCTCATAGAGTCGCAGTTGCTCCTTGTGTGCGATCGGCGGCGGCGTCACCATGACCACCAGCGCGTTCGTCTCGCCCACCAGTAGCTTCAGCACTTCCCCGGCAGCGAGTCTGAACTCCGTCACCGGCAGTTGACTTACCGCCGCATCGAGCCCCAGCGTGAGCACTACAAGGTCAAACTCAACATCCTTGTACTGCTCCAGAAATGCTCTGCAATCTGCCACCCCGAAGCTCCGCTCTACACTTACGAACACGTCCGGCGTCTTCTCATAGCGCTCCTGCAGCCGGTCGGTCACCGTCGCCGCCCAACCGTTGCAGTCCGCTCCCGGACCTGCAAACGAATCACCCAACAATGCTATCCTCAGCGGTGCACCCTTCTCCTCCAGGCAATACCGACGGAAGATACGCAGACCGGGATAGGACACGGATATCGGCTGGTGCTTGAAGGTCGCCAGCGGGTCCGCTGGCCGCTCCGGTTTCTCGTACGGCCGCCAGCCATAGACCTCCACCTCACGCAAGAAAAGACAATTCTCGCCGCCAAGTCCGTCGCCCCACGAATCATACATCGTCAGCCGCACATAGCGCGCCTTGCGCGGCTCAAACTTGTGCGACAACATCAGCGGATTGTGATTCTGGAAGATGAAGCCCTGCCGCAGTGTTGTATACTCATTGCTGTCCAGCGAGCACTCCAACGACACCTTCCTTGTATTGCCGTTGGCCGAGTTATAGACCACCACGCGGTTGATCGTGCAGATGACGCCCAGATCAATAGTGATGTAGCGTGGGAACTTCTCCACATTCGCCGTCGCGAAACACTCCGGCCCGGTATCCGCCTTGCGGTTGCCGTCAAGCAGGCCCGTCCAACCGCTCAGCAGCGGCACGGAACACCGATAAGGCCGATGCAGCGCGATGTTCTGAGCTGCGCTTTGCGCCGTCGCCATGCTCACCGCGCCGGTTACAGCAGCCATCACCAAACTGACACCGAAAGCGCTCATTCTCACAGTGCTCGTTCACTCTCCCTTCGGAAGCTCTCCTGCTCCTTCAGAGTGCACCGACACCAGTAATCTCCAGGCTTATGTCAATGGCGGGGGCTGAATGGGTCAGCGCGCCCACCGATATCAGATCAACACCGGTTGCCGCAATCGCCGCTACGGTTTCCAGACCCACACCTCCGGATGCCTCCGTTATGACCTGCCCTGCGGCCACCTTGACCGCCTCGCTCAGCTCCTCGATACTCATATTGTCCAACATGACGATATCTGCGCCAACCTCAATCGCCTCGACAAGCTGCTCCAGGTTTGTTACCTCGACCTCGACCTTGAGTGTGTGGGGGCGTCCGGCACGAGCCGCCGCCACCGCTGCCTTTACGCCGCCGACGAGCTCGATGTGATTGTCCTTGAGCAGGATCCCGTCATAGAGCGCGAAGCGGTGATTATGCCCGCCGCCGACCTTCACGGCTCGCTTCTCCAACACACGCAGACGCGGAGTCGTTTTCCTCGTGTCAACGATCTGCGCCCCCGTGCCTCTGACAGCCTCGCTGAACTGCCGCGTAAGCGTCGCGATCCCGCACAGCCGCTGCAGGAAGTTCAATGCCGTCCGCTCTGCCGCCAGCAGCGCTCGTGCGCGGCCACGGATTCTCGCCAGGTCCGTCCCTGCGGTGAAGGCATCACCTTCGCTACATAGCGCCTCAAACACGCACGCGTCATCAAGCTGGCTGAAACACTCCTCGCAGATATCCAGACCGCTGAGGACACCGGCCTCCTTCGCCAGAAAACGCCCTTCAGCCATCGCCTCGGCGGGCACCACTAGTTCCGACGTAATATCTCCCGAGCCGATATCCTCGCTCAGCGCCTCAGCTACAATTGTCCGCACCAGTTGCTCCATGGCCCTCTCGCGCCTTCTCTGGCT
>CAZCJS010000106.1:0-13098 GCA_964498775.1 uncultured Armatimonadia bacterium
GTCCTCCCCGACAGCTACCGCCATACGCCCTACCTCTTCCTTGACAATATCACGCCGGCGCTTCAGCTCGCAGTACTCGAACAGATGGCCGTCGAGGCGTTTGTCGCTTGTGACACGATGAACTACTGGATCGAGACAGCGCGTGATGACCTCGTCAAGGTGCTGCAGCGCGTCAACCTCGTATTGATGAACGATGCCGAGGTCCGACAGTTCGCCGGCGAACCCAACCTCAACCGCGCTGCACAGGACATACTCGCTCTCGGCCCCCAGTACCTCATCATCAAGATGGGCGAGTATGGCGCCACGCTGGTATCCAGAGGAACGCGCTTCACATTGCCCTGCTGTCCGTTGCCCGATGTCCAGGACCCCACCGGCGCGGGCGACTCCTTCGCCGGCGGCTTGATGGGATACCTCGCCTCGGCCGACAATCATAGTGAACCCAACCTGCGCATTGCGCTCGCAGTTGGAACCATCACCGCATCACGCTGCTGTGAGAGCTTCGGTGCCGAAGCCCTCCTCCAGACGACATCCCACCAGGTCCACACGCGATACGAGCAACTCCGCGCGGCGACAAGCTTCGCCGAAATACCGCAGGACATCTGCCGCTACAGCCGCAACTTCTGATGTCAGTCCCTGGCCCGCCGAACACATGAGCAGAATCCCAAAATGGAGGCGAGATTCATGGCTGTTGAAACAAAGCTCGATTATGCCGTTGCCACGCTAACCGATGACACGGAGGTACGAACCCCTTACTGGCGGCTTGACACTGGCGTCGAGGGAGAAACCTTTCTCGTTACCGCCGCCCAACATGGCAACGAAGTCCAGGGCTGTGAAGTTATCCGCAAATTCAAGCAGGTCTGCGAGCGTGACCTAAACAGGGGCACGGTGTACCTGGTCCCCTTCACCAATCTGCCTGCCGTCCGCTATCGCCGTCCGCACATCAGCCTCGGACCTGAGCAGCCCTACGCCGATGCAGAAGGCCACAACATGAACCGCACCTGGCCCGGTAATCCCGACGGCAATGATACCGAACGCGTTTCTTATTCCGTACACGAAGCCGCCGTCCGTCACGCTACCCGCTGTCTTGACCTCCACAGTTGGTCAAAGTTTACCGCCACTGCGACCTTGACCAGAAGCAATCACGACCTCGCCTCACAGATGGCTGAATTGACCGCCACACGTTTCATCCGCTGGAGCGTTGCCTCACCGCCGAAGCCCGAGGTCACCACAACCACCATCACCAGCCTCTTCAACGACACGGGCAGGGCGGCCAACTGCATCGAGCTTTCCGGTCAGTACATTATTCTCGAGAAGCAGGTCCGCGTCGGTCTCCGCGCAGCTATCAACCTCGCCAAATTCTTCGGCATGATGGATGGTGAGCCGGAACTTCTGGATGGCCCCGTACTGGGCATCTCTGACGAAACGAAGGACGAACAGCACACTCTCGAAGCGCCCTGCTGTGGAATGTTTGTCGAAGCGGGGTTGGAGACATCGGACTACGTGGAAAAGGGGCAGAAGTTGGGCCACATTATTCGCGACGAGGACCTCGAAATCGTCGAAATCATTGCCCCTGTAAGCGGCTATCTCTGGAGCTACGGATGTCATCGCGCGAATTGTGACGTTGCCCTGCCCGAGATGCACCCTTACGCAGGCGCGGGCGACACCTTGGCGACAGTGGTCACACCCTGATGCCGCTCGTGCACGCCGCCTCACTCAGACTATCTTCGGCTCGGTCCTGCCTGTGAACGGGAAACTCTCGTCACCAAGCTCGAACTTCACCGTCAGGCTGTACGTCTGGCCCTCGTGGTCGAAAAGCATCGTGTGTGACGCGCCGCCACTGCTGAAGGCACGGATCAGCGCGGCCCTCAAGCCATCCGCGTTCTCCTTCGTTGCAGGCCGAAATTCACCCCGGAAGCGGTTGCGGAGCCCTCCGCGATGGTCGGTTTCCTTCACGAAGCTGACATCACTCTTCCCCACGCCCACCTGTGCACCGCTGTTGAAATCGTACACCGTCACCTCGACATCCTGCATTATCTCAGGCAAAGCCATTGCCATCACCTCTCAACGCCGGCTAACTTCGTCACGCTACCGGCTGCTCTCCCTACTATCTCCCTTGGCCGGCGTGTGGTTCGTCACTCCACGAACGAGTCGATTCTGCAGCGTCACGTGGCGACCGTCAGTCGTCAGCAATTGGGTCGCCCGCAGACCCATCTGTACTACCTCGCCGGTTGTATCGCCGACTGTGATGCGGTCCCCAACACTGAACAGATCGTCGTAGAGGATGAAATAACCAGCTGCCGCATCGGCCAGTGTATTCCGAAAAGCCACTAACCCGGCCAGCACAACGGCCGTGCCAACGGGTAGTAACTCCGCACCGGTCTGAAACCCCAGATACCGCAGCATCACCAGCAGACCGGTGACGACCAGGACGCCTTGCACCAGCACTAGTGGCACCCCCAGGACCACTCGCCGCCGCAGCACACGCATCGTCGCATCACGATGTAGGTCGCGACCCAGCACCCGCTTGAATGCACTCCTGAGCCACGACCGGCTTAGCAGTATCAACACCTCAAAGACCGCCGCCACCAGTATCGCGTGTACCAATCTCGTTATGAGTGTCGAATGCCAGACGGATTGAATATAGTTGCCCATCGCTTCCAACACTTGACTTGCTCCTCTCTCTGCCATCGTCCCTGCGGCTATTAGCGAAAAAGCTCTCTGAGTTCTTCCTCTTCCGCCAGACGCTTGCGTATCGCTGCACGCCTCCGGCACTGAACTATAATCGCGATTATAAAAAGTACGCCCATTCCGGCCCATACCATGAGATCCGCCGACAGGGGCAGCCCCGCCTTCAAATACTCAGCCCGGATCCGACTCAACCACTGCGCCTCGATTTGAGCTTGCGTCTTCTTGTAGGTACGGATCATCGCCCGGTTCAGGTCTCCCGTATCCTCAAGGTTCGCCACCAATGCCGCGATTCCGCCCTGCGGACGCAACTCCTGCAAGTATTCGACCAGAGTAAACGATTGCGCATACGCCAGACCCGTCTGCTTATGGTCCCCGCCGAACCCCAGCTCCATCTCCGCAATCCCCATCAACTCGTTGCCTACTGACGCCTGGCCCAGCAGACTCCGCTGATCCGCCGTTAACTCCCCGGCCGCCAACTGCGCCAGCCCCTCGTGAAGCCAACGCGGTTGCTCCGCCGGATGCATCGAACCGAACTTCTCGAACAAGACGATATGCGCCAGCTCGTGAGCAGTCGTACGCGCCAGCGGCTCATCCTTCACAATCCCCAGCAGTATCGCGTTGCGCCCCGGTACCGCAAGGCCCATCACGTACGCCTGTGGCTCGCGGCCCAGCCAGGCAAACATCGCGGTCCGCGTCTCGAACAGATGAATCTCGACATCGTCCTCAAGCTCCACATCTAGAGACCCTGTCAATACCACTAATGCAGACTCTGCGACACGAGCAACAAGCGATGCTTTCCCACGGTAGCCGCTTGGATACGAGAGCCGGAAATGCTCTGTCTGCATGAAATGCACTCCCGGACCGTGCTCGCCCGCCATAACCGCCGCTGACACCACGACAACTGCCCACACACAAATCACGACGCGCTTCATCGCCGCCATATTTCACACCGGCTCCGAACTCGGCACCACCGGCAGTGCTTGCCCTTGCGCGGAGCGAATTCCGTTTCCCGTCTCATTCTCTTCACCCGCGAGGTCACAACGTGCTGCAGATGTGCCATCGCATCATCTGACATGCTCACCTCAACCAGCTTGCCCGGACGCAGGCAATAGTAGCCGACTTTCACCTCCTCGGGAGCCAAATGCTGCCCAGCCAGTAGCAACAAAATTCCCGCTGATAGCTCTTTTGACAGCTCACCCGGACCTGGTGGTCGGCCCCTCGAGTTCAGTCTCATTACCACGACCGGTTGCCCTTCTCCTGCCGGCGCAAACACTAGGTCGGCCACTGCCACCATTGAAACTCCGCAAAGCTCACCGGTCAGCGACATGTCCGCTGCCAGAGCCGCCGGCCTCTCCGCCACAAATTCGGCCGCAAACTCCGACAGTATCCGTCGCCCTTGCGCCGCCAGACGTTCCTCCTCCACGCTATCGGCGCACAACTCGCCCTCCCAGAGCTCATCGAAGCTTTCCAGTAACTTCGCCTCCGCGTTCTCCTGCGGATTGCCTTCCCTGTACAGCCGCACGATGCTGCCGCGCAGTGCATTATGCACTACAGCAGGTCCTCCCAGGAAGCGCCGTGTCTCCTCCCGGCTGACGAATTGTGACAACAGGAATCTGCGTGGACACAGAGCAAAATCTTCCACCTCTCGCGCAGTGAGGGGCCGGTCAAAAAAGCCCTCCGGCAAGATGTAGCGATCGTTCCGACTCTCCACGTCTTCTAATTCTCCTCATGCCGCAAACGCATTCGCAGTCATTCTCCATTCGCTGCTTCTGCGACCATTATACCACGATCATCACCCGTGCAATCGGGTCTATGTCCTACTCACTCGCCCGGCAAGCAGGTAGATAACGCTGTATGTGGAACTATTCTACTATCCTGTGCTACAATTCCGCCACATTCCACACTCACCATGACTGATACCACAAATGACAACTCGACGCTTGCGCACAAGACGCTGCTGGCGGCTCTCATGTGGGGCGGCGACATCGGGCCCGCAGCTTTCCGCAAGCTCCTGGCCCGCTTCGGCTCACCCGAGGCTGTCGCCGAAGCCACTATCGAGCAGCTCGCCGCAGCCGACGCTCGCCTCACCAACTACCAGAAGGTCGCCCTCTCGCAAGTGCGTAACAGGCTGCAATCCTATGCCGACCAAATCGCCCAGCTCCAGCACAGCGGCATTACCGTAATCAGTTATCTTGACGCATCCTATCCGCCGGCACTCAACATCCTTCGCAATCCTCCGCCGGTGTTGTGTGTCCGTGGCTCCATCAGCCAGGCCGACCGCCAGGCCGTCGCCATCGTCGGAACACGCAGCCCGACGCGCGCAGAAAGCCTCAAAGCATTTGCACTTGCACAAGCCTTCGCCAGGGCCGACATTACCGTCGTATCAGGCCTCGCACTCGGAATAGACACTGCCGCCCATCGCGGCGCCCTCGAGGCCGGCGGGCGTACTATTGCCGTACTCGGCAATGGCATCCAGCACATCTACCCGCCCGACAATGAACCCCTCGCCGAGCAGATAGCAGAGGACGGGGCAATCGTCTCTGAAGTGCCACCCGGTGTCAAGCCATCCGTCGGCATCCTGATGGCCCGCAACCGCATCATCGCCGCCCTCGCCGTCGCAACCGTCGTCGTCGCAGCCGGACCGACCGGTGGCAGCCTGGTCACTGCGAAGGAAGCCGCCAAGCAGGACAAGACAGTCGCCACTGTGGTCTGGGACGAATCCACCAAAGACCAACTGACCAAGGACCGAGCCGGCAACCGGCTACTGCTTTCCCAGGGCGCTTTTCGGATCCGCGACGATCACCAGGTCCAAGCATTGTCTGATCTGGTCCGCCGGCAGGCTGCAAAGCCCCTGCCCAAATCCCCCCAACACCCCGCCGAACAGGACAGCGCTCCACAACTCGGCCTTTTCGATTGAGTTCCACCACGCGTAGGTCCAGCGCACTCGGATTTATTCCTCCTCTGTACAAAATGAGGCACCGTCCTCCCAATAGGACATTATCACGTTGCGCTTACACAGGTGCAATGCACCGGTTGACAACTCGTACCCGCCATTGTATCATATGATGCTACGACCTAAGGACCTCCAGTTACAGGCTCACGCTTGGCCCCATGCCCTTAGTGTGGCCATCTGTGTGCCAGTGAATGATGCGTGTGCGATTTTTAGGCCGGAGAGCATTCCGATCAAGCACGACACTCAAGCAGCGCACCACACCACACAATGTAGATATAGATTGGGGATATCAAGTGGACAAGCCATTTCCGATTGAGGACCTCGTGGATCGTGTAGGAAACCGCTATGCGATTGTCGTTGCCGTCGCGAAGCGAGTGAGACAGTTAAAACAGGGCGCAAAGCCCTTCATTGACGCAGGCAGTCACACCCTCAGCACCATCGCTCTGCATGAGATCTCCGCAGGCTACGTCCGCATTGAGGAGCCTCCGCCTCACGAAACGCCGGAGCCCGCTGAGCCCGAAGTCATTGAGGTCCCCGCCGGTGACGCCGAACGCCTCACTGCAGTCATTCAGAGCCTTGACGACGAGGACGACGACGAGGAAGACGACACGCCCACCGCATAGGCAGCGCCACGACAGTCGCCCCAACGCCCAGGCAAACATCCACACACAGACCTTCACTTGAGGGATTCGATGGACTATTATGAAGTTCTAGGTGTCAGCCGAGATGCCGATGAGCGGGACATCAAGCGTGCCTATCGCCGGCTTGCCCGCCAGTACCATCCCGATGTCAACGGCGGCTCCGCTGAAGCTACTGAAAAGTTCAAGCAAATTAGCGAAGCCTATGTCGTCCTCTCTGACTCTCACAAACGCCGCCGCTATGATGCCGGCGGAGTGGATTTCGATTTCGGCTTCGGTACCGCCGGCATGGGCAGCATCTTCGACATATTCAACCAGGCATTCGGATTCGCGGGTGGTGGCTCACGCTGGGCTACACCCGGCCGCGACCTCGAAGAGCACGTGTATATCGAGCTGGAGGAAGTGCTCACAGGTGCACAGCGGCGGATTGAGTACCGCCACATTGCCACCTGTGAGGCTTGTGGCGGAACTGGCGCGGCTCCAGGCAGTTCACCTGCCGTCTGTTCCACTTGCGGCGGCCACGGTCAGGTCAGACAGCGACAGCAGACCATCCTCGGCACTATGGCCACTGTCGTCACATGCCCCGACTGCGGCGGCACCGGACAGAGCATCGAGGATCCATGTACTGAATGTGGTGGCACAGGGTCGGCGCCCGTGACCGAAGAACTCGAAATCAATATCCCACCGGGTATCAGGGATGGACAACACCTCGAGTACCCTGAGAAAGGTGACCTAAGTCCACAGGGAGGGCCACCCGGCAACCTCTACGTCCGCATCCATGTCGCCGAACATGACACATTCACCAGACACAACAACCATCTCCACATATTCCTCGACATCAGCTTCGCCCAGGCCGCCCTCGGAGACACTATCACCGTGCCCACCCTCGAAGGCGAAACTGAGCTAAAGATCTCCCCCGGTATCCAGTCGGGTGAGGAACTCCGCCTTTCGGGCAAGGGGCTTCCCGATCTCCGCAACTCTCGTCGCGGCGATCAGGTCATCTGCGTGCGCGTCAAGACACCTACTCAACTCACTGAGGCTCAGGTGGAGCTCCTGCACCAACTTGCCGCCGAGGAAGGCTTGGAACTGAAGTCGCCGGCCGATCCCACCATCTTCGATCGTGTCAAGAAGGCATTTGGCGGCGGGTGAGCTTTCCCACCCAGCTACTGCCGGCCCCTTACGAGGTGAATTTAGATGCAGTGGCGACGCTTTGTTGTGACTGCCCCTCGCCCAGCCTCCGAAGCCATCTGTGCCATCATGCAGCATCTCTTCGGCGGCCTGAGTATTGCAGACACGCAGGACAATCTCGAACATATCGGCTACATGTCCCTCGAGGCCGATCACGAGGCTGCGTACCAGGCTCTTCTCACAGCGCTGCACAGAATCCCCGCAGACCTTGCCACCCCCGACCGCATTGCCATCTCCAGCGATATCATGGATGAGCAGGACTGGGCCGAAGCCTGGAAACAGCACTATCACCCCATACGCGTCACTGACCGCCTTGTCATCGTCCCCCCCTGGCGTCCGTGGCCGGACCCCGACAGCGAACTGCAACCCGGCCCTGAGGACATTCTCATCCGCATCGAGCCGGGGATGGCTTTCGGCACGGGCAACCATGCCACCACGCGCCTCTGCATGGAGGCGTTGCAAGAATACCTCCAACCCGCCGCGCGAGTCATAGATTTCGGCTGCGGATCCGGAATATTGACCGTCACGGCATGTCAACTCGGAGCCGACACAGTGCTTGCGCTCGACAGGGACCCGATGTGCGTAGAGGTTACGAGCAGGAATGTCGCGGAGATTGGACTTAGCGGCCGCTGTCGAGTGCAGTTGGTCGAGGGCCTGGCGGACGTGGATGAGGCTGCCGACCTTATCGTCGCCAATGTCACCGCGGAAGTCGTCGCCGCCGAGGCAATTCATGCGGCCCGTATCCTCAGCACCGCTGGCCGTTATATTATCTCCGGCTTCACAGACCGCTCAATTCATGAACTCGCCGCCGCGATCGAGGCAGCCGGCATGGCAGTAGTGGACACCTATGAGGAATCGGAGTGGTGCTGCTGGGTAGCAACAAAGCGGGATGCCGGTTGAAGTGGCTCCCGCAGGGCGCTGTGCGCTGTGGAGTTTCTCGAACTGAATTCCTGGCCGAAGCCGTCTAAATCTGCTCAAAATCCTTGCCGAGATATGCCCGCCGCACTTCCCGATCTTGCAGCAACTCCTCGCTACTCCCTTCCAGCACTGTCCGTCCGGTCTCGATCACATAGCCCCGGTCGGCAATTCGTAGCGAGGCCGGCGCATTCTGTTCCACCAGCAGGATCGTCGTCCCTCGAGCCCGCAACTCCCCGATGACCCGCATCACATCATTGACCAGCGCCGGTGCCAGCCCCAGCGACGGCTCATCCAGAAGCAGCATCTTCGGACGCGACATCAGTCCCCGCGCTATCGCCAGCATTTGCTGTTCCCCGCCGCTCAGTGTTCCCGCCGCCTGGTGCAGCCGCTCCCTCAGCACCGGGAAAAGCTCCATCATCTTCTCGATGTCCTGCGCCACTTCCCGGCCCTCCCCCCGCCGGTAGCGCCGGTACGCACCCACGATCATATTCTCCCGCACAGTCAGGTCCGAAAAGATCTGCCGACCCTCCGGCACTTGCACCAGTCCCTCACCCACGATCTGCTCGGCCGGCCGACCTTGTATCTCTAGTCCATCGAAAACGATTTCTCCTCCCCGCGGCCGTAGCAGCCCCGAGATCGCATTCAGAGTCGTAGTCTTCCCCGCACCATTCGCGCCCAACAGCGCCACTACCTCACCCTCGTTCACATGCAGCGACACTGCCTTCAGCGCCTGCAAATGACCGTAGTATGCGCTCACACTCCGCAGCTGCAGTAGCAGACCCATCCTAAGCACCTGCCTCCTGCCCCAGGTACGCCTCCACTACTGCCGGGTCCGCCTGCACCTCTGCCGGCGTCCCCTCACTTATCTTCCGTCCCCGATCAATCACCACGACCCGGTCAGACACACCCATAACCACACTCATATCATGCTCAATGAGCACCAACGTCAGCCCCAGCTTCTCACGCAACTCACTGATTGTCTCAGCCAGCGAGTCCGCCTCATGAGTCGTCAGCCCTGCCGCCGGCTCATCCAGCAGTATCAACTTCGGTTCCGACGCCAGCGCCCGCGCCAACTCCACATGTCTCTGCAGACCCATCGGCAGATTATCAGCTTGATGGTACGCCAGATTCGACAAACCCACCAGTCCCAAACACTCCAGCGCATTTGCCTTCAGCCGCGCCTCCTCCGCACCCACGCCCCACAGCCGCAGCGCCGCCTTCAGCATCCCACTCTGGCCCGCAGTATGGCAGCCGACCAGCACATTCTCCAGCACCGTCATTGTTCCGAATACCTGTAGGTTCTGGAACGTCCGCGCGATACCGGCCGCCGCCACCTGGTGCTGCTTCAGATGCCGGATCGAGCGCCCCGCGAACACCACGTCTCCCTCATTTGCATCAAACAGTCGCGAGATCACATTGAACAGCGTCGTCTTCCCGGCCCCATTCGGCCCGATGATCCCCAGAATCTCGTTCGGCAGTACATGCAGCGTCACACCGTTGAGCGCCACTACGCCGCCGAAGGTCTTCCGCACATTCACTGTCTCCAGAATCGACTCCATAACGCCCTCAAACCGCCTCTTCCGCGGCTTCTTCCACATCCCGACCCGTTCGCCAGCGTCTTATGCGACCGGCCAATCCCTCCGGCATGAACACCACCGTAACAATCAGAATCCCGCCGAAAAATACCACATCCAGACCTGACAGCGCAGGCACTACCTCCCCCAGCCTCATCAGCGCCTGATTCAGCACCGTCAGAATCGCCGCGCCGCTCAGAGCTCCCCACACACTACCCGAACCTCCCACAATCACCATTACCACCAGCATAATCGAAAACGCAAACCCAAACGGGTCCGGGCTGATGAACGTGATATTATGCGCGTAAAGGCTGCCACTTACCGACGCAAATACCGCACTCAGCACGAATACACTCAGCTTCAGCCCCGACACATCCACCCCGCACGCCCGAGCAGCCACCTCGCTGTCATGAATCGCCCGCAGCGCGCGGCCGATACGCGAACTCACGATATTCGACGCCACGATCAGCCCCAGTATCACCACGGGCCACACCACGTAGCAGAACTTCATATCCGTGTTGAATACCAGCGACCCGATATGTAGTCGGGGAATCCCCGCTATTCCCGAAAACCCCCCTGTGAATTTACCACCCTCACGGAAGAATATCTGCACGATGATACCGATCCCCAGCGTCGCCATCGCTAGATAGTGACCGTGCAATCGCAGCGTCGGACGCCCGATAACGTACGCCACCGCTGCCGTTACCAACATCCCCAGCAGTATACACAGCCATGGGTTCAGACCGTACCGTACCGTGCCTATCGCTGTCGCATACGCTCCCAGACCGTAAAACGCCGCATGACCGAGCGACACCTGACCCGCATAGCCCATCAGCAGGCTCAGGCCGACGGCCATCAGCCCGTAGATCCCCACCAGTATCAGCACCGATAGGTAGTAGGCGCTATCAACCACAAGCGGCAGCACGCCGGCTACCACAGCCAGCGCGACATACGCCCAGATCGGACTGCCTTCCCGCGACGCCCGCATCATAGACCCCTCTTCAGGTCATCCTTCCCAAGCAGGCCCGTTGGCCGCACGAACAGCACCAGCACCATCACTATCAGCGTGATCGCGTCCTTATATTGGGAGCTGATCAGACCGGCCGCGAGGTTCTCCAAAATCCCCAGGATTATCCCCCCGATGACCGCCCCGATGCTGCTCCCCATGCCTCCCAGAATCGCCCCGCAGAAGCCCTTGATCGCCAGCGGCGTGCCCATCGAGTACTGTGCAAACTTGCTCGGCGCAAAGATCACACCCGCCAGGCCCGAAATGCCTCCACTCAGACCGAACCCGATCATCGCCATCGTCGAGATGTTTATCCCGGCCAGACGCGCCGCCATCCGATTCGAAGCCGCCGCCCGCATCGCCTTCCCAATCAGCGTGCTGCGGAAAAAAACCACCAGCGCAATCACCGTCGCCATACTCATACCGATGATCCACAATGCCTGAGGCACCACCGCCGCCCCCAGCACCCGGAACGGCTCATCCCCCGAGAACGACTGCATTGGAATCGCGTTCGGGCCCCATATCAGGTTCGCAATGCCCCGCAGCATCAACGACCCCGCTATCGTCACGAAGATGAGCACGAGGATCGGCGCATTACGGAGCGGCCTGATCGCGAGGCGTTCGAGCAGCACCGCCACTGCCACGCCACCCAGTGTCCCGATGACGATAACCAGCCCCAGAGGCAGCCCCGCATTTCCAAGCGTCGCCGCCAACAGCGCACCCACCATCACGAACTCGCCCTGCGCAAAATTCACGATCCCTGTCGCATTGAAAATGATCGTGAAGCCCAGCGCCACCAGGGCGTACACACAACCCTCGGTGATGCCGGTCGCAAGAAACTGTGCTATTTGCTCGCTCAGAGCCATAGTCTCACTCTACGCGTACAAGCGGCCAGGCGGACAATTCTCCTATTCCGCCTGGCCGCGTCGTACACTCCTATCTGCTTCCACACGCCCACTAACCGCCGCTGATTTCTTCCTCAGCAAGCTTCCAGTCTCCGTCCACGATCTTGACCCACACAAACGCGTCCATTACCAACCCGTTGTGGTCATCAGGACCGTAGTTGAAGATCCCGGCTGTGCCCACAAAGTCCGTCGTTGCCTCAATCGCGTCACGTAGCGCCGCCCGGTCCGTGGTACCAGTGCTCTCCAGCGCCTTCACCACGATCATCAGAGCGTCGTACGCATGTCCGCCGAAGGTATCCGCCGGCTTGCTGTATGCGTTGGTGTAGTCCTCAGCATACTCCGCCAGCACCTGCTTCTGCGGATCATCATCCCCGACCTCATCCACAACAATCAGCCGGCCTGCCGGTAACATCACGCCATTCGCCGCCTCGCCGGCAAGTTTGATGAAATCCTGGTTTGCCACACCGTGACTCTGTAGCAGTGGAACATCCAGACCCAGTGTCTTCATATTCTTCGCTACCGTCGCCGGGCCCGGGTTCGTACCCCAACAGATCACTGCCTCAGGCTTGATACCCTTGATCTTCGTGACCTGGGCAGTCATGTCGGTGTCTTCCCCGCCGAACGTCTCACTCGCCAGCAGTTCGATGCCTGCCTCGCCGAGCTGCTCCACCAACTGCTCCTGTCCGCTCTCACCGTACTTGTTGCTTACATAGATCGTCGCCACCTTCTTGATATCCTTAGCTTTCAGGTATTCGACAATCTTCGCCACGGCCAGGATGTCAGTCTGCGGAACCGCGAACACCCATTTCCTCTCTGCCACCGGGTTCGTTATCGCTCCGCTCGCAGCACACGCCACCAGAGTCACTTCCTGCTCCTGGCAGTAGTCCAATATCGCCATCGTGCAGGGACTCCGGCTCGGCCCAATGATCGCTACGACATTCTCCGTCTCGACGAGGTCCTTGGCCGCCAACGCCGCCTCGGTTGGCTCTGACTTATCGTCCTTGACGATCACTTCGATAGGTCGTCCGTTCACCCCGCCGCTGCTGTTGATCTTCTCCACCAGCAAGTCTACCGTTTCCTTCTCAGGCACTCCCAGCGGTGCGGCCGGACCCGTCACGCTGAAAATCGCCCCGATCTTGATCGGCTCGCCCATCGCTTCTGGCAACGGCGGCTCCTCTATCGTTGGCGGCATGTCCGGCGGCTCTACCGCCGGCTTCGGACACCCAAC
>CAZCJS010000107.1:0-13085 GCA_964498775.1 uncultured Armatimonadia bacterium
TGTCGTCAAACTCATAGACAACTCGATATGCGCCTACCCGTATTCGCCATTTTGTCTTCGAGCCGGTTAGTTTCCGGCAACCTGGAGGTCTTGGGTCGCCGGCCCGAGCCTGTATCTTCTCGATAATTCGGGAGAAATCTGCAGCGGGGAGTTGCCTCAGGTCGTGTTCCGGCATGCGTTCGAGCAGTAGCCTATGCACTGGAAGTGTAGTCATGCAGCGTTCTCAACTCGAGGGGGCGTTTCCGCATCTCTGCGAGTGCGGCCAGATCCTCGATATCTTCCAGCCGCTCCAGCATCTCCTGATATTCCTCCATATCGGAGATTTGCGGCTTCTCAATGGGCTGAATCTTCAGAGAGGAGGAGGGAGAAGCGGAGGCTGTGAGGAAACAGCGTGCGAGTTTGGGTGGTCGGTGAACGGCGCGAATCTGGAAGCGTACAAGTAAGAGGATTTTGAGGAACTGTCGGGGGCCGGTAAGCTGCGGCTAGAGGTGAGGAAAAGGGCGGCGGTGGGCCAGGGATCGTGGGTTAGAGGAGGGGGTTCCCGCGAAGGAGGTGCTACGTACCAACGATGCGAACTTGCACCGAAGGGACACGATATATTAACAGATGCTCCCATGGCGGAAGGGGAAACGTCACAACGAGGGGCTGGAGGCACTGATGCTTGAGCTGGAGCCGTTTGGGGACCGCTTTCTCACCATCGCCGATGATCATGCGAGCAAGCCTGCTCTGCGCTACCACGGCGAGGTTATGTCATACGAGGAACTGCTGCGTGAGGTGCTGATAGTCAGCAATGCGCTGCGCCAACGCGGGCTCAAGCACGGCGACCGTGTGCTGATGGCCTGCGCAGAGAAGCTGCCGATGTTTCTGTGCCACCTGGGCGTGATGATGGCGGGCGGGATGTCGGTGCCGCTTAATCCCGACTTCACGGTTCACGAGCTGGCGTACTTCGTGACCGACGCCGACCCTCGTCTGGCCGTCGCCGACGGTGCCGCCGCCGGGCTGTTGGGCGCAGTCATCGCCGAACGGGAAGCGAGCTGTGAAGTGCTGTCTGCGCAGGAATTGGCGGGTTTCGAGGGGGGGCCGCTCGAGTCGCCCTGCTTTGCAGCCGACGACGATTGTCTGATGCTGTATTCTTCGGGGACCACCGGCGAGCCAAAGGGAGCGGTGCACAGTCACGGCAGTCTGGCCCATGCGGTGGCAGCGATCGCGAAGTGCTGGCAGTTCACGCCTGACGATACGCTGCTCAATTGCCTCCCCCTGTACCACATCCACGGTCTGTCGTTCGCCTCCCACACGGTTCTGAGCACCGGTTGCGAGATGATGCTGGAGGACCGGTTTCACCCGCGTGACACCATGGAGCAGATGAAGGACGCGACGGTTTTCTATGGGATTCCGCCCTTCCACTATGCCTTTATGAAGCGGCGTGAGTTTCCGGACTATGCGCGGCAGTGGGAGAAGCTGCGCCTCATCACCTGCGGGTCGGCGCCGATCCGTCCGGAAGTACTGCCGGAGTTGGAGGCTATCGTCGGGCAGCCGATCATCAACCGGTATGGAATGACGGAGACGCACGTCATCACGAGTCTGCCGCTGACGGGGCCGCATAAGCAGGGCTCGGTTGGCCTGCCGCTGCCCGGCATCGAGGTGCAGGTCCGGAACAAGGATGGCACAGCGGTAGAGGTGGGGGAAGTCGGGGGCGTATATGTGCGGGGGCCGAACCTGTTCGACCGCTACTGGCGCATGAAAGAGGGGATGGCGAGTACGTTTGATGAGGTTGGCTGGTTTGAGACCGGGGACCTTGCGGAAAGCGACGAAGACGGCTTTTTGACCATGCGCGGGCGCAGCAAGGACCTCATCATTGTGAGCGGTTACAATGTCTATCCGCCGATCGTCGAGCGGGTACTGAACTCCTGTCCGCTGGTACAGGAGTCGGCGGTAATCGGCGTACCTGATGAGCGGAGGGGCGAACGGGTGGTCGCGGTGGTGGTCTGTGACGATTGCGAGCCCGATGAGGCGGCTATCAAGTCCTACGCGCGCGAACACCTAGTGGAATATCAGTGCCCGGATCGGGTCGTCTTTTTCGAGGAACTTCCCCGTAATACCATGGGCAAGATCCTCAAGCGGCAACTGCGAGACGAACTGGCGTAGTCACACGGGTGTCGGCGGCTTGCGTGTGGAGGTGTGCAACCGCTCGACGCGCTGGATGAGACGGGTCAGTAAGTACGCCATCATCCCGCCGAGGTTCGCGGCCTGCCCGCAGGTTGAGGACACCTTCCGGGAGACGCTCCAGGCGGCGATTTACGGTAGAATAACCGTCCGCGAGGAGAGTGGCTCACTGGAGCTGGGTATCACCGAGATCGTGACCGCCTCGGGCTAGCTCACAAATGGAAAAGGCGCGAGTCATCCCCGCGCCTCCACGTTACCCGTCAGCAAGCACTCACCGCTCCAGGCCGACGGTGGAGGGTACAGTGTAGCGGTCACCGACATTGACCAGGTATTCGTAGCCCGCCTCAAAATCCGCTTTGTCCTTGAAGCCCCGGATTATGGTGATGTCGCCGGTCGAAATGCCTTCAGCGGTTACCGCCTTGATCTGGTAGCTCGTATCAAGCGGGAGATCGTTGTCGAAGTGTATCGTCTGCCCGGCAAGGTGGGCATCTCTGGGTAGCGGCGGGTCTAGGAATACCAGGTTATTCTGGGGGTCCGAGGTGTCAATGTTTTTGACGGTGCCCTCATAAGCGGCCCGTGCAGCAACCAGCTTGATGTCCCGGTAGCTCAGCAAGGTCGCGTTGCTCATCCGCATCAGCTTCATCTCGCCGTTGACGATTCGGATCATCCCGATCTGGCCGTCAAACTCGATTTCGCCCTCGACCTTTACTCTCGTTGGCTGCTCGCAGTTGATGAGTATGTCAGTGGTGCCATCGGCCAGGTCTACGGCCACAGCGGTGACTGAGTCGGGGTCTGCGTTATGCTCGACTGGCAGCTTGTGGACCTGGTTGATGAAGGGGTTGGTGTCATAGGGCTCCAGGACGGTGACGAACTGGCTTGCGAGGTCCTCGCCGCGACGGCTCTGGATGAGGTAGCGGAGCCGGCGGGGATTGCCCGACTTGTTTTGGGGTGGTTCGCCGCTGCACAGGGCCACCTCGTCACAGGGCGTGAGAGCATGGATGCGCAAATGCGGCTGCTTGCCTGGCTTGATCCGGCCGCGCAGGTCCTCGCAGTTCCAGTCAACCGTGTAGTATGTATCAACAGCCTGGGAGCGCTCCACATCGTACAGATACGTGAACCCACTAGCCTTGTAGAAGGCCGCGTCGTCGCCGTCGAGCTTGGCGAACGGAATGTCGGGGCCTGCGAATGTGCCTCCTGCCTGCTTGACGGGCGCTATGCCTGCAACTGTCGCCGTCTCAGACGCTCCGTGGTATGAGAGCCGGTGGCTGTTGCCTCCGCGTGCGCGGAAGACATCGAGGACATAGCTGTTCGTGTCCGTCACATCCACCAGCGCCACGGTGCGGCGGTAGGTCTGGATGTTAGCGTAGGCAGTGAGGGAGGAAACCTCGATAGTCCGCAGCGGTGGCTGCACGGCGAAGAGTGTTATCTTGCCGCCCGGGCTGTAAGCGGACCGGCTGTTGTTGACCTGGAGGGTGTTGTGGCTGATGGTATTGCTGGTCCACGCGCCACGTTTGGGCCAACTCCCGGTGTACTCGGGGTAGCCCAACTCCGGCATCATGGCGATGTTCTCAGCGAAGAGACCGATGTTGAGGCAGTCGGCGTGGGAGTGACCTTTGGCGTAGCCGTAGTGTATCCATACGGCGCGTCCGTCAATCGGGCTGTCGGTCTGCAAAACCGCCTGTCCGTAGCGGCCGGTATGATCGCTGTTGAGGCCGTATTCCTCGCCCTTTGCGACCGCCGCGATTTCCTTGCCTAGTGCTTCCGGATCGGCCTCAAAAATGTCGTCAGTCAGCCGCAGTCTGCCGATGTTTCCCTTGACCTCGCGCCATGCGATGGTAGCGAGTCGGGGGTCGCGGTAGAGCTTGTATCCCTGGGCGAAGGTCGAGGCGCGGCCTCTGCGTCCCCAAGTGCCGGTGGCTCCGCTGTCACCAATGTTGGGCACCACGGCATCCAGGCAGTTGAGGCGGGGCTCGATGAAAAAGGTCTGCTTCAGCTTCGGATAATCGGCGACCACGTCGTGCTTGGTGTAGTCCGGATAGGACGAGAGAATCTGGGCCAGCTCCTGCATGCGGCCTGTCCAGATGAAGCCGTAGCCGCCACATTCGCCCCCCATCCCATCGCGGTCCAGCCCCTCGATAAGTACCCAGGACACCGGGCTCTTGTGGTTACTATACTCGCCCGGAAAGCGAGGATCGAACAGCCAGTCGAGCCATTCCTCGGTGACATCTGCTCTGTCGAGTGCTATTGCCGAGGTGGCCAGGGAAGTGTGCGTCATGCCGACATTGCCTCTGATACGACCATCCCTGCAGGACTTGAGCGCTTCCATGAGGAGGTTATCTTCGATGTGGCGGCAGATGGCTGCGATGGTGGTTTTGTCGCCGAGCTGATAGTTCTTCGCCTGTTGTGAGCAGAAGTTGAGGAGTGATTCATCATTCTGGATGCCGTCATAGATGAGGTCATAGCAGTGCGCAAACCTCTGTGCGACAAATGTCTCCCAGATGCAGCCCTCGATGCGTCCCTGGCCGGTGCCGCCCTGACTGTGCTGGAAACCGAGGTCATGCAACGGCCTGAAGTTCATCTCCGGATAGACATCGGCGATCCGGTCCAGCAGCACGGCACACTTGTGGGCATACTTCGGCTCACCGGTGAGCGTGTATGCCCGTGCGAGCACGGCGAGTGCCGGATAGATGGTACCGCGCCACTGTGCCCACTGGCAGTAGGAAGCGATGATGTGATGGACGTTTCCCTTCTCGTCCACCATCCCATAGCCGTCGTCAACATAGAGCTTGTGGAGGGGGTCGTCGGGGTCGGGATGCTCGGCATTGAACAGCAGCGATCTGTCACCCAGGTTGCGGCGGAACATGCCATGCTCGTCAAGGGCGGTCTTGTAGAATGCGTAGAAATCGTTTTTCGGATAGAGTTCGCCACAGTTGGGGCACTTCAGCTTCCACGGTGCGTTGGCCGTGTCGTGCTTCCACCAGCGGCTTCCGTGTTTGAGCGCTTCGGGACCGCAGTTGGGACAGCCGGGTTGGTTGGCCTTATATAGCACGCCCTCGTTGGTAATGGAAGCGCGGGGTAGTTCCTGGCTCGTTACCAGCGCCCACAGCTCTTCATCGCTGACATTAAGCCAGCGTTCGGCAGCGGCTATGGCATTCTTCTGTTCGTTGGCGGCCCAGTCGAACTTCTCCACATTCGCCAGCGCATTCGCCCGCATCTGCGCGGTGACAAACCGCGAGCACTTCTTGGCGTATGCTCCGGAACTTACACAGAGCGCAATTGCGCTCATCGTCAGGACCAGCATGATCTTTTCAGGCACTGTCATCCCTCCAAAAATTCGAAGGAAGACTCGGGCTGGAAGCTGAGAACGCGGTAGGATGCTGCGCATCCTCTTCGCGTGCTCACCTGAGCTTCGCCAACGACGCGAAGCTCAGGCCGAGCCACCCATTCATAAATGATACGGCCCAAAACGCACGAATCCAACTCAAGCGCCTCGGCCCTGCAATTGCGGAGCAACAGAGCACTAGCAGCTTGCGCTACAGGTCAGGTTTGGCGGCCGTTGCCGTTGTGCTGCTGCGACCCCGTACTCGGCAACCGCCCTCTCAGCGCTCCAGCCTGTAGTGACAGGGCACGATGTAGCTGTCGCCGGGATTAGCCAGATACTCATAGCCCGCGTCGAAATCTTCATTGTCCTTGAAGCAGCGGATGATTGTGATGTCTCCGGTTGAGATTTTGTCGACGCGGGCTGGAAGCTCAGGCCGAGCCACCCATTCATAAATGATACGGCCCAAAACGCATGGATCCAAATCGAGCGCCTCGGCCCTGCAATTGCGGAGTAACAGAGCACTAGCAGCTTGCGCTACAGGTGAGGTTTGGGGGCCGTTGCCGTTGTGCTGCTGCGGCCCTGTACTTTGCGACCGCCCTCTCAGCGGTCCAGCCTGTAGTGACAGGGCACGATGTAACTGTCGCCGGGATTAGCCAGGTACTCATAGCCCGCGTCGAAATTCTCATTGTCCTTGAAGCAGCGGATGATGGTGATGTCTCCGGTTGAGATTTTGTCGCCCGTGAGCGCCTTGATGTCATAGCTGGTGTCCAGCGGCAAGTCGTTGCGGAAGTGAATCACATTCCCGATGAGCGTGTCATCCTGAGGCAGCGGCGGATCGAGACTAACTGTGTTGTTCATCGCGTCGCTGATGTCTATTGCTGTCACGGTGCCCTCGTATGCGGGGATGTCAGCCTTCAGCTCGACTTCGCCCAGCTTCAGCAGCGTCGCATTGCTCATCCGCATCAGCTTGACGGCACCGTTGACTACGCGGATCATTCCGAGTTGACCGTTGAACTCGACGCCACCTTCGACCTTGACAGCGACGCGGTCCTCACAGCTTATCAGGATGTCGGTGGTACCATCGGCTAAGTCGACTGCCACTGCGGCGACTGAGTTGGGGTCCGCGTCATGCTCGACTTGGAGGTTGCGGACCTGCTTGATGAAGGGTGTGGTGTCATAGGGCTCCAGGACGGTGACGAATTGGCTTGCGACGTCTTCGCCGAGGCGGCTGCGGATCAAGTAGGTCAACTGCTTGGGATTGCCGCGCTTGTTCTGGGGCGGCTCACCGGCTCCGATAGCGACTTCGTCACTCTCGGAAAGGGAATGGAGGCGGAGGTGGGGTTCGTTGCCCTCGGCAATCCGCCCGCGCAGGTCCTCGGCTTTCCAGTCAACTGTGAACGGTGTGGCGACCGGCGCTGTGGAACGGGCGATATCCCGCAGATAGGTGAAGCCGCTAGCTTTGTAGAAGTCGGCGTTCTCGCCGTCGAGTTTCGCGAACGGGACATCCGGCCCGGCGAATGTACCGGTCGGCTGCTTGACCAGTTCGATGCCGCTGACCGTCGCCGTCTGAGCCGGGCCGTTATAGGAGAGCCGATGGGCCCGGCCCCCCCGTGCGCGGAAGACATCGAGCACGTAGCTGTCGGTGTCGGTAACATCAACCAGCACCGCCATGCGCCGGTATGTCTCCATACCGGAATATGCCGTCAGGGAGGACACATCAACGGCGCGCAGCGGAGGCTGGATCGCAAACAGCGTCATCTTGCCGCCCGGGCTGTAGCCGGAGCTCTTGTTGTCAACCTGGAGGGTGTTGTGGCTGAAGGTGTTGCTCGTCCAAGCGCCACGCTTCGGCCAGCCGCCAGTGTACTCGGGGTAGCCCAGGTCGGGCAGCATGTCTATGTTCTTAGCATACAGGCCGATGGTCAGGCAATCGCGGTGCGAATGGCCCTTGCCGTAGCCGTGGTGCAGCCACAGCGCCCGGCCTTGCTGCGACGATTGCGTCTGGAGAATTACCTGTCCGTAGCGGCCGAGATGGTCGGAGGCGAGCCCAAGATCGTCTTCTCCGACCAGTGCGGCAATTCCCCGGGCGAGTGCTTCGGGTTCGTCGCGGAAAATGTCGTCCCTGGGCAGGCGGAGGGCCTCAGCATCCCGGCCGCTGTAGTGCCATGCGAGTGCGGCCATGCGGGGATCCTGGTAGAGCTTGTATCCGCGCAGGAACACGTGGTGGCTCGGCGGCCTGCCCCAGTTGCCGGTGCTGCCGCTGTCGCCTATGGGGGGCATGACCTGGTTGAGACAGCGCAGCCGGTGGTCTATCAAGAATGCCTGCTTGAGCTTGGGATAGTCGGCCACCAGGTCGTGGGTAGTGTACTCGGGGTATGCGGCCATGACCTCGGCGAGGTCTATCAGCGAGTTCTTCTGCATGGTGCCATAGCCGCCACACATACTGCCCATGCCGTCGCGGTCCAGTCCCTCCATGGCGAGGAACGGCACGGGGTTTTGGTATTTCTCATGTGGGAAGCCCGGGGCGAAGATGTAGTCAAGCCACTCTTCGGTGACTCCGGGTTTGTCCAGAGCAATCGCTCCGGCGGCCGGATTACGAATCCGGGCCCTGTTCCCGTCAATCCGGCCGTCCTTATAGGAGTTGAGCATCTCGAGGAGGATGTCGTCCTCGATGTGGTTGATGATCGCCGCCGTACTGCTCTTATCGCCCAGGTTGCACTGCTTCGACTTCGCCGACGAGAATGCGACAAGGTCCTCATCTTCCACCAGTGCGTCGAATATCTGGTCGTATGCCCACGAGAACCGCCACACGTAGTCATTCTCCCAGAGACAGCCCTGGATGCGGCCCGTCATGTGCCCGCCCTGCGAGTGCATTAATCCGAGCTTGCCGAATGGCGCCCAGTCCATATCCGGATAGACATCAGCGATGCGGTCGAGCAGCACTCCGCACTTGTGCGCATATCTCGGGTCCGATGTCAGCGTATATGCCTGCGACAGATGAATCAGTGCGCTTACTACCCTCTTCCATTGGACGAAATCGTTGTAGTAGGCGATGAAAAAGTGCTTGTTGCCCTGCTCGTCCATCATCCCATAGCCGTCATCAACATAGATTTTGTGCAGGGGGTCGTTGGGGTCCGGATGTTCGGCGTTGAACAGCAGCGACTGGTCACCAAGCTCACGATTGAAGAAGCCGTGCTCATCAAGGGCGGTCTCGTAAAAGGCGCGGAAATCGTTCTTCGGGAAGATTGCCCCACAGTTGGGGCATTTCAGCTTCCAGTCCCCACCCACTTGCCACGGGTAATTGCCATAGGGCGTAATGCCCTTGCCGCAACTCGGACATCCCGCTGCCACATTGGTGTGAATCCCGCGTGGCAACTCCTGAGATGTGACCATCTTCCACAGGGCGTCATCGCTCATCTCCAGCAACGGCTTGCAGGCATTGATTTCATTCTCCTGCTCGGCCCTGGCCCAGTCATACTTCTCCACATTCGCCAGAGCGTTCGCGCGCATCTTTGCGGTGACGAACCGGGAGTGCTCCTTAGCCGCCGCAAGCGAGACGACACCCACCATCAATGCAGCAATCAGCAAACCGACAATAAACTTCTCAAGCATCATAATTCCTCCAGCATGGTCTCAGACGTCGCAGGCCAGGACTGACTCTTTTTAGTGTTCCAGCCCTGTGCGACTTTGACCTGCACGTGGCGAGCTCTCCTCACCAAAATTGACTTAAGTTGTGAAACCGTGCAGGTGAAGCGTCCGGCCGCGGCGAATTGAGTATCTACGAAGTGCGGGTAGCGCCTTGGAGGTTTTGACGCCAAGGCGTTTATCTCTGGTTGCAAGTGCCCAATAATCTGCTTTGAAGGAGCATTTTCATGAACCGCTTTTTCACCGTCTTCTCGATGTTGGTGTTCACCATGCTGTGCAGCGCAGCGGCTTTTGGCCAGGATGACCCGATCGCCGCGACTGCCCAGATGAAGCCGTATCTGGCCGACCAGCCCCTGGTCATCCGGATGCAACCTGTTCGCGACAACAACCCCGTCCCTGACCGCTTCACCGGTTGGGTTCCCTACGTGCAAGGCCGCCTCTACGGCCACACCAAGTCTGGCGACCTGCTCAAGATCGAGTTCGGCAAGGGCGGCAATGTAGCCCATACTGTGCGCATCAACCTTAATGGCATTGATGCGGACCGTGGCGATTATTACGAGGACTTCAATCTCTCCGGCAGCGATGATGACGATCTCATCACTGGTGAGGGCCTCTACACCGTTACGTTCAAATATTACGACGACAATACCGAGCAAGAGGCAGTAATCGCCGAGAAAAGGATGAATATCGTCAAGGCCGTGGATTACGACGCCGGCGAGGGCCAGAACATCTGGAAGAATGCCATGTTGTATGACGACATGCCCGCAATCAGCTATATCTGGCTCTCGCCGCCCAGATACCACAACATGTCGGGGCGGGCGTATTTCTACAACTGGATCAACCGCGACGAAGACGAGATCAATGACCTGAGCTTCAAAATAACTGTAGACGGTACCGACCTGAGTTTGCCCGGCGACTTCGCAGCGGACTGCGGGTCGCTCGTCAGCATCGAGCAGATGGAGGACCTCTACGACAACACAAAGAACGTGCGGGTGGACAACTGGTACAAAGTTTACCAAATGCGGTATGCCCCCTACCTCTACTGGGGCGAGCGCCAGGAGGGCGATGCGGAGGAGGCGGTCATAATGGGCGAACACCCCGGTGACTGGGTGGTCAAGATCCGCAGCCTCAGTGAAACCATCCGTGAGCTGCGTTTCAAAGTAGATGAAAACGGGCTCGTGGTGCCCCATCCAGAGCAGGACTCGAGCAATCCCGACTGCCTCAAGCTCGGTCCCATGCGTTTCTTCGTCAACACCTTCTATCCCAATCCCAACAACTTTGACACCCGCTTCAATTCCGAAGCGATCCGGGAAAGCAGCTTCTACGGACGGCCCTGGATCAGCGACATGAGCGAAATGATGGACGCTCTGCCGCCAAGCAAGGTCGGTGCAATGCTGTTCCCACATACTGCGCTTCCACCTAAGAAGAAGTAGAAAGAAGTAGGGCTCAGTGCAAGATGCTGCTAACACCAAACGGCCCACACGTGTGGGCCGTTTGTCTTCCTGTACCCGGGGGCAGGTGAGCACGCTGCGGCGGCGAATAGTAATGAGGTTGATTTGACACATATCCTTGTCCGTGCAGTATTGGCTACACCAGAGGAAGTGACATAGGACATGGACAAGCCTCTTCGCGCCGCAGTTCTCGGCACAGCGCACGCTCATGCCGGCGGCAAGATGCAGGTCCTCGCCGCCTCGCCCGACTTCGAACTCGTCGGTATCTGCGAGCCAGATGCGCAACTGCTTGGCGCGGCACGCGATCGGCAGCTCTTCGCGGACCTCCCCTGGCTAGATAAAGCTGAAATCCTCGGCGATGAGACTATCGCCATGGTCGCCGTCGAGGGCCGGGTGAGTGACAACCTGGGCCTCGCCCGTGAGTGTCTTGAGGCCGGCAAGCACATCCACCTGGATAAGCCGCCGGGGATTTGCCTCGCCGACTTCGCCTCACTGCTCGACTTGGCCGCCTCGAGAGACCTCATCGTCCAGGCGGGCTACATGTTCCGCTACAACACGGCCTTCGAACTGAGCCTTGAGGCGGTTCGCGAAGGCCGGCTCGGGGACATCTGCTATATCCACGGGGAAATCAACTCCGATATCCCGCCTGCCACACGGGCGGAACTGGGGATGTACCCGGGTGGGATGATGTTCGAGCTTGGCTGCCATCTTATTGACATGTTGATAGCTACACTCGGCGAGCCGCATACTGTTACGCCTTTCCTGCGCCATGACGGTGAGTATGATGACGATCTGGCGGACAACTGCACGGCGGTGTTTGAGTATGACCGGTCGGTCGCGGTGATTCATAGCTCGGCAATGGAAGTAGCTGCGCAGAAGCGGCGCTGCTGGGAAGTTTGCGGGACGGAGGGCACGATCATCATCCAGCCACTCGAGCCGCCCGAAATCAGGCTTTGCCTCAACTCTCCCTGGGGCGGCTGCGAGGCCGGGTGGCAGACCGTCGAGGTCGAACACATTCCTCGCTACGTCCGCGACATGTCCGAGCTCGCTGCCTGCATCCGTGGCGAGCAGGAGCCGTCGTACTTGCCCGATCATGATCTGATTACCCAGCGAGTTGTCCTCGCGGCCAGCGGCATGGCGAGCTGACCGCTATCGGTCACTCATCAGCACATCCGCAGGTGTGTTGTCTTGGCAGAGACGCAGAAGTCCTGTCCGCGAACAAACACCGGCGGAGAGCGGTGATGACACGATGACCTCAGAGGGCCAGACCACCAGGTACACTGTACCGGCTGAGCTGGCCGGCGAGCGGCTGGATATCGCCGTCGCCGCGCTCGCGGAGGACCTGTCGCGCACCGCCGCCAAGCGCCTCATAGATGCGGGCAATGTGACCGTAGATGGCGAGTGCGCCAAGCCGTCAATGCCGGTGGAAGAGGCCAGCAGCATCGATATAAACGTTCCGCCCCCGAAGCAACTCCACATCGAAGCGCAGCACTTGCCGCTTGATATCGTCTATGAGGACGACGACCTGCTGGTAGTCAACAAGCCGCCTGAAATGGTCGTATATCCGGGTCCCGGACACGCCCGAGACACTCTGGTCAACGCACTGCTCGGACACTACCGGAGGCTCAGCGCCGCCGGCGGTGAGCATCGCCCGGGGCTTGTGCATCGCCTCGATCAGCACACCTCCGGCCTGGTCTTGATCGCGCGCAACGACGTCGTACACCGGCAGCTTGCAGCCGCCCTCGAGCGCCGGGAAGTGAAGCGTACCTACCAGGCGCTGGTCTGGGAGGTGCCCGCTCAGCGCAAAGGGCGGATCGTCACCCGCTTTGGGCGACATCGGCAGCATCGCACGCTGATGACGGTACTTGAGGAGGGGGGGCGCGAGGCAGTGACTGACTATCAGGTGGAGGAGGAGTACGCCTGGTCGTGGCGCGAGCCGGGCGGTCGGGAGAGAAAGCGGCGGGCCGCATATCTGCTCTGTGGTCTCCAGACCGGTCGCACGCACCAGATCCGCGTCCACATGGCGCATTTGGGAGTGCCGCTTATCGGAGATCGCGAGTACGGTGACGAGGGGCGCGACCAGGGGGGGCCCGCAGAGCTTAACGAGCTGGTGAGGGCTCTCCCGGGGCAGGCTCTCCATGCCGTCCAGCTCGTCTTTGTCCATCCTGTCAGCGGCGAAGACATCTCCGTGCAGGCTCCCCCGGCACCTGCCTTTGGCGCGCTGCAATCCTGGCTCCGCACGCAAGCCGGCTGAGTGGTACGGGTGGAGAGATGAGGCGGGCGGAGGAACCGAGCAGGCATTAGAAGAGGAAGAATATGTCACTATTGCTGCGAGAGTTGAATATCAGCGGCAAGCTGCTGCGCGTGGTCAAGGGGGACCTGACCGGGGCCGATACCGAGGCGATCGTCAATGCCGCCAATTCGCACCTCCAACACGGCGGCGGCGTGGCCGGAGCTATTGTCCGCGCGGGTGGGCGCGTGATTCAGGACGAGTCCGACAGGATCGG
>CAZCJS010000108.1:0-13060 GCA_964498775.1 uncultured Armatimonadia bacterium
CGTCGCGCAACACCAGCTACGCGTGATAGTCCTCGGCGCGAGCTTTGAGACGCAACTGGCGCAGGACGTCGCAGACGGCATCGGAGCCGGTGCGGTCAACCTCGCCGGCAAGACGAGCATCCGGGAGACAATCGAGATACTCCGAGGCGCGGAGATTGCCCTCACCAATGACAGCGGCCCGATGCACCTCGCGGCAGCCGTCGCCACGCCGGTAGTGGCCATCTTCGGACCGACTAATCCCAACAAGTGGCGTCCCCGGTCCGAGGCGTCACGCGTCGTGACAAGCGATGTGTGCCCGCGACGACCATGCTACTACCTGTCGGCCATGCCGCCATGCGATGCCGCCGACTGCCTTGGCAGCATCAGCGTCTCCGAGGTAGTGGCCGCTGTTGATGAGCTGCTTGCAGAGACGGACTAGGGGTAAGCTCGCAGCGCTTCCGGCCTCAGGGTAGGTAGCGCCTCGGGAACTGCGCTACGACTGAGTAGTTCGGGTCCACCACATTGCCGACCTGAGTCCGGCCGACCTGTGACAGTAGCTGGTAGGCCTCGAAGCTGTCGAACCCGTGGTCCGCCACCAGCCAGTCCAACAGCTCCACATGGGCGGCGGCATAAGCAGCCCGCAGCGGGCGAACGCTGCCGATTGCCATCAGATATTCCTCGGTCTCCACACGCGGCCACTTGATTTTCCACCCCTTGATCACATCCACACTGAACCGCACCCGGCAACTGACCTCCAGCGCGATGCCGCAGAGCTCGCCATCTCCCTGTGCGGCATGGCAATCCCCCATCCAGAGCAGCGCGCCGGGAACGGATACCGGGAAGAAGACAGTCGCGCCTGCAGTCACCACCGGGCAGTCCATGTTACCTCCGTGGCGTCCCGGTGTCATCGTCATCCGCGTCTCGCCGCGCTCGGGGCAGACCCCCAGACAGCCGAGGAACGGATGCAGCGGAATCTCAACCTGCTGCAGACGGCTCTTGGGTAAATCCAGCCGGCCGATACCCGCGCCGAGGTCAAGCTCCCACCGAAAATCCTGATCCCCTTCGGGAGCCCACTGCGGCCGAGTGAAGCTAGTCGGCCCATAGAGTTCCTCGCTGCTGAAAAAGCCGAAGCTCTGCCAGTTGCCTGACCAGGCCCACTCGCGCGTCGGCACGACCTCCTGTATCTGCACAGCGAGAGCATCGCCGGCCTCGGCGCCCTCGATGAAGAAAGGACCGGTCAGCGGATTCGAGACCTGGCGACGAGCGCCCCACGGCCCTGCCAACTGCTCGAGGGTGATGGTCTCGCCCGCTGCATCCTTGCCGCCCGCATCCACACACGATGTCTGCACCGTGTCTCCGGGCCGCAGGCTCATCACGGGCTCATGCGGCCCCAGTGTGCAATGGTAAACCTCAGGCGTGAAGTCTAAAGCTCTCTCAGCGGACATCTTGATGCCTCCGTTCCCGTCTCTCTACTCTATCTCCGCAGGTGCAATACATACGTTCGGCAGAAGCAGTCGGGCGTCCTGCTCTCGTCGTGCAGGGAGGATTACCAATGCCCCGGTGCGAAATAGAATTTGAACCCTTCTACACCTGTAGTGCCGATCGAGATGCTGCCTTATACGGAGGTGCTGGGCATTAGACGTGTGCTGTCGTTAGTCGGACTGTTCGTCATTGTCTCCCGCTGGATGTCTGCCGGCGCGGACGGTCTGGCTAAGGCAGAGGTCGCCGAGGCGTCTCCAGCGCAGATTCTGGCCGAGGTCGGTAGCACGCTGGCGCGGCTGGCAAAACTCGACCCCGGCACCGACATCGCCTGCGACATCGAGGGGCCGGCCCACTACCTCAGCGATGTCCCCCTTGACCGCCCCCAGCAGATGCTCTTCGACCGGGCCCTTACAGAGCAGGGGATTTTCCTCCAGGACGGCTCGCCTCTGACCATCAAGCTCGAGTTCCCCTCCCCCCATTGTATCCAGACGATCCAACTGCTCTATGTCGGGGAGTGGACGGCTCCGGGCGTGCCCGAGGTGCCAGTAGGCGCCAGCCTCAAACGAGCAGAGACGACACAATTGGGGGCCTTACCGGCGATAGCGCAGCCGCCGCCAGGGGCGCCGTACCTCCAGCAACTCAACTTCCCTAATGACGCACAGAGCGAGAAAAGCTCATGGCGGCGTCTCACCCTGAGTATCCCGAGTCTGCCGCCCGGGCTGGGCCTGGTCGAGATGCGCGTCATCGGCTACGATGCGGGCCTGCGCCGTATTGCCGCGACGGTCAATCAGGTCGCTGGTATCCCCGAGGCGATAACAGCCGGCAATGTCTCCCAGATTGCCGCTGCGGTCCGCTCCCGCCGACTCGCGGCCGAGAAGAGAAACGTACAGGCGGAGACCGTCGAGCGCCTCAGTGCACTCGTATCGCGCCTCACAGCGGTCAGCATCGAATTGGTCATACCCGCGAACTCAGCCGCAGCCGAGCAGTCCCTTGTGGCCCAGATAGCCATCCACAACGGCTCCGAGCGCCCCGTCGAGCAGGCGATAGTGAAGCTGACACTGCCTCCGGGCTGGCGTGCGGCACCCGCCCGCATTGAGGTCGAAGTCCTGCCTGGAGGCCAGAGCGCCTGTCTGCCCGTCACTTTCTACCCGCTGGCCGGTTCAGACCAGCTTCCCGCCGGCTATCTCTACGGAGCCCACGACGGTCAACCGCTGTTCCTGATGGCTACATGTACAATCGCCGGCACTGAGCCGGCCCCACAATAGCCGTTTGTCACTGACGCCCCGGCGACATATAATACTACCACCGGATTTATTGAGGAGAGTTCGTGAGACGTAGAGAGGACAGTTGCCATGCAGATTGATGAACGACGGCTTCCCGTATCCAGCATGGATGATCAACGGCTGCGGGAGTTCATGGACGCAAACGGCGTGGGTCTCACCGTAGCTGAGGCACGCAAGATCGCCGGCTTCTTGGGCCGCGATCCCACCCTCACCGAAATGCACATTTTCAACGTCGAGTGGAGCGAGCACTGCTCATACAAGAGCTCGGCGCGGGTGCTGAAAAAGTACCTCCACACTACCGGCCCCAACGTCATGCTCGGCCCCGAGGAAGACGCCGGCATTGTCTTCTTCACCGAATTCGAGGGCACGCGCTACGGTATCGTAATGGCCCATGAGAGTCATAATCATCCCTCACAGGTGCTGCCCCGAGAAGGCGCGGCGACAGGTATCGGCGGCATTGTGCGCGATGTTGACTGCATGGGCGCACGTGTCATCGCTACGGGCGACCCGCTGCGGTTCGGGAATCCTTGCGGCAAACACGCCGAACGGACAAAATGGATTGTGGACGGCGTCGTCGAGGGCATCTGGCAGTACGGCAACGCGCTGGGCGTCCCCAACCTCGCCGGTGACATCTACTTCGCCGATTCGTTCGACGACAACTGCCTGGTCAATGTCGTGGCCTTGGGGGTCGTTGCGGAAGAGGACATCATCCACAGCGCCGTGCCGCCCGAGGCCGCCGAAGAGCCGTATGTGATGATCCTCGTGGGCAAGCCCACCGACGACTCCGGATTTGGCGGCAGCGCCTTCGCCTCAAAGATACTCAACGAGGATGAGCAAGCCGATGACCGTGGCGCCGTGCAAGTGGACGACCCGTTCCTCAAAAATGTCCTCGCCATGCGTAAGGCCAATGAAGCAGTCCGCGATGCTGCCAGGCAGCAGGGCATCATCATCGGCATAAAAGACATCGGCGGCGGCGGACTCGCCTGCGGAACCTCCGAGTTGCCCCAGGCAGGAGGCTTCGGGGTTAGCATTGACCTCGACGAAGTCCACATCTCGCTGGCCGATATGCTACCGGAGACGATCAGTTGCGCTGAGACTCAGGAACGCTACCTGCTCGTAGTGCCGGAGCAGTTCGCCGACACCGTCCTGAGAATTTACAACGATGACTGGGACCTCCCCAATGTCTATGAGGGAGCGCGGGCCGGCGTCATCGGACGCATCACCACCGAGAAGCGCTACGTGGTGAGATACCAAGGCAAGATCGTCGCCGACTGCCCGATTGATGAAATAACCGCCGGCATCTCCTACGACCGCGAAGCCAGCCCTTACAACTATGGCGGCGTCGAGCCGCACTTCGACATGCCGGAGGTGAAGGAAGCGCTGCTGAAAGTGCTCGCTGACCCAAACATCTGCTCCCGCGCCTATATCTTCCGGGCCTATGACTCGGAGGTGCAGGGCCATGCCGTGATTCGTCCGGGCGAGGCCGGCGCCGGAGTAATGGTGCCGCTGGATGGCTGCGATGCCGCCCTCGCTCTCGCGGTGGATGGCAATCCCTACTACGGTGACATCTCGCCATACTGGGGGGGTGCCAATGCGGTGGCCGAGGCGATGCGCAATGTCGCCGCCGTCGGTGCCGTACCGCAAGCCATGACCGACTGCCTCAATTTCGGCAATCCCGAGAAACCGGATGCTTTCTGGGAATTCGATGAGGCAGTCCGCGGGCTTTCTGACGCGGCTAAGAACATCTGGCTGAAAGGATATGAAGACCAGCCGGTGCCGATCATCTCCGGCAACGTCTCGCTGTACAACGAGTCAGCCACCGGAAGCTCGGTTTCGCCCTCCGCGATAATCGCCTGCGTAGGCTCGATGCCCGACTACTCCCTGGCGGTGACGATGCAGCTCAAGTCGCCCGGCGACAGACTCTACATCATCGGGCCGCGCAACGACGAACTGGGAGGCAGCGCCTACTACCGCGCTCTCGGCCTCGGCCTGGGTGCCAATGTCCCGATTGTGGATTTTGAGCTCCACCGCAAGATGATCTACGCCGTGACCGACGCGATCCAGGCGGGTCACATCGCCGCCTGTACCGACATCTCCGACGGCGGCGTACTCACCGCTGTATGCGAGATGATGCTGGGCAGCTACGCCAAGGGCCAACTCGGCGCACGCATGGATCTGAGCCATATCGCGACCGACCTGCGCTGGGACAAATGGCTCTTCTCCGAATCAGGGGGCTTTGTGATGGAGGTCAAGGCCTCCGAGGACGAAGCCGTAGCGGAGATCATGGCCGCATACGGCGTCGAGATGACCCGCCTTGGCGAAGTCACCGACCAGGCCGCGCTCAACATCAAGTCCGCCGACCTGCAGGCCGAGATAGCCCTCGACGACATCCGCCACGCCTGGGCCGACTCCCTGGTGGAGATACTAACCTAGCTCTGACGAAGCGATCCCCAAGACCATCAGGCGCGACACCCGCTCTCGGATGCCGCGCCTTGATTAGGCCCGTCGGCGAATGGGCAAGCTCACACCTCCAGCTTCACCACCTCGCTGGTCTGATGTGACTTGATCGCCGCCTCGATGACTTCCTGGGCCTGCAGGGCGTCGGCTCCCGAGGCGTCAATGTCACCCGGATCCGCACCCTCGGCCACTTGCTCGCAGAAGCGGTGAATCCGCATCCGGAAGGTGTCCCCGAAGCCGGTCAGACCCCCGAAGATCGAGTTGTGGATATTGGTGACCTCTGCGGAGTCGTGGAGCCACAGCGTCAGGTCCTCGTACACATTGTCAATGACGAAGCGGCCCTTGGTTCCCGCCACCTCACAGCGCTCCATCGGGTGGCGCGTGGTCATGTCATAGCTGCCAGTGAGATGCCCGATGACGCCGCTCTGGAACTTCATGTTGATCGAGGCGTTCGACCAGCAGGTGCGGCCCTCGGAGCGCTTCAAAAACGCCTGCACGTACTCGACCGAGCCGCAGAAATAGCGCATCACATCAATCGAGTGCGGGTGCAGGGCGCGTAGGTGGAAGAACTCATCATCCTTGGCGTTGCCGATCCACAGCGCCATGTTGATGAAGTTGACCTCACCCAGGCGGCCCTCTTCCATCCAGTCGTGGGCCTTGAAGGTCGCCGGTGTGAAGCGGTGATTGAGGTTGACGCCGAAGCAGACACCCTTCTCGCGGGCGGTAGCCACCATCTCGCGGGCCTCCACGATGTTGTTGCTGATCGGCTTTTCGCAGAGCACATGCTTGCCGGCATTGAGACCCGCCATCACCGGCGCGTAGTGATCCGAGCCGTTCTCGACCCCGCCGGTCGAGACATCCACGATGTCGAGGTCCTCGCTACCGATCATCTCGTTCATGTCGTAATAGGCCTTGACGCCGAGGCGCTCGGCGGCCTCATCGGCAAGCTCCGGCACAAGATCACATACGGCGACGACCTGCGCATCTTCGCTGCTTGCGTAGCAGTCGGCATGTTGATTGCCGATGCCGCGCATCCCAATGACGCCAACTTTCAGCATTTGTCTATCCCTCCGGGAAGCTCAGATTATACACGTCTACTCATTGTCCACGTTGACGATAAGACGAGACGGATACTGCGGCGAATGTGCGATCGTCTGGCGAGCGGTCACCAGTTCGGCATCCGCGAGGTCATTTCGCCCGGTGTTGTGATTCCGGTCGTGATTCGGGAAATCACTGCTGGTAATCTCCAGCCTAATCCTGTGCCCGGCCAAGAAGCGGTTGGCCGTCGGGTGCATTCTGATGCGCAGTTCGGTCACTTCACCCGGCGTCAGGAAATCCTCCCGTTCCATCGAGTTGCGATGGCGTGCCCGAATCATTCCGTAGGCGATTTCACGAGCCGGGCCGTCTGGTTCCTCATCTACCAGACGCGCGAAGAAGTCCGTATCCGGCGCAGACGAAGCGGCGTACAATACCACTTCCGGATAGCCCACGATTTGTATCGCCTCGGCCAGCGGCTCGCTGCAGTAGTACAGAATGTCGCTGCGGTGCTCGGTACGCCGCCGGTCGGGCGGCACCGTGAAGAAGGCCGGCGTCCACACTGTCGGCACCGGGTTGCGCGGATCGTAGGTGTAGGTATCCGTCGTATCGGCCAGCGGACGGGTGCCGGACACTGTTCCCGCGTTGTCAAGCGGATTGGCCACCCCATCGCTGCCCAGGTAGAAAGTCTGCTCAGCCATGTCGGGCGGCGGCCAGGTGGGAGCACTTTTCCACTTCGCCGAACCCATCACGAAGTAGCGGCACGCCGGCCATTCGGCCACATCATTCTCGATGCCCTTCAGCCAGTGGTCGAACCAGGCAATCTCGATCCCTGGACGATCCAGCTCGGCATTGGGCCCGAAGTCCGCATCTCCGACCTTCCTCGGCGCAGCCCCTGAGTGATTCCACGGCCCGATGATCAGCTTTGTCTGCGTCCGCGCCGGCTCCGTACGGCCATCAGCCTGCATCCCCGGCAAGTGCATCATCGAGGCACAGTGGTCGTACCAGCCCGAGAAGTCGAGATTCGGCACCTCGATTTCCTTATACTTCTCCGCGAATTTCCACGGTTTAGACCCGGGGGCCATCAACCATTCCTCGGCATACCTGTCCAGCGGCGGCGGCAGGTGTTTCGGGAAATCCAGCCAGGGCATGAAGTGCATCCAGTTGCATGCCTCGAGTTCGTCAAATATCTTGCGCGCTTCCTCCGGAGTATGTGGCGGCGGCAAGCCTGCACGGCGGCGCAGATCCGGAGCTATCGTCGTCAGCCACCACTTGATCCGGCGCGCGGGCTTGAACGCACCGACCCAGTCCACCTCCCAGTTCTCCTGCGGAATCGAGCAGGCGCACATGCACCTCAAGTGCGGCGGCCGCAGCGACGCGAGCTGCCACTGCATGTAGGCCGGATACGATGTCCCCCACGTGCCCACATTCCCGTCACACCAAGCCTGCGCTGCCGCCCATTCAACGGTGTCATAGCCGTCTTCAGCGTCATGGTTGCTCTCATCGGTATAAAGTACATACTCGCCGTCTGACTCATATCGCCCGCGTGCGTCCTGGCTGAGTACGACATAACCGCACCGCACGAACCTCTCCATCCCGCCGGCACGCTTGCCATACGGCGTGCGGTTGACGATGGCGGGGAATCTGCCGGGCGCGTCGGGCCGGAAGATGTTGGTACTCAGCTCGATGCCGTCGCGCATCGCCACGCGCACGTTCTCTTCGACGAGCATGTTAAAGTTCCCGATTGCATCCATCACATTATCGCCACCTTGTAATCATAGTGCGCCCGCCTCATGGAGAAAACCGCGTCATGGCAACGAGATACCGGCAGTTCACCTGGCATCCCTAATGATTTTGAGCAGGACCGGAACTAGAATCGCCACCAATATCGCAAATATCGCCAGCAAAATGAGGCCGACAAAGACCCACAACATCGCCCGCAGACAGCCGACGCCGCCCGCCTGATACCCACTCGCACGGTAGTAGGCATTGGCCTTATCGAGGAAGTAGAGGTTCATGATGAGACCGGGCCAATAGCCGAAGCAGTACATCAGTAGCACCAGCAAGGCTTCGCTATGGAAGTCTGCCTGGATGGCGAGCGGCTTTGAACTCGCCGGCTGCATCTGGTTGCCCGTCATCGCTGGCATCTCCCCGTCAGTGCCTCCGCGCAGGGCTAATATGTCTTCAGCGCCGCGATCGTCTCCTCGATGACCCGCTGCACCTCGGCAAGCTCGAAGTCCTTCGACCCCACCATCTCCACCACTGCATACTCGAGACCAGGGACTTCACACAATGCCTGATAGTACGCCTTGACATCGCTCTGGCCCTTGCCGGGTATCTGATTTTCGACGGGGCCGATACCCAGGTCGTCGGATTTGAAATCACGGATGCGGGCAGTGATGATCCACGGCGCCAACTCTTTGACCGCGGCTACCGGGTCATCCCCCTCGCGCTGCAGATGAGTGTTGTCAATGTTGAGGCCCACCCATGCGCTGTCGCAATCCTCCATGAACCGCTTCGATGAGGCGAGATTGTTGACTGCGCCACGCACATGCGGCTTGAAGGATACCTTTACAAGCTTGATCCGAGCGCAGACCTTGGCGAACTTAATTCGCTTCATCAGCTCCGGCCAATACGCTTCCCGCTCATCCGCTGACCCGCCGGCAGAGGTCGTGATCGCGGGCGCACCCAGCTTGGCCGCCGCCACCACCTGCGCCTCCCAGTTATCCTTCAAAAAGCCGCCACCGATGCCCACCGACTCGATGACCAGACCCGCGTCGCCCACCTTCTGCCTGATCTCCTCGTAATAGCTGTCCGGCTGGTCCAGCTCGTAGTGCATCCCCATGCCGGGGATCGAGACCAACTCGACCGCCTCATAGCCCGCCTTGGCAATGCCCGCGAGTGCAGTATCCAGATCATAGCCGCCAAACAGTAGTGTCGAGCAACCCAGTTTCATTTTTGACCTCCAGATGTCATACTTCCCAGTGATTGGATAGATTGCGCAGTGCCCTGCGAATTCCCTTCTTCGCCGGCTTCCTCCAGAGCCGCGATGGCATCTTCAAGCCGGTAAATCCGGATGAAATCAGACCTGTCGCGGTACGCATCATGCAGTTCCAGCGTCTGGTGGAAGCCCCAGTTGTGCTCGAAGCAGTAGTGGAAGAAAAGCCCCTGCATGTGGGGCGCTTCCCAGATCGGCCGGCAGCGCGTCTCGATAGCATGACAGGCGCTGTGCCGGTAGCGGCTGAGACTCATCAGTCGCGTGCCGCTTACGAACCGCTGCATGTCGGTGATGAGGTACTTCGCGCCCTGCTCTCCGGCCTGCCGGAGTGTCTTGAGCGCCTCATCAGGCAATTCTGGCAGCCGGATGTTGTCCTCCAGCCTGTACATTCCCTCATGCACCACGCCGACACCCGGATTCGTGTCTATGATCTGCGCCGAGCCGCCCTGCACAGTCACAACTAGCGCGCGGCCGTGCAGGGATTTCGCCTGCAGAATCGGCAGGTCGGCGTAGGCCCCTGCTGCCCCGATTAGGATGATGAGGGCTGCGCCGATAAGTGCCCTCTGTGTGCCTCCGAGCCGCGCCGGCAGGAGTGTCTGAAACCCCAGCCCCGCCAACAATGCGTACAGCGGCAGGTTCAGCACCGCCAGCCGCGCATAGCCGTCGGCCCGCAGCGACCACTGCAGCAGCGGCAGCCAGAAAAAGCTTAGCACCAGCCAGTCGGCCAGCCGCTGACGCCTGGCAGCGGCGACCGTGCCTATGACCAGTAACACAAGAACGGGCCACTCCCACCTCATCAACAGGTATGCGTATGTCGGCACATTGGCCAGTGTCAGCGGCTCACCACCATGAGCCGTCGCCAGCCAGAGGAGTTGCTCGAAATAGGTGCGTAACTCCATACCCGGTTGCACGGTTTGCGCGATCCCCGCCCCGATATGATACAGCCCCTCAACCGCCAGGAGGGGTGTGACAAATCCGACGCCCAGATAAGCCACTCGGGACACCGTCACAGCCGGGGACGCACCGCGACGCATCAGTATTACGCCGAGCCAGAACAGCGCCAGCGCCAGCACGATGTAGGCACGGTAGTTGAGCAGGAAAATAGCGCCGACCAGCACCCCCAAACCCACCGTCGCACGCTTGGAGAGAAGCTCGGCGCTCTCCAGATGACGCCAGAGCAGCCATACCACCAACAGTCCGCCGAGAGCGAAATCCATCTCGGCCAGACCGACACGGCTGTAGAATAAATAGTAGGGCGAAATGGCCAGGATATAGACTGCTGCCAGCGCGCCGACCGGGCCAACGTAGGCAAGCCCCAGGCGATAAACCAGGTACATGATAACCAAACTGCAGACGATGGACAGCAGCGCAGGTGTATAGACATGGTCGCCAAATATGAGCATGAAGAGGGCCACGAGACCGGCATGACCCGGCTTGCCCATAATCCCCGGGGCGATACCTGCGACCATTTCGCGCAGTTGCTCGCTCTCGGGAGCAGTGATCCAGGGCAGCTTGCCAGCCAGTTGCCATGCGGCGGCCTTGACACCAGTCGCGATGAAGCGCCCCTCCATCAGATAGGAGCCCTCGTCCCACAACAGCACCCCGCGGTCGCAGATGCCATAGACGCGCAGCAGCGCCGCGATGACAAACACCGCCACGAGCAATACCCGGCCCGACTTGTTTAGTTGCCCCGTATCCGCAGGGAGAGGCTGCATGATGGCCGTCCGTTGGCGTAGGTTCGTGTCACACAACTGGTCGCTGGGGGGCATTTCCGCATCGGCATAGCAGCTACCTGCAAAATCCTGCGGTAGCGGACGCACAAGCGATCCGGCACGGGACGCCAGCCGCCCGCACTGGAGCATGGCGCCAAATGCAGGCAGGAACCAAATGTTGTGCATTATAACTCAATAGCGATGTATGTGCATCATCACTACGCTATCTCCCCACAAGCAGGCGGTGCTTGTTTGCGCCGACGACACGGTCACACAATAAATAATCCTGAAAATACCTTTTCAGGCAGGAAAATGTGGGTATGATAAGAATATCTAGTATAATAACATAGAGCATCGGCACTATAACAAGGGAGGTGCAGTGATGAAACGCGGATTTACGCTCATCGAACTGTTGGTCGTCATCGCGATCATCGCCATCCTGGCGGCGATCCTCTTCCCTGTCTTTGCCCAGGCCCGCGAGAAGGCCCGGCAGACGTCATGTCTGAGTAATGTCAAGCAGCTCATGCTCGGCATTCTGATGTACACTCAGGACTATGACGAAAGGCTTGTGCCCGGCGCACTGGTGATGTATTCCGGGTGCGGTCATTCGATCACGCGGCGCTGGTATGACGTTATCCAGCCGTATGTGAAAAACTACCAGTTCTTCCAGTGCCCCAGCGAAAACGGCGGCTACCGTGATTACGGCTGGAATACGGCCGAGTTTGGCTACTACTGCGGCTCGCATGGAACCGGCTGGGCCACTGCCCTGGCCGCGCTTGACCACCCCTCCGAGACCATCCTCATCGGCGACAACGGCTACCAGAGCTCCAATTGCCACGCGTACCTCTACCCCCGCCGTAGCGGATACCTCTCAACGCGCCACAACGGCAGCGGCAACTACGGCCTCTGCGACGGTCATGCCAAGTGGTACCCGCTCAACGAAGTCGCCAAGAGCGTTGCCGGTGTCGCCGCACCCTGGCGCTATGCACCATAGCCGCAGCTAGGAGGAACTGACCCACTGGGATTCGCCACGCTACCTGCCGGCGATGGTGTAGTGGCGTCTCGTGTCGCCACTATCATGCCAGACGAGAACGACCACAACTGTTTTGTGTTGGCAGGAGAATCGCGATATGGTGAGAATATCTAGGCAAGGAGTCGCACAGTAGCTATCATTAGTGCGGAGGTGTTGAGATGAGGCGCGGATTCACACTTATCGAACTGCTGGTTGTGATCGCGATTATCGCGATACTGGCGGCGATTCTGTTCCCGGTGTTCGCGCGGGCCCGCGAGAAGGCCCGGCAGTCAAGCTGCTTGAGTAATGTCAAGCAACTGGATTTGGCTGTCCAGATGTACATCCAGGACTACGACGAGATGCTTCCCTATGGTCAGGGAGGGCCTAACGTGTGGTGGAGTCTGTTCTACCACCTAGCGTTCCCGTCAAGCACAATCACCAGCCCACTGGCGCCATACGCCAAGAACAACCAGATAGCGATCTGTCCGTCGCGCGCCAACGAATGCGGCTACGGGTGGAACTACCCGCATATGCCCTACTACATGGGCCACGCCAGCACTCCGGCCTGGGCCATCAAGCTGTCTGAAATCAAGTATCCGGCGCAGGTGATCATGCTCGGGGACAGTGCGCTTAACTACAACTGGCTGTACTGCCCGATTTGCTACTCGACACTCACCGACCGGCTACCCGACATCCACAACGGCGGCGGCAACTTCGGGTTTGTGGACGGACACGCCAAGTGGATCAAGAAGAGCGACCTCGTCGGCAACACTTCGGCCAACCGCATCCGCTGGTATCACGACAAGCCGTCATAGAGGCAGTGCAGCACAGCGCACCAGATCCTTCTCGTATGTGAGGAGGGGCTGTACGGTTTCAGGTTACGTGCTTCGGAAGTGAGATCGCCGTCTTGGTGGTGGTGCCGCAGAACAAATACTGTTTCCTTTGCAGGACAGCTTAGGTAAGCTGAGAATATAAAATATGGCTGTGTGAACCAGTTGTGCAATTCCAAGGGAGGTGCAGTGATGAAACGCGGATTTACGCTCATCGAACTGCTGGTCGTCATCGCGATTATCGCGATACTGGCGGCGATCCTATTCCCGGT
>CAZCJS010000109.1:0-12929 GCA_964498775.1 uncultured Armatimonadia bacterium
AGAACGGCAAACCCGGCCCCGGCCAGGGTACGCTGGACGCACGCGCCAATACCGACCGCCTCAAAGTGTACCAGAAATTCGAGCTCACTTTCGATATGGACCGCGACTATGAGAACCCCTTCGATCCGTCGGTGGTTGATGTGGCGGGCCATTTCCTTTTGCCTGACGGCACGCGCCGGGAAGTGCCCGGCTTCTACTATCAGGATTACCGCCGGACGCGGACGGAGGAGGGGTGGGAGAAGCTGATCCCCGTCGGCGCTCCCTGCTGGAAGGTCCGCTTCGCACCCGGCCAGGCGGGGGCCTACAAGTGCTTCGTTCAGCTCAGCGATGCTCTCGGCCAGTACCGCAGCCAGGAGTTGACCTTCACTGCCCTCGCCGATCACAAGCAGCCCGGCATGGTTCGCATCTCAAAGCAGGACCCACGCTATTTCGAGTTCGAGAACGGTGACTTCTTCTTCCCCACTGGCATAAACATGCGCGACGGCGGCGACCACGCCCAGAAACAAAATGGCACCTACGACTTCGACTACTACTTCGACCGCTTCCAGGAAGAGAAGCTGAACTTTGTCCGCACGTGGATGTGTGGCTGGTGGGTGGGCATCGAGTGGTCCGATGAGTACCACTCGCGCTATGATGACGTCGGCCGCTACTGCTTATACAACGGCTGGCGCTTCGACTACATGCTCGATTTGGCTGCAGAGCGCGGCATCTACCTCGAGATCACCCTGAACAGTCACGGCCAATTCCGCCGCGATAAGTTCGACGCCGAATGGGGGTACAACCCCTATTCGGTCAAAAACGGCGGCTTCGTCGCGAGTCCGGCCATGTTCTTCCGCTCCACAAAGGCCAAAGAGATGATCGAACAGCGCAACCGCTACACCGTCGCACGCTGGGGATACAGCCCGAACATCATGTCATGGGATCTCGTCAATGAAGTGGACCTCTCGGAGGGCTACAACAAGCCGGAGGTTGCAGCGTGGCATGCGGAGATGGCCCGCTACATCAAATCCGTGGACATCAACGACCACCTCATTACCTCCCACATCTGTCTGTACTGGGGCTACGGCACGGAGCTTTGGGACTTGCCGGAGATCCAGTACGTCCAGGCTGACGCCTACTGGAAGCGGGAGAGCGAAGAGGGGATGAACGAGTGCTGGCAGGCCCGCCGGCACTACAACAAGCCCTTCCTGTTCATCGAGTATGGCCCTCAGACTGCATCTCTGCCGATACCGGAGAACAACTGGCAGCGTGACTTCCGGGTCGGCATGTGGGTATCGAACCTGATCCCATCCGCGGCGCCGGGACAGTTCTGGTATCACCGCGAGTGGCAGCAGTATGGCCTCTACGAGTACCAGAAGGGCCTGCTGGCTTATAACGATGGGGAGGACCGCCGCGGGATGCGCCTGCAGACCGTATCCGCAAAGGCGACCTCCGCGGGGCCCAACGAGATCACCGTCCAGGCCATGAGTAACGGAGAGTACGCCTACTTCTACGCCTACGATTTTGCCAACATGCTCCAGCCATCGCCGGAAGCCGTACCCGCCGCACGCCAGATAGACGCTGCCGAAGTGATGATCGGGGGCTTCAAGCCGGGACGCTACCTCGTGGAATACCGAGACACACTGACAGGTGAGATCATCACTGCCAACGAAGTAACGGTATCAGGGGCTGCCTTGAAGGTTGCCCTGCCGCATTTCGCTCAGGACATTGCTGCAAAGATCAAACCAATGTAAGAGTCGTTATCTCGAAAGGAGCAAGGCACAAACCAATGATCGACACAAAGGAATTCAAGCAGGTAGCCAAGGCCATGGGTGCAGACCTCGTCGGTATCGGGACACCGGACCGCTGGGAGGGAGCCCCGATCCAGATGGATCCACGCCAGATCATGCCCGAGGCCAAATCCGTCATCGCGTTTGGTTTCCGCATCATGCGCGGGAGTCTGCGCGGCGTCGAAGAGGGCACATTCTTCAGCAACTACTCATCAATGGGTTACGGTGGCCTCAACTGGCTGTACATCCCTCACACCATGATCAACATCGCCAAGTACATCGAGGACTACGGCTATGAGGCGATTCCTCTGGGGCACCTGAGCCCCTGGCGTGGCATAGACAACGAAGGCGGGCTGCGTGAGCACTACAGCCGTCCGGTGGAGCCCGGCAAGCCCGCCCCTGACGTGATGGTTCATCACCGCGTCGCCGCGTTTCTGTGCGGGCTGGGCGAAATCGGATACTCGAAGGTCTTCTTGACTCCCCAGTTCGGACCCCGGCAGCGCCTCGGCGTCATGCTTACTGAGGCCGAGTTCGAGCCCGACCCCATCTACGACGGCCCGCAGTTGTGCGACCGCTGTATGAAATGTGTCGCCGAATGTCCCGGCGACGCCATTAGTCCTGATAAGACCGTCAAGGTTACTATCGCCGGCCACGAACTTGAGTGGAATGACCTTGACTGTACGCGCTGCGGTGTCTATTTCCGTGGTGGTGTCTATACTGAGGACGGGGAGACCGGGGAGTACCTGAGTGCCGAAGGCCGCGATGATGTCAAGCCCGGTCCCATCTCGCCCTTCTATCGCAAGCCGAACACTATCTACGAACACGGCCAGGCGATATGTGGTGCCAAGGGCTGCATTCGCGCCTGCATGATCCATCTCGAGGAGCGCGGCGTTATCGCGAACAAGTTCCAGACGCCGTTCCGGCGCAAGAAGCTCTGGACGGTGGACTGGACAGATGAATCTGAGGCGCAGATGCCGGCGGGGCAATAGCATCGGCCCACACGCCGGCATGACCGTGCTTATAATGACATGATTCCCCAGGAGTTTTTGCCATGCAATTTGCTGTCGGCTACCAGCTTCCCGATGCCGAGGAGGAGTCTCTGGTAGAGGTCATCGCCGACTACCGGGAGGCAGTCGCTGAAATCTATTTCCCGTGGGCTGATATGCCTTCCGGGCGGGCGGCTCTGGCAACCCGGCGCGGCTATACCGACTGGACTGCCCAGCACCAACTCCTCCATGACCTGGCGGTTCTTCGCGAAATGGGGCTTCGCCTCGACTTGCTCTTCAACGCCAACTGCTACGGCGGCCGCGCGATCAGCCGCTGGCTTGAGAACCAGGTCTGCTCGGCGCTCGATTGCCTTGGCGAAGCCGTCGGTGGCGTTGACATCGTCACCACAACTTCGCCCTTCATCGCCCATGTCGTCAAACAGCACCACCCTCAGGTCGAGACACGCGCCTCCGTCAATATGCGCATCGGCACCGTCAAAGGCATGCAGTATTTGGCCGACCTCTTTGACAGCTATCATGTCCAGCGCGACAACCAGCGGAATCTGGAATATCTGGCTGACTTGAAGTCATGGGCCGACGAGAACGCCAAGCGCCTTGTGCTGCTGGCGAACAGTGGTTGTCTCGCCTTCTGCTCCGGCCAGACGTTCCATGACAACATGGTGGCACACGAGGCGGAAATAGACGAGACGGTGAATGTAACCACATGGGAAGCGCATACCTGCCGGCGGTTCCTCGAAGATCGCGCAAACTGGGTTGCTATACTCCAGAGCACCTGGATCCGCCCTGAAGATATCCACCGCTACGAGGGTTTGTGCAGTGTGGCGAAATTGGCCACGAGAATGCACGCCCGACCGCGCCTGGTCATTGACGCCTACGCGCGTGGCAGCTTCTACGGTAATCTGTTAGACCTTTGCGAACCCGGCTTCGGCCCGGCTCTCGCTCCCTACGTCATAGACAACAGCCGCTTCCCTGCCGACTGGTTCGCCCGCACGAGTTCCTGCGACCACCGCTGCCACCGCTGTGACTACTGCGCGCACGTGCTTGACTTGGCCCTGATCAATGCCCAGCAGGCCCCCTAGGTTATAGTTCAGCACTTTGCAGCGTTATTCTGAGCGTGGTTAGATGTTGGTGCGCTACTTGTGGCTTGGGCAAGGCACCGAAGACTCCATCGCCATAAAAGCTAACCTCAACTGACGGCCTCGTTCTATAGGGTAATCCCGAACAATAAGTTGGCGCAGTAAGAATCATAGGAGGAACTTATGGGTTCTATCAATGACCGTGTAAAGATGGGATGGGCGCAGGCTGACATAACGCCCGACCAACCGGTGGTGCTCGCGGGCCAGTTTCACGCCAGGGTCTCCAAGGGGATCATGGACCCGGTCACGGCTACTGCATTCGCCGTTGAGGCGTTCAATGACACCGGGCCACAGGGGCAGGTGGTTATGGTGAGTTGTGACCTCGCCTCGATTGGCAATGAACTGCGGGATGCCGTACGTGAACGCATCCAGGCCGCTAGCGGGGGGCTCGACCCCTTCAGCGTATTCATCGGCGCCACACACACTCATTCGGCACCCGATGCCAGAATCGTGCCATACGGTATGGAGCAATACGGAACCGAGTACAAGCGGCTGGTATCGGACCACGGCGGTTCTGCGAACGCAAGCAGAGCTGGGATGTGGCCGGACATCGGGCTTGAGGTAATGTCACCGGCGGATTACCTCGAGTTTGCCGTGGGCCGTATTGCCGACGCAGTGCTGGAGGCGTGGGAGAAGCGCGAACCCGGCGGCATTGCATACGGGCTCGGACACGCCGTCATCGGCCGCAATCGTCGCCTGACCTATCGCGATGGGACAAGCCAGATGTACGGCAAACCGGGGACGCCGGAATTCAGCCATGTTGAGGGCTATGAGGACCACTCCGTATATGCCATGGTGACCTATGACCAGGATCAGAAGATCACGGGGATGGTCGTCAACGTCCCCTGCCCGTCACAGGTCAGCGAGCACATCTACCAGATAAGCGCCGACTACTGGCATGAGACGCGGGTGGAACTGCGCAAACGCTTCGGCAGCGACCTGTTCATACTGCCACAGTGCGCTCCCGCCGGAGATCAGTCGCCGCATGTGCTGATAGGAAGGCGTGCGGAGGAACGCATGTGGCGACTCAAGGGCAGGGACACCGACCAGAACGCGCCGCGTCAGGAAATTGCACTGAAGATCGCCGATGCGATCAGCGACATAGTGCCCTATGCGGAGAAGGAGACCGACTGGACCCCGCCATTCCAGCATGTATGCGAGACGGTGGACCTCCCCCGCAGGATGATATCGGAACAGGATGTTGAGGACGCGCTCGAGGAAGCCCGCCCGTTCAGGGAGCAGTACGAGAAGCTTGTGGCCGAACTCGAGAGCAATCCCGAAATCCGCAAGACCCCAAGATGGTACACCGAGATCACAAAGGCCTACAGGAGGATGGAGCGGGGCAAGAGAGTCAGGACGCGCCTTGAGCTGCAAACGGCCAATCCAGACATGCCGATAGAAGTGCACGTTGTCCGCCTCGGGGATGTCGCGTTTGCGACCAATCCATTTGAGCTTTATCTCGACTATGCGCTACGGATCCGAGAACTCAGCGAGGCCGCCCAGACCTTCCTGATACAGAAGGCGGGCTGCAACGGCACATACCTGCCAAGCAGGCGCTCGATTGCCTGTGGCGGGTACGGCTCGGTGCCGGCAAGCACCGACATCGGCCCCGACGGCGGCGACAGGCTCGTCGAGTGGACGGTAGACACCATCAACAGAATGTGGTGAATTCCCGAAGCAGGAAGAGAGGCGCCCTATGAACACAGACCACTGCTCCACACTCAACATCGGCTGGGCCACAAGATGTGTGACCCCTGAGCGGCCGGTCGTCCTTGGCGCACAGTTCCACATGCGGATTTCCGACGGGGTGGATGGCCCCGTCACAGTGACGGCCATGGCGCTGTCAACAGACGACTCCCCGAATAGCTCGCTTGTCTTCGTCGCGTGTGATGTCGGCGGGTTCCGACATAAGTGGTATGACGAAAACAACTTCCTCGAAATGTGTCGTGAGACACTCCGTGCCCGGGCGCCGGAAATTGATGTCAGCAGGGTGATCCTGAACGCTACCCATACCCATACGGCACCGAATACGCTCATCAAGCGCTATGGCGAGGAGCCTCTGCCCGATGGGGTGGCCACGGCCGAGGAGTGCATGGATGTGCTCCGGGAGGGCATCGCGGAGGCCGTGGTAGAAGCCTGGAACAATCGGAAGCCCGGTGGCGTGAGCTATGGATTGGGTACCGCCGTAGTGGGCCACAACCGCCGCGCGACCTACTTCGCGGAGGACTCCAGTCGTCGCGCCGGCGCTGTCGTCGGCGGCTTCACCCGAATGTATGGCGACACAAACGATCCGACATTCAGTCACATCGAAGGCTACGAGGATCATTATGTGGACCTGCTCTACACGTGGGACGAGGAGAGCAATCTGACCGGCGTCGTGGTGAATCTGGCGAGCCCGTCTCAGGAAACCGAAGGCGCCATGTACGTCTCCGCCGACTTCTGGCATGAGATCCGCGAAGAGATTCGCAGGCGGCATGGAAGCCATATCCAGATCCTAGCGCAATGCTCCACGGCGGGAGACCAGTCCCCGCACCGCCTGTGGTACAAGACCGCGGAAGAACGGATGCTGAAGCTGCGCGGGCTCACCATGCGTGAAGAGATCGGGCGTCGCGTTGCGAATGCCGTGGATGAGGTCCTGCCGGTCGCTAAGGCGACGATTGAGACAGAGCTTCGCTGCGAGCATCTGGTCAGCGAGATAAGCCTCCCCCGCCGAATCGTTAGCGACGAGGAAGCCGTTGCGGTACGCGATGACCTGGCCAAGCTTGAGGCGGAAGCCCGGGCAGGCACGAACAACTACCGCATCGCCCAAAGAGCACGGCGAGTGCTTGAGCGCTATGAGCAGCAGAAACAATCGCCGGATATTCCCATGGAGCTACATCTGATCCGCCTGGGCGATGTGGCGTTTGCGACAAACCGCTTCGAGCTGTTCCTCGACTACGGGATCCGCATCAAGGCGCGCAGTCCGGCCGTGCAGACTTTCCTGGTTCAATTGGCAGCAAATGATGGCTGGGATGGCACCTATCTTCCCTCCGAACGGGCCATCGCCAACAGGGGCTACGGGGGCGGAGTGTACGACAATGAGGTTGGCCCCGAGGGCGGCAGGGTGATCGTGGAAGAGACTGTAAAAGGACTGCATGAACTGTGGAGTAGATGACCCGTGCGGCACGAGCGCCGAACTATCGGCTGCGCGGACACGCTAACCACCACCTGCCCCCAATTCCCAGGCGTACTCACCGACGGCTTCATTATCGGCGGCCTTGCATCGTCGTGCTGCTCGGCCTGCCCCAACCCGCCGCCTATGCCGCGCTTAGTCGCTCATCCTGCACGACGCTGTCTGCCTGACGGCTTTTCGCGCCTATCCCGCTGGCGCTGGTTTCTTTCCTTTTGCGCATACATTCTCTGATCGGCGAGGCAGAGAACGTCATCCAGGCTCCGAGCGGAGCCGGGCTCGTGCGTTGCCGCGCCCCCGCTGAGCCATACAAGTGACGCAACCCTATCGGGCAGTTCGCCGCTGACGATGCGCTGGTGGAGGTACTCAATGAGACCGTCGGCCAGCCGCAACGCGGTCGCCTCGGCAGCCGCCGTGGTGGTATTGTACATGATGACGAGGAACTCGTCGCCGCCGAAACGTATTGGTACGTCGGCTCCACGGACGTCTTTCAGCAACACTGCCGCGACTGCCCGCAGGACTTCGTCCCCGGTGCGATGACCGAACGTGTCATTGACTGACTTAAAACCGTCTATGTCCAGCATCAGTAGCGAGATCGGCACGCCATTGCGATTAGACAGTTCGAGCTCGCGCGCTATGACATCATTGAAATACCGTCGGTTGTAGAGGCCCGTCAGGCTGTCGTGTAGCCGCTCTGCATTGAGCTCTTCCATCAGCGCCTTGATTTCCGTGATGTCCTGCCCCGTCGCCAGCAGTGCCGGCGCGCCCTCGTATTCTATCCGGGCGAACTGCACATCATGCCACAAGTCCGAGCCCAGCAGCCGACTGAAGTTGACCTGCATCCGCTCGGCCTCCGTCTCCCCTGCCATCAGTGAGGCCAGCTTCTTTGCAATGCTCGGCCACATCTCTTCAGAAACCATATCCTCAAGGTCCATGCCTATTACAGCATCCCGGCAATCAAGACCTAGCTGCATGGACATCGCCGAATTAGAGTACACGATTTTCTGCCCCTGGACCACCCACACCGGATGCAGAGATTGCTCCGTAAATGCCCGAAACTTCCGCTCGGAGAGCCGGCGCCGATGCTCGTTTTCCTTCTGTGCTGTAATATCCCGGCACGTCAATATCACCAGCGCCTGCTCATCGGGCCCTACCGACATCACTGCTGTGCGGCCCTCGAACCATCTCGGCTGCCCCTCGATCGCAAGTTGGTACTCGGTACTCTGGCGGGCATTGCTCTCCACTGTCTCCCGAATCGTCGCCAGTAGCTGAGCGGCCAGATCCATCGGAAGCACCTCATCCATGAGCCGCCCTACTACCTGATGCACCGGCGAGCCCATTACCTTGTGGGTATGGCTGAAGGCCTCGACATAGCGTCCATCCTCGTCCATGACAAACGTGGTGTCGGCAGAAAGCGTCGTCACGGCATCCAGCATCTCCTGACGTTCCAGCAGGGCAGCCTCGGCGCGTTCCCGGTCCCAGTGACTGCCCAGGATTTCCGCAACCAGACGCAGCGCCTGCACATCTTCGGCGTGCCAATTCCGGCATTCATCTGTATCGTCAAAACCTATGAAACCAATCACGCCGGCCCCCGCCGAAAATATCGGAACTCGCACCAGCGAGCGGATATTCCGCTGGCGATATGACGCCTGTTCCGCACCCGCCACATCGGGCATAGCATCAACATCCGCGACGATGATGTTCTCCCCACCTAGCAGCATCTTCGTTGACCAGGGCAAAAGCGAAATGTCCAGAGCCTGGAGCCTATCCATCTCCGAGGGGACACCTTTGCGGCACCACTCGTGGATGTTGTCCATACGCCCGCCGTCCTCACGAAAACAGATGCACGCATGACTCACCTCCATGGCTTCCCCAAGCGTCTGGAGAGTAATGTCCAGGTCGGCACCCTTGGGAGACATCAGTTCCTTGGATATATTGGCCACAGCTTCCTCGACTGCCAGACGTTGCCGCAGCCTCTCCTCGACCTGCTTGCGTTCGGTGATGTCCACTGCACTCACCATCACGCATCGCTCAGGGCCCTCAGGCATGGCGCTCAGGGACAGGTCCACCCAACCTGTCTCCCCTTGTTTTGTCATGAACTTCAACTCATGCCTAGTTGGCACTCTCTTGCCGGTTTCACCCATCTTAATCAGCCGCGCAGCCAACTGCCGATGGTCCCGGTGAATCACAGTCAATATTTGTTGCCCTAGCAACTCCTTGGGCTGATACCCGAATATTTCGGCGATCCTCCGGTTCAGGAAACGGAACCTGCCGTCCCGATACACGAACATGCCCACAAGCGCCTGGTCAACCAAACTCCGGTGCCAGTTCGCGGATGCGCACAGAATCTGCTCGTTTCGCAGCAGGAGCCAGGCACCGACAGTCAGTAGCAACGCAACTGACCCGCCCAGTACACACAGCGAAACCGTCAAAGTCCGTCGGGCGCCGCTGGAAACTGCAGAGAAGGTCCGGTCTATCTGGGCGCTCATGTCCAGCAGGCAGGAGGTCATGGCACGGGTCTGCTGGAGGCACTCCTCCTCCGGGGCAGTCACACAGACCATGAGACCCTTCCCATCCGCCGTGCGAGCAGGTACACGAACCGTCGCGCCACAGTATTGTCCCGCGGTATCTGGGTGGGCGCCAGGCCCACAGCAGTCAGCCGGCTGGTCCACCAGTGTCGGGTCGGGATGCAACCTGATGATGCCGCTTTTCTGCTCATAAACAAAGGCGTAACCACGGTCGCCGATATTCATTACCGCATTGGCGGCGAAGACGGGGTCTTCCTGAAGCTCGCGGATGGTTTTCCCGGGATGCTGTAAGATGTAGGTGTGCAGATCCCAGGCAATGTGAGCAGCCCATTGCCTGGCTAGCTTCGTCTTCAATTGCCGCACCTCGGCCTTTACGTGCGTACCCGCCGTTGCCACCGCCTCAAGCACATTGCCCTCGACGGCCCGTTGCGCCTTGCCGTATTCGTCTATTGTCTTCGCACCGATGACCCACAGCGACACGATGGTCGCCGCCGTCAGTGCAATCACAAGAGCTCTCACACGTGACCCATCAGCATATCCGCCTGCTGGTATCATCTCGACTCTGCTTCCACCCACTCAGTGTACCCCCAATACCCACCCACATGCAGCAATGTCTGTCAAGCCGCCCTCCTCAGTTCTGCCGACAACTCCAGCAACACCGGACCGACCTCGGGATCGTAGTCACTCCCCATACCCGCTCTTATCACGTCCAGTGCGTCGTTGGGCGAATACGCCTTTCTGTACGGACGGTGACTGATCAGCGCATCATAGACGTCGCACACGTGCAGTACCCGCGCCTCGGGCAGTATTTCTTCACCCCGCAGCCCCCGCGGATAACCGCTCCCGTCCCACGCCTCATGATGCTGCTGGATTACCAGCGCGGCCCTCTCCGCCACTATGAAGCTCTCCAGCAGTTCACGACCCACAGTTGGGTGCGCGGTGATAAGCGACATTTCGGACCCTGAGAGCCGACCGGGCTTGTTCAGAATATAGTTGGTCACTCCGATCTTGCCGATGTCGTGGTATAGGGCCGCCAACATTGCCGTTCGCGTCTGGGCGGCCTCTAACCCGATCTTCGCCGCAACCAATTGCGTCAGCATGCTCACTCGCCGGCAGTGGCTCGCTGTGTAGTTGTCCTTGGCATTCAGTATCTCCATCAGTGTATCCAGAGCCGGAGCGCGATCATCCTGGGGCAGATCTGGGCTGTCCCAACTCAACATCGAACTCCCCGATGGTTGCGGATCGTTCCATCGCCGGTTCATGATTCGCTACTTCCTTGCTTGCAGATTAGCTCAAACCGAACCGAGCCTGTTATCTCATTAGCAACCAGTTCTATCGGTTACACTCCGTCCCGACTTGAGACGCCCAACGGCTAAAGCCTGCTCTTACCCCACCCGATATACTCAACGCCAGGATCAAGTCCATGGATGGGAGATTAGGGTGCCTCATACGGACAACACAGAGCAGCAACAGTCCAAAGGCGACGTGTGGTGTCAGCAGCAGTGGGTCGGCCGGGGATTGCGCTCAGAGATATGCACTGGATGTATCGCCCGCCAGCAGCACAGCAACTGCTGGGAGGTCACCGTATCACCATGTTGCAAGCGCTCCCGCACCGAATGCAAGCGCTGTGAGGTCTATATCAGCTACCAGCGCACCTGCGGCGCCTCTCAGGAAGCTGAAATCCACCTCGCCGATGGCACAGTGCTCGTCGGCAATATATATGTGCCTCCTGACAGGAGGTTCAGCGAGCTTGTCAATGACCCCCAGCGACTATTCCTCACAATCACCGACATCGCGGAAGATCCCCAACACACAGCTAACTCTGTTGCATCATCCCTGCTATTGCTAAACAAGCGCACCATCAAGAGCATCCAGCCTCTCGAACGAAACGGCGCAGCTGCCCGCATTGACGGCCATTCTCCGAAGCGCCTCCACCAGCCCCCCACTCAGCAGGTTGCCTGAGCGCCTCCGGAGCGGCTCTGTCCATTCCCTCAAGCCTCGCAATGGTCTTCTTTTCCCGCAATAACCATCTCCGCACATCGCCGACTATGTGGTATAATCATCCCGCTGCGTTCCATCTCGTCGGCATAGCGCGCGATGTGGCCCATGCCGTGTGTGGCTTGCTTGTTGCTATCGGGACGGCGTAGGAGGATTAACTTGCTGGATTGGCTCACACGAGGATTCGAGACTGCCCACGGCAACACCCAGGTGTTACTTGCTATCGGATTGACTCTGGTTGTCAGCGCCCTCGCCGGCAGACTTGCCAAAAAGGTCAAGCTGCCTGCCGTCACCGGCTATATCGCTGTCGGGATACTGATAGGGCCCTATGGACTAGCCATCCTCTCTCACGAGATGCTGGCCGATAATCTGCGGGTCTTTGCCGATATTGCGCTGACGATCATCGCGTTTTCGATCGGGAAGATGCTCGATTTCCGGTTCACGAAGATAGACTACAAGCGGCCGGTGATCATTCCCTCAACTGAGGCATTTGGTGCCTTTGTACTGGTGACGGTGGGTACGCTGTTGATAGTTCAGCTCCCGATTTCCAGGCTCGTCCCCGAAGGCGAAGGCTTTTTCAGCTTCATGCTGCCTCTGGCGCTGTTATTAGGTGCCATCTCCATGTCCACCGCACCCGCCTCCACGCTGGCGGTTGTGAAGGAGCATAAGGGCAATACCATGCTCTCAAGGTGCCTGATGATGTCGGTGGTTGTTGATAACGCTCTCGCCATCGGTGTTTTCGGCATCGTGGCACTGCTGGTGCGCGACGTATTCATCGCGGGGAGTGCTGGCGGTGTGCTGTCGGGTGTACTGATTGCCAGTGGGCGGATTCTGGGGGCCTTGCTCTGGGGCGCTCTGGTGGCAATCCTGGTGCATCCGCTCATCGAGCGCCAGAAGGAACATGGCCATCTGCTGATGCTCACTCTGGGGACGCTTCTGTTATGCGCCGGCGTGGCGGAGATGCTGAGTTTGCCCTCGATGCTGGCAGGTATCGCCCTCGGCGTCGTCATAACGAACAGCTATCGCTGTGAACGCGGCGCCTTCGAGGCCATCGAGAAGTTTGAGCCTCCGCTTTTCGCCATGTTCTTCGTCATCGCGGGCACGCATTTTGACTTCGCGGCGTTTGTCGGCAGCGCAGCGGCAGTCGGCGTATATATCATTGCGCGGATTGCAGGAAAGTACATCGGCGTTATGATAGCCACGAGGGCGCTGCGCGTGGAGGACTGCCTCCAGCATTTCCTCGGCCTCTGTCTCGTGCCCCAGAGCGCCATCGCCATGAGCCTGGTGTTTCTGGTGCAGAGCAATTCCGACCTGCAGCCATT
>CAZCJS010000110.1:0-12908 GCA_964498775.1 uncultured Armatimonadia bacterium
TAACCATACTGGTCATATTCGGTCGTCGCGACGACAAATGGCAAATTCTCGCCGAAGACGACTATCGCCGGCGCGTTGTTGAGCGTCGTCACATGCGCTCCCTGCACATGCCGCCCGCGCGAGCTTTTGTCCAGCATGTTCAGCGCGACCCGCGTGTTCTGCCATGTATACCGGATCTGCGGACCGGCTGCCATCATATTCCCCCGACTGCCGGCATCCATATCTCCACGCGTCCATTCCCAGTCCAGGCCCCAGCCCTCGAGCTCCTCCCTCGGCAAATCCACCGACTGCACATCTACATTCACCATGTCAGTCGGCCGGTCCACCATCGCGATTACTTCCTCCAATTCCTCGAGCGCCGCAAGCGTCCCCTTCACCATCAGCACATTCTGCTCCGGCACCACCAGCGGCCGGCCCAGAATACCTCGCGGAACCATCCTGCTCAGCCCCCCGCCGCTCTCGGCGGGGTAGCTCCTCGCCCGCGTATCTTGCGCCCATCTGCCCGTACCGCTCACCCGTTGCCTGGCCGCCCTATACACCATGTCAGTGGCCAGCTCCTGCATCAAGTCAGCTCCGCCACCGCGTACATCCGCCGGGCCCCAGAGCATCGCCACTAGCTGCTCCGCATCCATATAGCGCGGCGCTATCCGCCGGATCGTGAAATTCTCCGCACATGCGGCCGTCTGCCATGACAGGCACAGTACCGCCGCAACAGCGATAGACCCTCTTCTGGCAAAATGTATCATCAGCCACCTCCGCCCGGTTACCGGAATGGGTTCCCTATTATTAGACATGAGTTCCCGCCCTCGATGTTCACCTGGCTCACTTCCCGCCTGGCTCGACGTACTCAAGCACCGTCGGCGTTACCACCAGCACCGACCGGTACGACAGCCGTGGCTCAATCCGCGACGCCAGTCCATAGAACTTCCCATCCGGCAGCGCCTCACTCCCGCGCTCAACCTCCACCAACAAACTTTCTCCATCTCTTACCGCAGCCTGCGCCCAATCGTCCTGGTACAGCCTCATGGACAGCTTCACTTTCTCGGGCGGGTCCAGCCAGCCGGTCCAGTAGCATACACTCGGCTGCACGAGCAGCGTCACCGACTCATCGCGGTTTATCCTCGGCACCACTGGCAGCACGGTACCCCCAAAGACCGCTCGCACCTGCGCTATCATCCCCGGGCTGGGATCGAACCGATCCGTCCTCGCTGCCCCTGTGAAGTATGGCATCGTCTCGCCGAAGGCAACGATCCCCGGCCCGTTATCATGCACCGTTACGGATGCCGTCAGCACATGCTCGTATGGATCCGCACGTTTCAGCAGCGCTCGCACCTCATTCGCGCTCAACTGCGCCAGACCCGGCATTCCCTCTTCCCGTATCGCTATCCAGCGTATGCCCAGCGATTTCAGCTCACTACCGGGCAGATTCACCCAGTGAACCTTCATCACCACCTGACGACTCGGTACATCCAGCACTGCCACAAGCTCCCTGAAGCTGTCGAGTGCTTTGTGGCTCCCGCTGACCACCAGCGCGTTCTCCGAGGGCACGACCGCGACCAGGCGATGCAACTGTCGCGGCAGCGCCTCCGCAGCCGTGTTGCCCTTTAATGGCGGTGGGTACCTCCGCGTCACCGTCCCCGGCACCCAGTACGCCTGCGCGTACGGCAGCCTTCTCACTGCATCTCGCAACAGGTCATTGGCAAACTCCCACGCGAGCCGGGCGAGGTCCTCTTCCATGTCCTCGTGGTATCCGGTATCCCATAGCGCGTCGGCTATCACCCGTGCATCCACATGCTTCAGCACGAAGGTCTCCTCGACGGCCTCCACAGGCACCTGCGTGACCACCAGCGCCGCCGCCATCGCCACGACGACCGTCAGCATCCGCCTGTTCATTCTCATCGAAGACCTCCTCGTGCCATCAGAACGATATTCTCCGCCTCACTCAGGCTGGGCTTCGCGCGCACTCCGACACGCCCCTACTTGTCGCAGGAGACGGTGACCCCGCGGTCGCGCAAGGTCTGGATGGCGCGGCTGGCATCGGACCCCTCGGTCAGATCCACGCGATTGCCGCACAGATAGAGCGCCGTCAGACTGGTGAGGCCTGAGAGGCCTGAGATGTCGGTGATTTGATTCTCGTACAACCAAAGCTGCGCCAGGCTGCTGAGGCCCGAGAAGTCCGGGATGCCGCTGATCCGGTTGCTCTGGAGGGAAAGCGACACCAGACTCCTGAGACCTGACAGCGCCGAGACATCCGTGATCCGGTTGTTGGCGAGATGAAGCTGGCCCAACTCGGTGAGACGTGACAGCGCTGAGATATCGGTGAGTTGGTTGCCGTGGAGACTGAGAGACGTGAGACCGGTGAGCCCCGAGAGTGGCGAGAGATCCCTGATGTGGTTCCCCCACAGGCCGAGAGTGGTCAGGCCCGTGAAGCCAGACAGTACGGAGATATCGCTCACCTGGCTGTCATAGAGAATGAAGCTGGTCAGGTTGGTGAGGCCTGATAGCGCGGAGATGTCTGTGAGTCGCTCGCCCGACAGACGGAGTTGCGTCAAGCTGCCGAGGTCTGACAATGCCGACACATCGCTAATCGGGTTCCCTGACAGAAGGAGCTTCGTCAGATTCGTGAGCCCCGACAGCGCCGAGAGGTCCTCGATCTGGTTGTCGCCCAGATGAAGAGACCTCAACTCGCCCAAGCCCGACAGCGCCGAGATATCCCATATCTGGTTCTTCGATAGATAGAGCGCCGTGAGCTTCCCGAGGCCGGACAACGCAGAGATATCGTCAATCTGGACCTTGTGCAGTGATACCTCCGTCAGGCTCGCGAGACCTGAGAGCACCGAGATATCCCCTATCTCGTTGCTCGACAGATCAAGCTTCGTCAGACTGGTGAGGCCCGAGAGCGCCGAGATGTCGTTGATCCGGTTCGCCGACAGCCGCAGCTCTTCCAGGTTGGGTAGCTCTGACAGCACCGAGATGTCGCTGATCTGGTTGCCTGATAGACCAAGACACCTGAGGCTGCTCAGACCCGAGAGTGGCGAGAGATCACTGACCTGGTTACCTACCAGGGAAAGCCTCTCCAGATTGGTGAGGCCCGCTAACGGGGAGATGTCGGTCACCAGGTCCCCAATCATGGCAAGGTCTGTCAGGCTGGTGCAATGCTCCAGGCCCGAAAGGTCCGATATCCTGCCAGGCGGGTCCCCCGGCAGTCTCATGCAACTGGTGCCGACACGGAGCTTCGTCAGGTCCGCCAAATCTGCTCTGTATATGTTGCCCTCGGGCTTCCTTATCGCTTGGCGTATGGCTGCTTCCAGATTGGAATCGGGGAAGTTGATCGCCTGGTCGTCCGCCGAAGCGCTCGACACACATCCCCACAACATGCCGACTGCGGCTATCAAAATGACGCCAAGCCCAGATGACGTTTTCACGATTGCTCCCTTCCTTTCCGCGTAGGTCGGGCCTCGCCCACACGCGCACTATTCGCCACCCGCCTCCATAGCATCAGGTACCAACATAATAGACACACCACCACCGCTACAAGTTCCAGATTTCCGTGGCGTGGAGGACGATGCGCCCCTCGTGGGGAATATGTACCCGCTGACTGCCACTCACAGAACGCATACGGAGAATCTCTATGACCCCGCGCATCGGTTTCATCATCATCGGACATCGCGACTACCAGAATGACATCGGCGAACACTTCGCGAAACAGGCCGCCGACGCGCTCAAGCAGCGCGGCATTGATGTCGTCTTTGACCCGGTCTCCCACACCGATCCCATCGCGGCGAACCGGGCCGCCCGCGAGCTCATCAAGCAGGACCTCGACGGCGTGATTGCCTTCCTCGGCACCTGGATCGAATGCTCGACTGCAACTGCGGCCATCCGCGAGTTCGAGCACCTGCCCTTCGCAATCTGGGGCTTCAATATGTTCCCGTGGGAGGGCAAGCGCAACTCGACCGGCTCATTCGTCGCCGTATGCGTCCTCAAAGGTGCGCTCGAACGCATGGAGTACGACTTCAAGCCCCTCATCGGCCTGCCTGATGATGAGGCGACCATCACCAGCGCCGTCGCCTTCTGCAACGCCGCCGGTGCCGCCCAGAGCCTCAAGCGCACCCGTCTCGGCCTTGTAGGCTATGCCGCGATGGCCATGTACCCCGGCACCTTCGACCATGTCCTGTTGCGCCGTCACATCGGCCCTGAAGTGGTCCATTTCGATTCCTACACAGTTATCCAGATGGCCGAGCAGATTCCCGAAGCCGAAACCCGGGAAGCCCTCGCCGAGATCAAGTCCGTCGCCAACGTTCAGGCCACCGACGAGCGCCTGGCCAAGGCCGTCAATGTCGGACTCGCGCTCCGGCATCTGTGCGACCAGCACCACCTCGACGCCATCAACGTCAAGTGCCAGTACGAGTTCTCCCAGCAGTACTGCATGACGGCCTGCCTGCCTATCTCGATGACTGCCGACCGCGGCATCGTCTCCGCCTGTGAGGGCGATGTCATCATCACCACGACGATGACGCTGCTCCATTACCTCACCGATCAGGTCATCTACTACGGCGACATTCTGGATCTGCAGGGGGACCAGATGCTGCTTTCATCATGCGGCTTCGCGCCCTTCAGCCTCAAGCACGAAGACGATGAACTGCTCATTCAGGAGTTCGGCCACAAGGGCTTCGACGGCCTGATCTGCTCGTTCACACTGAAGCGCGGGCCGCTGACCTTCGCGCGCCTTGTCGAGGGGAGTCACGGCGACTACCGCCTGAACTATGGCACCGGTACGGGTGTCGAAACCGACCTGCGCCAGGGCCGCTTCCCCGGCCTCGAGGTTAAGCTCGACGGCTCGCCCGAGAAGCTCATCGAGACGATGGCTTCTCAGCATTTCGCTATCTGCTATGGCGATATCACTGAGAGCCTCGAGGATCTCTGCAAGGTCCTTCACATTGAGCCTATCCGGATCTGAGCATTCCACACTTTCCGCTCCACGTCGTTCGGTGGAGCGAGGGGCTGGGGTAGCACGACCTTGCCGTTTGCCATTGCCTTTCTTTCCGCTCCGAGGCTGTTTTGCGGAGCGGGGGGGTCTGGTCCCGCCCGTGGGCGGGACCAGCGGGGTGTGGGGCAGCGCCCCACGACGTTGCCGTGCGCCGTTGCCTGCTAACAGTGCCTTTTGGCGTTGCCTTCTAGCAGTGCTTTTTGCTCTTGCCGTTGCCGTCGCCGTTCTATCTTTACAGGAGAAATCACATGCCACTTTTTGGAGCACTGACCAGCCCGGAGATCGCTGCATTTGTCGAGAAAAATGCCCTCGTGCTGTTGCCTATCGGCCAGACCGAGGAGCATGGCGACCACCTACCAATTGACGCCGATACGGTCATCGCCGAGAGCATCACTCAGGCTGCTGCGCAACGTCTGGAAGAGGATCTCCCCGTTTTAGTTATGCGTGCCATCTGGGCCGGGTATTCCGGCGTCGAGCTGAGCAAATGGCCGGGCACCATGCGTGTGCGAACCCGCGTCATCGCCGACTACGTCTTCGACATCATCCACAGCCTGGCCGAGATGGGCTTCCGCAAGATTGCCACCGTCAACGGTCACGGCCATCATCCGGCCATACTCGAAATGGTCGCCCGCGAAATCGCCGATGCCACCGGAGTGTACATCGCCTGCATCGAGGCCGGCAAAATGGCTGCGCCTGCAGTCATTCAGCATCGTCAGTCCCAGCCCGGCGGCTGTATCCACGGCGGCGAATTCGAAACCTCCCTGATGCTCTATCTCGGCGCTCGCGTCAACATGGACAGGGCCCACAACCGCGACGTCTTTACCTACCATTCCGATAATTTCCCGGGCGATGGTTTTGCCGGCTCGAAGGCGGCTTTCTGGTCAACCTGGGGCATCCGCCGCAGCGAGACCGGCATCTACGGCGACCCCACCGTCGCCACTGTCGAGTTCGGTGAGAAGATCTTCAGCACTGCCGTCAGCAACCTCTGCGACTTTTTGCGCGAGTACTACGGCACCCAAGCCGCCAGTTGGGACTGAGCCTCAACACCTCCAGGAGACTCGCAGTGTCATCACAGGCCATTGCTGCCATAGATCTGGGGACCATGTCGTGCCGCGCCGAGATCTTCTCCCTTGACGGCGAGCCGCTTGGCCGGCACTCACTCGAGTACCCCCTCGACACACCGGTCCCCGATGCCGCCGAGCAGGACGCCGAGACCTGGTGGCAGGCCGCCTGCACATGTCTCCGTGAGGCCCTCAAGGCCTCTTCGCTCAGCGGCGAAGACGTGCTCGCACTCGGCTTCAGTTGTCAGGGCCATTCATGGGTGCCGACTGATGCCGATTTCCGGCCCTTGCGTCCTGCCTTCACCTGGCTCGACCGTCGCAGCGCTCCCTATGCCGACCGGCTTCTCATCGCCATGGGTGCTACCTACTGGGGCCGTCTCGCCGGCAAGACGCCCGGCCCCTGGCACATGCTCTCCCAGTTACTTTGGCTCCATGACCATGAGCCGGAGGCTCTCGCCTCGGCCCGCCATCTGCTCTTCTGTCAGGATTTCCTCATCGCCCGTCTCACCGGCAAGCCGGTCACCGACTACACCACCGCCGCTGCGACCCTTTTCTTCGACATCAGCGCCAATGCCTGGGACGCCGAGGAGTTGGAGCATCACCAGCTTGACGCCGCGCTCCTTCCGCAGGTTGTCGGCTCCGGCACCGTAGTTGGCTCGCTGACACCGCAAGCCGCCCGCGCTACCGGCCTCAGCACCCGCACGCTCGTCGTCACCGGCGCCCAGGACCAGAAGTGTGCCGCATTGGGCGCAGGCCTCGTCCCCGGCATCGCGACCGCCTCGCTCGGCACTGCCACTGCCATCGAGGCCCTGCTTGATCGCCCGACCTTCAATCCCGAGGTCCCCATCCCCTGCTTCCCGTACCTCGACACTGGCACCTGGGTACTCGAGGCGGCCATCAGCACCACTGGCGGGGCCGTCAACTGGCTCCGTGAGGCTTTCCGGCAGATTGCCCCTGATTTGTCGTATTCCGACCTCATGGCATGTGCTGCGGAGGCCGCCCCCGGCTCCAATGGCGTCATCTTCTTCCCCTATCCTGCCGGTGCCGGGATGCCTCACATGCGCTTTGATGCCTCCGCTGCCTTCGCCGGAATGAGTCTCGCGACCGGTATCACCGACCTCGCCCGCGCCGTACTCGAAGCCTGCGCATATGAGATCGCTACTGCCCTCGCCGCCATGACCGACGCCGGCTGCGCAATAAACCGTGTCCACGCCTTCGGAGGCGGCGTCCGCTCCCGGCTCTGGACCGAAATCATCGCCGCCACACTTAACATTCCGCTGTTCACCTGCCGCGAGGCCGAGACTGCCTTGCGCGGTGCGGCGATGCTGGCCGCTCGCGGAGCACTGCCGGCTGACCGGAGCGCACCTTTGCAGGACGCACTCCGCTCACCGGCGGATCCCGTCAGCGTCACAACCGATCTCCAGGCAACCTATGCGAAGCTCTTCGCACACTACGTCCGGGCCCGCGAGCAATACTGGCCCTTCCAGGACTCGCTCAAACAGGAGGAAGAGCAGTGAAAATCTACATGATGACCGACCTCGAGGGCCCCGCCATGATTAGCACTTTCGACCAGACCCGTGACGTCACCCCGGAAGAAAAGCGCCGCTCCGAGTATTTCCTTACCGGCGAGGTCAACGCATGTGTGGACGGCATCCTCGATTTCGCTTCCGACGCCGAGGTCATAGTTCTCGACGGCCACGGTAGCGGCGGCATTGACGAGATGCTCTTCCACAAGCAGGCCAAGCTCATCGCCGGCAGAGGCCTTAGCGTCCCCTATTGCCTCGATGAAAGCTACGACGCCGTCATGTTCGTCGGCCAGCACGCCAAGATGGGCGACCGTGGCGTCCTCTGCCATACCCAGTCATCACGGACCATCGAGTACTACAAAATCAATGGCATCGAGCTGGGCGAATTCGGCACCTTCGCACTCGCCGCCGGCAGCATGGGCATCCCGACTGTCTTCGTCAGTGGCGATGATGTCACCATCGAGGAGGCCCGCGAGCTTGTCCCCAACATCGAGGGTGCAGTCGTCAAATGGGCGCTGGGCCGCGAACTGGCCATGCACCTGTCCCATGAGGCCGCCTGTGATCTCATCCGCGCGGGTGCCCGCAGCGCCTGCGCGCGCATGGACGAGATCGAGCCATACTTCTTCGCGGGGCCTTACACCGAGGAGATACGCGTCCAGGAGGGCTGCAGCATCCAGGGCTTCCTCGACGCCGGCTGCGAGGCGGTGGACAACCGCACCGTCCGCCTCCAGGCCGACAACGTGCTCGACCTGCGCGTGTGAGTAAGGCGGCTTACCACACCCATCAGGCGCGCCCAAAAGAGAGAGGCGCCCGACACTTGCCGGACGCCTCGATGCCCATCTGATTTGCGCTTGCTGCTACTGCTGCACGGCTCCCACCGGACACGCCCTGGCACCCTCTGCGACCGAGGTCGCGGATGCGCCGGGCTTGATTTCGGCCTTCTTCGTCTGCTTGTCCATCTCGAAGGCATCCGGTGCCACCCGCACGCACTTACCACATCCGATGCACTTGTCCTCATCCACATAGGGTTTGGCCGTCGCGCTTGTCGCTGCAGGGCAATCCGCGGTACCTGCATAGGGGCAGCCCTCGCAGCTTCCCGTATCTTGCGGGAGGGCCGCATGGGTTCCCGCGCTTACACAAGCCGCCTCGCTGCTCACGACGCTCTCCAGCGACGCATAGGCGACGGCGATGACGCCTATCACGGCAACGCATATCAAAACTGTCTTCGCAGTCTTGCTCAATTTCATCATTCACAACTCCTCTCTATCCACTTTCCACGTTCAATGTATAGACGTACCGAATCGCCGGCAAATTCCCACTTCCGTATCCGCCTCGTCTCCTCAGACCATCGTAAAACCGCCTCATAGACGCCCCGCATCGGCCCTTCGTTCACCGCATACCCTTCCGCCTCGGCAGGAATGCCTCCCGCAATGGCGAACATATAGCGAGCATCAGCCCGGCCCTGACCGTGATGCAAAATCGGCCCGCCCGGGAATCTTGCGCAAACCTGTTCCATCAGTCTTTTGTAGAGAGAGGTATTAACCGTGCCTGATAGACTCCAATTCGGCCTCATCGGCAGCGGCTCACAGGGCCGTTTCCTTTCCGAAGCGCTCCGCATGACCGAGAAAGCCGACCTCATCGCCTGCGCCGATCCCAACGAGGAAGCGACGCAACGCGCCATCGCGCAGTGCGGCTATCAGACCGCCTTCAGTAGCGCCGCAGAGCTGCTCGACCAGGCTGACCTCGACGCCGTCATCGTCGCCACCATCCACGACCAGTTGCAGCCCATGGCGCTGGCGGCCGTCAATGCCGGCAAGCACGTGTTCGTCGAGAAGCCGATGGCCCTCAATGCCGCCGACGGCCGGGAACTCGTCGCCGCCGCAAGCGAGGCCAATGTCAGGCTCATGGTCGGTTACACGCTCCGCTTCATGCCCGAACGCATGCTCATGAAGCAGCTCCTCGACGAGGGTGCAATCGGCGACATCTCCCATGCCGCCGCTGGCCAGTGTATCGGCTTCAGCCGCGACCACTGGCTCAACGATCCGAAACACGGTGGCGGCCCGCTCTTCTACATCGGCTCTCATGCCCTTGACAACGCGCTGTGGATGATCGGCCGCGAGCCAACGCGCATCTTCGCCGACGTGTACTGGCCTGACCAGAAGCATGCCGAGGCGGGCGTAGATGCTCTCATCACTTTCGACGACGGCCTCTCGCTTCATGCCTGTGCCTCATACCGCAGCGGCTGCTCCTACGGCTGGCTCGATCTGATCGGCACGGAGGGCCGCATGCGCTCCGAGTGGCAAAGCAACAAGCTCTACATCGAGAGCCGCAATATCCCCGCCTACAATCAGCCCACGGAGTTGGCCGTCCCGCTCCAGCCCTACATTCCGCCACTGCCCGGCTCGGCCGCCGCCAGTGTCGTTACCTTCAGGTACCTGCCAATGTGGGCCGCTGAGATGCACGAATTCATAGCCGCCATCACCGCAGGCCGCGAGCCTTCTGTCACCGGCGCAGACGGCGTCCGCTTCCTCGAAGTTGCCGACGCCATCTTCGCATCTGCCCGCACCGGACAACCCGTCCGGCTTACATAGCTTCACCCAGGACGACAAAGCACCCGGGCATTACCACTTTCGCACTATGTACAGGAGGCAAGACAAAATGAGCGGCACAACCACCACCCATGACACAGCCTCATGGCATACGCTCACTCATCGCAAGGCTCCCACCGAGTGGCGCGACGGCTTCCCTCTCGGCAACGGCACGCTCGGCGTCATGGTCTGGGGCGATGGCGACCCGCTCGCTTTCACCCTCGACCACGCCGATCTCTGGGACTTGCGCAATAATCGTGAACTCGCCGACCATCCGGAATACAACTATGCCGGCCTCCGCCGCGCCGTCGCCGAGGGCCGTTTCAAGCAGCTCGAAGAGGACGTAGCGGTAGCCGACTATCCCGGCAGCCCCCATGCCCCCACGAAGCTCTACATCGGCCGCGTTGAGCTTGACCTCGGCGAGGCCGAAGCATACCTCTGCACCCTAGACCTCGACACCGCTACCGTTTCCGGCTCCCTGCGCACTGCCGATGCGCTGCACTCCATCCACGCTTTCGTCCACCATGACCGCGATGTCTTCTGCCTCCGCGTTGACAACCTCCCCGCCAGTGCCGGCATCCGGCTCCTCCCCATGGTTGAAACGTGCGAGGAGCTGCGGGAACTCGGGCATCCCGAACCAACCTTCAGCGAAGATGAGAATCTGCGTGTCATGGTTCAACAGATTCCAGAAGGCCCCTGCTACGCCGTAGCCTTCAACACCGACGGGCCCGACTTCTTCTTCGCTGTGGCCATCGCCGAGAGCCCGGATGGCGCATCGGCACAGGCCCGCGACCTTTGGTCTCAGGCCGCCGATATAGGCCTCGATGCTCTCGCCGAAGAGCACCTCGTTTCATGGCGCGATTTCTGGTCGGCCTCCGCCGTGTATCTGCCCGAGCAGCGCTTCGAGTTCCTCTGGCACTACGGCATCTACCTGCTCGCGGCCTCCTCTCGTCGCGGCCATCTGCCCCCCGGCCTGCAGGGCGTATGGGCGATGGATGGCATGCCTCCGCCCTGGCATGGCGATTACCACAACGACATGAACGTCCAGGAGACCTTCTGGCCCGCCGGCACAACCGGCCACATTGACCTGCTCGATACCTGGTGTGACTACATGCTCGACGTGATGCCGTCAGCCCGCGAATTCACCCGCGAGTTCTTCGGCACCGAGGGCACATTCTGGCCCTGTGCCAACTACCCCGGCTACCATACCAACGTCTCCCTCCACTGGGGCGCAGTCAAGTTCGCCTGGAGCCACACCGGATGGCTGGCATGGCTCGTCTGGCTCCGCTGGCGCTACACCTTCGACACCGCATGGCTGCGCGAGATCGGCTATCCACTGATGGTGGAGCTCTGGAAGTTCTACGAGGCGAACCTCGAGCCCGGCGATGACGGCTACCTCCACATCCCACTTTCCAACAGTCCGGAGTACCGGAGTGACGCGACGGAGGCCTGGTGCGCCGACCCCAACGTGGACATCGCCCTGATCCGCCGCACCTGTGATTGGCTCATTGAGTTTGAGCAGGCCCTCGGACGCGACGAGCTGACTGACGCCGCACACACTGTCCATGACGGCCTCATGCCGTATCATCTCACCGACGACGGCGTACTGTGCCTGTGGCAAGATCATCCGCTCGATGAATCCCACCGCCATCCCAGCCATCTCATGGCGATTCATCCCGCGATGGACCTCACCATAGACGGTGACGAGGCCGCTCATCGCATCATTAACGCCAGTGTCACGCAGTTCTTCTCCCTCGGTCAATACTTTTGGGCTGGCCACACCTACGCCCAGCTTATCAGCTTCGCCGCCGTACTGGGCCGCGCCGGCTGGGCCTATGACAGCCTGCTGCAGTATGCCGAGCGCTGGATCCGTGCCAACGGCTTGCACTTCAACCGTGACTTCAAGCGCACCGGGGCGACCGCATTCTCCCTTCCCGCGAGTGGCGAAGGCCTTGCACCCTTCACACTGGAATCCTGTTGCGGCGTCACTCAGGGCATTTGCGACATGCTGGTCCAGGGCTTCAACGATGTCGTACGCATATTTCCGGCAGTCCCGGAGCGCTGGCGCGACCTGGCCTTCCGCGACCTCGTCACCGAGGGTGCCTTCAGAGTCTCAGCCATCCGCCGCGACGGCGAGACGGTCTGGGTGCAGATTACTGCCGGCGTTGACCGCCAACTCCGTCTCAGAGACCCGTTTGCCGGAGCAGCGGTCAGTATCACCGGCTGTGAGACACACCGTGAGGGCGACCTTATCATCGCCGACCTCAAGCAGGGTGAGCAGCTCACATTGCAGCGTGAGGGCGTATCCATGAGCATTGACGAAGCTGAGGCCCTCGTTCACGCCGGCGACGCTCCGTTTCTCGGCCTGCGCTGATGTGACAAGTCCGAAGCCCGGACGTGCTGCACCTGTACCGCTCTACGCAGGAAAGTCCAGTTCAAGCGGAACCATTGCTCCACTTGAGTCGCTTGACGACCACCTCCACGCATGGTATTCTTCTCGTGTCCTCGTCAAGTTTTATGGTCGCCTCTGCTGGAGGCGACTGGCGGCTTTTGTTGCGCGCCGCAGTTTGTGTTGTTCATCCCCACTCCCATGAGCGGAGAGTCCGCCAAATGCCGGTGAGTAGCGCCGAGAATCTGCACACCGCCAGCGACCTGGCAGCCACGATTTGGGCAGAGCGACCAGCCCTCACCTTTGGCGACGCGACACTCAGCTACCGGCAGCTTCGCAAGACGGTTTCACACGTCG
>CAZCJS010000111.1:0-12739 GCA_964498775.1 uncultured Armatimonadia bacterium
CATTGAGCCGGAGCGCGCGGCGAGCGTGGAGGCGGCAAACCCGTCTTCGCGCACCGTCATCTGCCTGGGTAATATGCTCAACAACCCGCTGATAGAGCGCCTGTATTGGAACCGCTACACGTTCGTGGATGCCGTTGTGCCGGGGTCAGGCAACTACATAATCCACACCGTTTATGATCCCTATCCCTGGTCGTCGGGCCATAACGTCATCGTCATCGGTTGCAGCGATGCGGCTGGCGCCGAACCGGGCGTGGCTGCTTTCCTGGGCCTCCTCGAGGAGGGCACGATGCCGCATGCAGTCAGCGGAGGACCGGAGCCGCTGGTTGCTGCCACTACCGCCGCGAAAATAGCTGCCGGCAAGCCCGATCCGACACTCGTCGAGCTGACAAATAACGCCAATATGTATCTCCAGACCGGCTGCGAGGCCTACGCAGAGAAGGCCGTTGCGGCGATGCGGATCGTGGCGGAGTTGTACGCACCGGGCGGCGAGCGTGACGGCTTCGTCGGCTCATCAACTCACCGCAAGATGCCCTGGACTGAAGAGACCTCCTCATGGGAGATCCAGTGCGCATGGGACGCGTTCGAGGAGTGCCCGCTGATTGACGAACCGTTGCGGCTCGACTTCACCAACGCGATGCTGCAATTCACCCGCGACCTCAAGGGTTGCGTATCCGGCTATGCTATCATCGGCAGGAACGATCTCGTGTCATGGAACCACACGACCTTTCCGCTGCTGGGCATGCACTTCGGGGCGCGTTACTTCCAGCGCTACTACCGGCTTGCCGACATGCCCGAGTTCCTGGAAAAAGCGCGCACCTGTTTCATGGCCCAGGCGAAGTCATGGAAGCCCCAGGAGGACGCGGATTCGTACCTGACGCTCACGACGGCTCATTCGCAGATATACAGCCTCGCCGAGAACGAGATGGGTTACTTCGAAAACGGCAATATGCGCAAGTATGCCGACTACATCGTGGGCATCTGCGACAACTCCGGCCTGGGCAGCGGCTTCGGCGATTCCGGTGTCTCATCCCGGCCCAACCTGCCCGGCAAGGCCCTCCCTCTGGGGCTCTGGTGGACGCACGATGGCGCCTACAGGTGGCTGATGAACCGCTACACCGACGGCACGTGGCAGAACCCCTACGAGCGCGGCATCCAGCCCGTGCGGCCCGACCGCTTCACCGGCCTCAACGTGTTCATGACGGACCCGCAGAAGTACGAGTGGATCCAGACCTACCCGACCTACAACGAACCGTTCCAGAAGGCCGATGTGCCGCTCGAGGAATCATTCGACAAGATCAGCTTTCGGGAGAGTTGGGACAAGAACGGCCAGTACCTGCTGCTCGACGGAATCTCGCGCGGCAAGCACCTCCACTATGACGGCAACTCGATCATCGAGTTCGTCGAGGGGGGAGAACGGTGGCTGCTGGACCACGACTACCTGACGCGCAATACTACGGAGCACACGATGCTGACGGTGCTGCGCAACGGTCGCGGCGACAGCCTCGTTCCCAGCCTCTCGGGTCTCAGTGCAACCGCGGACCTTCCCGGCTTCGGCTATTCGGACACCTCCACAAAGGGTTACAACTCCTGCGACTGGCGTAGGCAGATACTGTGGCGGCGGGGGGAATGGTTCCTTGTCGCCGATACCGTCACACCTGGCGAGGCGGACAACTATGACTTCGAGCTGACGTGGAAGACGATTGACGATGCGGGCACAGAGCGAGTTGAAGGTCTCGATTTCAGCGCCGTCCGAGGTGCGGGCAAGACCGAGACGTCCGACTGTCAGACCGGCGAGGATGAGACCGCTTCCGGCGGCAAGGCCCTGCTGATGGATCAGTCTAGCTCGCGCATCGCCTTCGGGGTTGACCTGCCCGCAGGCGAGTATTCCATGGCTATCATCGCGTACGGCACCGATGGCAGCAGTGACTCGCTGTGGGTATCGGTTGATTATGGCGAGAAGCAGGCGTTCCACGTGCCGAAGGGGCGCTACGGACGCTCTGCCTCTGACCATACTCTGAGTACCCAGACGCCTTCGATCACATTACACGGCGACGGGCCCCATCTGATCCTCGTCACCCTGCGCGAGCGCCCGCCGATCCGGATTGACCGCTTCATCATCCAGGGCGAGGACGGCACCCCGCACGTCTATGAGGCCGAAACGCTGCCGCCTGCGCCGGACGTGTCCGTGGACCTAAGCCGCAGCCTGCATATCAGGCCGGCGATTTCCGTGGACGCCGCCTGGGTAACGAATCATCGTCGCACAGGCATCGTCCTGCCGGTCAGTATCCTCCACCAGCGTGACAGCCGCACGCTTGACGCTGACGAGCCGGTTTCATTAGCATCGCTCATGTACGTCAGCCGCCCTGCTAAACGCCGCGATTATCTCGCAGGCAGCGTCGCGCCGAACGCCATCGCCATCCGAGGCAATGAAAACGCGGTTGCTTTGCTGGGCCCGCTGTCTGCGGAGAGCCCAATTGCAGATGTCAGCGTTGAGGCCAGAGTCGGGGCAGGTCTGCTTACTGCGGAGCGCCTGATGCTCGCCGGAATCTCGCGACTTGCCATCGGCGATCTGTCTGTGACTGCCTCGCGCCGCATTGACCTGGAGGTGGACTTGAGCACGGGCAAGGGAGTCGCCGTGGCACCGGAGGCCGGGGCTGAGCTGCTTGTGACGGTGGACAATCTGCGCTATCGCACATCACTTCAGGCGGGCGGGCAGGACCTTGATATCCCCGTACTCGCCGAGTGTCGCGCCATCGGCACATTCGTCAACCGGGCCGTCGCGAGCATGAAGCCGCCGTCGCCGTCCATCGCCGGGGCGGGTGGAGCTGCCGCCACGAAGCCGGCATGGGCCGCCTCCGGAGACGGTTCGGAAGTCTGGCGCATGAAGGCCGCGGATCTCGGCGATGGTCAGGGGGAGCGGGTCTTCGTTTGCCGGGGGGCTGTCCTCTACTGCCTGGACACTGCAGGACGGCAACTATGGAGCTTTGTGGCAGGGAGCCTGGTGCGTGACGTCGGGTTCGGGGATCTGCGTGACAGCCCCGGGGACGAGGTCGTCGTGGGCTCTGCGGACACCTACGTTTACATCCTGTCCGCCGGAGGCGAGTTGCTCGATAAGCACCAGATGCGGGGGATTCCGTGGGCGCGCAGCTTCGGCGACCTCGCGTATGGCATCTTCAACGTGCTTGTCGGTGACCTCACCGGCGACGGCCGCTGCGATCTGCTCGCGAGCATGGCCAACTTCGATCTTCAGGCTCTCGACGCCGACTGGAAGCTGTTGTGGAAACACGACTATGCGCTCCACGGTTCGATGGCAATGAGCTTCGAGGACATGGACGGGGACGGTGTTGAGGACAGCATCTTCGTGGCCAACAAGTACGGCTCATCGGTCGGCTGTGACTTCCAGGGCAAACTCGCCTACCGCCATTACACGTCAATCGGGGATGTCTGCTACACGGTGGCGGATCTCGACGGCGACGGAGTGCCGGAGGTCGTGACGGCCTCCTCGACAGGCGACCTGCACGCGACAACTGGCGGGCAGAAGGGACGTCCGAAGAAGCTGTGGGTCTTCAACAATTTCGGCTATCCGGCGAACAGGCTTGTGTCCGGCGATTTGGATGGCAAGGCGGGCGAGGAAGTGGTGTTGGCCTCCGGCACCGGCTACCTGTATGCCCTCGACGCAAACGGTGAGGTTCTCTGGCAGGATCACACCGGCCAGTGTATCAATGATGCGGTGATCTTCGCGGGCGCTGAGGGTCCGATGGTCGCATGGTGCGAGGAATCGGGGCAGATTCGGGTGGCGAATGGAGCCGGAGATATTGTGCGCGAGATCCATGCATCCGGCTCACCGCGCCATATCCTCACCGTAGGCACGGGCGCGGACAGACTGCTGGTCGTCGGTCTTGCCGAGGGCGGCACCGTGGCATATTCACTGCGCTGAATCTCTCGGATGGCTGGCGTGGGTCGCCGAGGTGGATTGGCGGCAATGTTGCCGGCAGTGATGCGCCTGACGGATGGTTCCTGCGCGGGGCTCCATCGGCCGGATGCTACCCGAACCAGACCCCGTAGCGGCGGATGCTTTCGCTGCCGTACGAGCCGATGAGGCCATAGAGGATTCCGGCGGTGAAGTAGTGTCCCAGGGCGAGGCCGACAAAGCCCGGGATGAGCTGCCGATATGCCCTCATGCCGCCGAGTTTGAAGACTACGCTCTTGATAATCCACACGATGGCGAACGCGCCCCAGACCAGTTCCCCGTAGGAGCAGATCATACAGAATGCCAGCGGATGGAGTGGGAAGCGCAGAAACGCCATGCGTAGAAGCATCAGGCCGATGGCTACGCCGAAGCCGCCGGTGGTGGCGATAATGCGGGGGACATCCGGTTTCAGCGCCCCTTTAGTGAAGTCGGCGACCTGCGTGTATTCCTGAATAGCGATGCCAGATCCCCATCCGGACATGCGACCGAGTCCACCGGCTCCGTATTCATAGTAGGCGCGGAGAAGTCCGGTCATCGAGATCGTGAAGCCGGCGATGAGGGCCACGATCAGCACCCAGTTCATGCCTGTCTGCTTGATACCCGTACCGCGCGCCAGCCGGTAGCCTTCGACCTGGTAGCCCATCATCGCGGAGTAGTACCCACGCGACATGAAGACGAAGGTGGCGAAGATAGTTGCGCTGCCCCAGCTATTGTGGTGCCTGAACGGTTCCGAGCCCAGGAAGTAGCGGATACCCTTGAAGGACTGGTAGTACGGATACATCCAGATGAGCGGCACGCCGACTTCCGCACGAATCCGCGCATAGACGACTGCCAGCATGAAGACCAGCATCATGTAGGTTACCGCCAGCCACAGGGCCATGCCTGCCGCCTTCATCCAGACGACGATGACAATGAATGAGAGTATCCCCCCGAACACGGTCACGCGGTAGCTCATCGGCTCATCGCTGTCGTCAATCGTTTTGTCCCCGGTGAAGGCCTTGCGGAGTACATCGGCGATATGGTGGCGTCCGATATAGATAAGCAGAATGCAGAGGGCGACATACGCACCGAGGCCTCGCTCCTGCCAGAACGGGTAGCCGGCCATCTGTCCGCCCGCCATTGTGAACACCAGATTCTCGATCTTCATGGCCAGGTAGAATACCCAGACACTGAACGCTATCTCCGTGGGCACGAGGTAGCCGAAGCCGATGAGTTCCGGTCGGTAGTGGATAGACATCGGGCGGAGGGCGCTGAGAGGATGCTCGGTGAAGAGTCCGCCGAGGTCATAGAACTTACCCAGGGCTGTGAAGGCCGGGTTGTAGGCGTTGATAATATTGGTGAGGTTGAAGAAGAAAGCGAGGCCAAAGCCGATCCACATTATCTTGTTGCGCAGAAAGCCGACGACAAGCGCGCTCCCGTCAACGCCCTCGGTACATTCCATCGGCAAGTACAATAGGGGATAGGTGAGCTTCTCCTTTTCCGACCATTGCCTGCGGAAGAGAGTGCTTATGGTCATCATGCAGATCCAGACGGCCAGGAAAAAGATTCCCCACATGATCAGCGGCAACGCCCATGCTCCCCACGGCACGGCTCCGGTCTCCGAGGCCTCATAGAGTTTCCGCACGACTTCGCGGTCCTGGGGCACCATCCAGGACGGAATATGTCCCTGGAGGCTGGCGAAGTTATTCTCCGGAGTATCGAAGTAGAAAAGCACAGGCAGCGTATTCATGAAGAAGCGGCCGATGCCGCAGCCGGTGACGGTTGTGGCGACCGTGAGGAACACGTAGATCATTATGATTTCGCGCCGCTCGAGACTGAAGCGGCGGGCGATGCGACGCACCAGGGGGTTGAGCAGCACGAGCAGCAACAGCATGGCAACGGCCGGGATCGGTGGGACGGCCTCGGTGACCTGGCAGAAATGGGTGATTACCTCGGTCTGGTTGATCCAGAAGCTGGCGATGTAGGTGAGGAGTATCGCTATGATCAGAGTGCGGGCCGTCACGCCTATCAACGGATGCCGTGGCTGGTCGAGGCCTGTGGAGCCCGCGGTGTCCTTGTCCTCCGCCGTCTCTACGACTGCCATGCCGCGTCTCCTATCCGAATATGACTTTATAGTTGCGCACACTCTCGCCGCCGTAGGCACCGATAATATTGAGCACGACACCGGCGGTGAAGTAATGTCCGACGGCGAGGCCGATGAAGCCGGGGATGAGCTGGCGGTAGGCCCGCATTCCTCCCAGCTTGAAGACGATGGTCTTGATGAACCAGACGATGAAAAATGGGCCCCAGATCGGGCCGCTGTATGACAGGATCATACAGAAAGCGAGCGGATGAAGCGGGAAGCGCAGGAAGGCCATGCGGAGGAGCATGAGGCCGATTGCTGCGACGAAGCCGGTGCCGGCGGCTGTGATGCGCGCGGCTTCGGGCTTCACCGCCGCGTTGGCGTAGTCAATGACTGCCGTGTATTCCTGTTGGGCAATGCCGGATCCCCATCCCGACATTCGCCCGAGACCGCCGGCCCCATATTCGTAGTAGGCGCGTAAGAGACCTGTCATCGAGACCGTGAAGCCCGCGATCAGCGCCACCACCAGGACCCAGTTCATGCCCGTTTGTTTCACGCCCGTCGCACGTGCCAGGCGGAAACCGTCCACCTGGTAGGCCATCATTGAGGGGTAGTAGCCACGGGACAGGAACACGAAGGTGGCAAACGTCGTGGCACTTTGCCAACTGTTGTTGTGCTTCAAGGCATTCGACCCGAGAAAGTAGCGGACCGACTTGAATGTCTGATAGAACGGGAACATCCAGATCAGCGGGACCCCGACCTCGGCCCGGATCCGTGCATACACCACGGCCACCATCAGGATCAGGGTGACATAGACAAGGGCCAGCCATAGCGCCATGCCGGCCAGCTTCATCCAGCCGATGACGACTGCGAAGGCAAACAGCCCACCGAAAACGGCTACGCGGTAGCTCATCGGCTCATCAGTGTCGTCGGTGTTGTTATCGCTGCTGAAGGCCTTGCGCAGCACGTCGGCGATATGGTGCCGGCCGACATACGCCAGGATGAGGCAGACAGCCACGTAAGCGCCCAGCCCCCGTTCCTGCCAGAAGGGGTAGCCGGGTATTTGCACTCCGGCCATCGCCATGAGCAGCTTCTCAAGCTGCATTATCATGTAGAAAACCCACACGCTGAGGGCGATTTCCGTGGGCACGAGGTAGCCGAAGCCGAGTATCTCTGGGCGGTACGATATCGTCATCGGTTGGAGGGCGCTGAGGGGGTGCTCTGTGAAGAGGCCACCGATGTCATAGCCTCTACCCAATGCGGTGAAGGCCGGGTTATAGGAGTTTATCGCGTTGGTGACATTGAACAGGAAGGCGATGCCGAAGCCTATCCACATCAGCTTATTGCGAAAGAATTCAACGATCAACTGCGAACCGTCAACGCCCTCGGTACATTCGATGGGCAAGTACAGCAGCGGGTAGGTGAGCTTCTCCTTCTCCGACCACTGGCGGCGGAAGATGGTGGCTATTGCGAGCATGACGATCCACAGGGCAAGGAAGAAGATGCCCCACATGAGCAGCGGCAGAGCCCAGGCCCCCCAGGGCACCGCGCCGGTCTCAGAGGCCTCGTACAGCCTTCTGATAACTTCGCGGTCGTGGGGAACCGTCCATTCCGGAGCATAGCTCTGCAGCGAAGCGAAGTCATTCTCCGGAGTATCGAAATAGAAGAGCACGGGGAGGGTATTGAGGAAGAACCGTCCGATGCCGCAGCCGGTCACAGTCGTGGCTACAGTGAGGAACACATAGATCATGATGATTTCGCGGCGGTCGAGAACAAACCGTTTAGCCACTCTTCGCACCAACGGATTGAGCAGGACCAGTACGAGCAATATGCCGACGGCTGGGATCGGGGGCGCGGCCTCAGTTATCTGCGAGAAGTGGGAGATGACCTCGGCCTGGTTGATCCAGAAACTGGCCAGGTAAGTCAGGATTATTGCCAGGATGAGGCTGCGGGCCGTCGCACCCATCAACGGATGGCGCGGTCGGTCTATGCCGATGACTTGCGCAGTGGTTTGTTCTTCCTGTGCCATGATTTCACAATCGCATGGGCTACATACAGTGCCCTTACCTTGCCTATTGTCCGCCGGCGACCTGAATGTCGGCAATCCGCAAACTCGGCACGATGATCCCAGGCTCCTCGCGATAGTCACTCGAGACGGCGTCAATGTTGCCCAGCATCTCGAATGCGTCGCTCCCGATCATCGTGGTGGCGACCGGATGCGTCAGCGCCCCGTTCTCTATTCTGAAACCGAAGTCAATTGTCGCCGATATATCGCCGGAAGCTGCCTCCGGCTGGATGCCGCCGTAGGCTACATAAAGCCCGTCGTCTATCTCAGCGATGAGTTCCGCTTCAGTGCGGCTGCCCGGCGCGACCTGCAGGTTTGCAGTGCTGATGCCGACGGAGCCACTATACCCCCCACGACTTGCGTGCGCTGTGTTGGCGACGCCCGCCTTGTTGGCGGTGTAGGAGTTGTGCAGATATGTCGTCAGCACACCATTCTCGATCAACTCCCGGCGGACCTTGGGCACGCCCTCCCCGTCATACGCAATCGAGCTGAGGCCCCCCGGCACCAGCGGAGCCTCGGTGATGGTCAGAAGCTCACTGGCGATACGCTGTTGCTCTTTGCCTCCGAGGAAGGAGCGGTTTCGCTGCACGTGCTCGGCATTGGCAGTGCCGACGACGGAGAAGAGCAGTCCCGATGCGGCCAGCGGCCCGAGCACGATCGGCAGCCGCCTGGTGGCGACATTCTTCCCGCCCAGATAACGCCGCGCCTCCCGGGTCGCCTTTGCCGCCACTCCCGCCGGCACGAAGTCGGCAAGACGCCGGGCCGCGTCGTACTCAAAGTACATACCGACATCCCCATCGCGCACGACTAGGGCCTGGAAGCTGATGCTTGCGCTGGTGCCACGGCGCTGCAGAGCGATACCGGTGGAAGAGGCGAGCGCGCTCCCGCTGATTGCGAGGTCCGCACCACCCTCCAGATGTACGTCCGGCTCGACTGCCCGAGATTCCTCGATGGCCTGCCGGCACCAGGCGACGACCTCGGTGACGGCCAGTCCCGCCAGGGTATCGTCGTAAAGCTGGGTGACCTGGGGCGGCTCAGCCGGCTGTGGGAGGCTCACGAAATCAGGATCGGCATCGGCTGCGCGGGCCATCTCCGCCGCACGCTGCCCACATTCCACGGCATCGTCGTACTCGAGACTCTGCGCACTGGCCAGGCCCATGCCGCCGTCGCAGAAGGCGCGCACGCCGATACCGTAGTCGCGGACGACCTCACACTCGCGGAGGCTCGTGTTCTCGACGCCGACACTGATCTCTCGCACCCGACTGCAATATGCGTCGGCGAACTCTGCGCCGGCGTCCATCGCGGCTTTCACTGCTCGTTGCGCGGCGTCCAGCAAACCATCCATAGGACCCTCCGTATATACTCACGCGCTTCAGTCCTGCGACCTCCGGCTGGGTGGATTGAGTAGTCAACATGTCTCCGGTCAGCGCCTTCGCTAGCCGACGCTCTGGCCGCCGACGACCACCTGAGAGATACGCAGATGGGGCCCGCCGGCATCCACTGGCATACCCTGGCCGCCCTTGCCGCAGGTGCCACCCAGCTCAAACTGCTGGTCATTGCCGACCGCGGTCACCTTCTGGAGTGTCTCCAGCGTCCGCCCGGAGATGCAGACATTTCGATAGTGCGTCCCGAGCTTGCCGTTTTCGATTGCGTAGGCATGCTCGACGTTGCATGTGAACTGCCCCTGGCCGGTGAAGACGTATCCCCAGTACCCGCCGGTGAGATAGAGGCCTTTATCCATCTCCGCCATCATGTCTTCCAGAGACGTCTCGCCGGGCTCGATTGCCGTGTTGCTCATGCGAACAATGGGCTGGCTCTGGTGCCCTTCAGCGCGCGCAGACCCGCCGGGAGCCACGCCAAAACGCGCCGCCGTTTCCAGACTGTGGAGATACCCCTTGAGGATGCCGTTTTCGACGATGACATGGCGCTGCGCGGGCACCCCCTCGTGGTCATATTCGAATGAGCCGTTGTGTCCCAAAAGCGTGGGGTCATCCACAATTGTGACCGTTTCGGCGGCCACCTGCTCACCCAGCTTGCCCGCGAGAATCGAGTCGCCGACCCACACCGCATCGGCCTCGGAGTTATGGCCGAACGCCTCATGTACCAGCAGCCCGCAGATGCGCTGGTCAATGATGACATCGAAGGTGCCGGCCGGGGCCCGCTCCGCAGTCAGCAGACTCACTGCCTTCTCCGCCGTCTCCTTGCCAAGCGCCTCGATATCGAGATCTGCCACGAGCTCATAGCCGCTGCGGTTGGCCCGACGCTGTACGGCACGCTGCCGGGTCTCGCCGTCGGTCGCGACCACTTGCACGCCGATGGAGGTGCCGGTGCCCCCATAGTGCAGGAATGTGCCGAAGCTGTTGGCGAGGAACATCTCGCCCGAGCCGTCGGAGTAGCCGGCAGTTGTGTTGGCTATCTTCTCGGGGGCAGATTCACGGGCCGCTCTCTCCAGCTCGAACACACGCTGCACACGATCTTTCAGCGGCACACTGTCCGGCCGGATGCGTGGGGGCTTGCCGGCCTCCCCTCGGGCCGGCTCAATCTCGGCGACCATCCCCTGATCAGTGACATAGGGCGCTGCGCTGCGTGCCATCTCGATGGCGTCGTCGACACAACGCAGCATCTCGGCCTCAGCGGGCTGATTGGTCGGTGCAAAACCCCAGGCGCCATCAACAAGGACGCGAAGACCGGCGCCCCGTTTGCGTGCGCTGGAGATGCTGTCGGCGCGGCCATCCTCAACCGAAATCGCTGTCGCCGTGGCATCAGTGATGCGCAAGTCGGCGAAATCAGCACCCCTATCGAGTGCTGCCTGGATGATTCTGTTCATCAAGCGTTCCATGTCCGGCTCACTCATCATGCTTCAGGGCTGTGCTGTCGGCCCGCCTCCTCACCTGATCGCTGCTGTTGATGGTCTGTCCACGCCTTGATTCCCGCCGAGATGCCCGTGGCAAGCAAATCCTGGAGCGCTCTGGACAATGCCGGTGCCATGGGCGAATGTTCGGTTTGCTGCTCGGCAGTGACAGGCGCTGTGTCCTCGGGCGCGACAACAGCCTGCCTGCGCCGTGATGTCCAAATGAGGATACCCGCAGTCAGCGCCGCACCGGCGACGAGGGCCACCACCGTAGTTGTACTCGGCCGCAGCTTCTCTGCAGCCTCCAGCAGCCGGGCCTTGCTCGCATTCTCCATGCGCTTGACGATACCTGACAGCTCGCTCAACGCAGCCTCAGGAGTTTTCGGCGCCTGGCGTTCCTGCGTCGGCTTTCTCTTCGCCATGCTCAGCCTCCTTCAGCTTTTTCCCGAACGCGACCATGAACAGAATCGCTGCCGCAGCCAGAAATACGGCACCCACGATGAGATACGGCCAGACAGGGCTCATCAGCACCTGTATCAACCAGTTGATGAGGGCGATGGACAGGTAGATGAGCGCGAGAATGAGACAAGTCGAGGCCGCTGCAAACAGCCCCATCTTCTTCCCGGTGGTCTTCGCAAGCTCGCCTGCCAGTGCCTTCAGATATTCTGCCAGGCCGTGGACGAATTCACGAAACAGTTCAGACGGCGACGCCGTGCTCTGCAACGTTCTGCCTCCTTGTCTATCAGGAAGGTGGCGGCAGTCCTGCTCACCTCCACCTTGACACTATCCCCTCAACTTCGCTATCAGGAGCCGAAGTTTGCGCACCGCCGGCTCAGCGGCGTTGTAAAGCCGATACAAGATCGGTGAGTACACTAGATCCCACTCGCCGATGTATTCGACGTATTGGGCGGCGAATCCTCTCTTGAACCGATTCAGCCCATAGAGCGGGCTCTGTTTGTCTTCTGCATTGGCGACTCCCCGCATGTCATAAACTTCGCAGCCGCGAGCCTTGGCCCACCGCATCATCTCCCACTGCATGAGATGGTTTGGCATCTTGTCCCGATGCTCATTGCTCGAGGCCCCATAGACGTACCAGGCCCGCTTGCCCAGCGTCAGAACTATCGCGCCGGCAATCGGGCGCTGCTCGTAGGTCGCCAGGAACAGCCCACCGGTTCCGGGTGCGATGAACAGGTCGTAGATGTCATCAAAATAGCTGCGCGCGCGCACCTTGAAATCATCGCGCCGTGCAGTCTCCAGCAGCAGGTCATAGAACTTGTGCATCTGCTGGCGGTTGCTGTCACTGCTTACGGTCACACCATTGCGGCCCGCCAACCGGACATTATAACGCCATTTGCTTTTAAAGCCGGCGATAATGTCTTCCTCATCGGGCCTGATATCAACCTGCATCACGTAGCGCGGCTGGGTGCCCCCGAAGCCCTCATCTGCGACCTTCGCCGGCGCGAAGCCGTGCTCTCTGAGCATTTGGACATAATCGGCATTATCTGCAGTGACGGCAGGGTCCAGCTTGTAGGCCAGCGCACCGTGGCGGCGTGCGATGTGGTTTATTTCCGCGAGAATGTTTTGAAACAAGTCCGGGCGGCTGAGAGCGTGAAGCGGCCCGCGCGGGCTGTAAAAGAGGCATCTGTTCATCCCCGGAACCTGCCGGCTCAGTATCTGCACTGCGGCGCAGATACGCCCGTCTTCTTCGAGCGCGAGGCGGTATGGCACCCATCCTGTCGCTGCCTTGAGCTCCCCCCATTCCCAGCTCTGGAGGAAGTTACCGCTCTCGCA
>CAZCJS010000112.1:0-12710 GCA_964498775.1 uncultured Armatimonadia bacterium
AACTGGCTGACATGCTCGACAAGGGCATCAGGGAGTTCTTTCTGTTCCCGATCTACGGAATGGAGCTGCCCTACATGTCGGCGGCATACTGGGAGCGGGTAGGGGAGACGCTGGCCTTCTGTCGCGACAACGGTATGAAGTGCTGGATCTACGACGAGTATAACTGGCCCAGCGGAATCTGCGGCGGGCAGGTACTCCGCGACCATCCCGAGGCCCGCGCCCGGCTACTCTGGTTGCGGGAGACTGATCCGGATGCTGAGCCACAGCTTTCACCGGAGCTCGACGAGGTTCGGCACGGCAACGGGGTCATCTGGGGCATAGGCACCGCGATGCACGTCGGCATCAACTCAAAGGGTTGCGACTGGCTCAGCGCTATGCCCGGTTATCTCGATGTGCTCGACATGGAGGCCAACAGGCACTTCATCGAGTACACTCACGACCGCTATCACCTTCAGGCCCCGGACATGTTCCCGGGCACGATTCCCGGCTTCTTCACCGATGAGCCCGCTTTTCATTGCCGGTACAATGAGGGCTGGACCGGCCTCCCCTTCACCCCCGACCTCTTCGCGGGTTTCGCTGATGAATACGGCTACGACCTCCGCGACCGTCTGACTGACCTGCTCGTTGACTCCCCGAGTGCGCCTACCACCCGCTGTCATTTCTGGGCTTGGCTGGCCCAGCGCTTCGGCGAGGCTTATGCCCATCAGCAGCGCCAGTGGTGCGACCGGCATGACGTTGCCCTCACCGGCCATGCGCTCGGCGAAGAGACGCTCATCGGTCACGTCGGCTTCTACGGCGACATCTGGGAGGTTTTCAAGCACTTCACGATACCCGGCATAGACCTGTTGCTCAACGCCGACGGCTTCACCTATCCCTATGCGAATGGCTTTATCGCCACGCGCGACCGCCGAGGCTTCCATCTGACCTGCAAGTTCATCCACGGCGTCGTCATCCACAGCGGCGGGCGCGAGATGATGTCGGAAGCCTACGGCGTCTGCGACTGGGGCCTCAACCTCTTCCGCCAGAAGCGCGGCTTCAACTACCAGGTCGCCCTTGGCGTCACGCTCTTCAACGACAATTCACTCATCACCAGCATCGCGGACTTCCGCAAATATGCGATCTCCGGCAAGTACTTTACACAACCGTGGTGGTCCCACTACAAGCAATACGCAGACTACAACGCCCGCGTTGTCGCACTTCATGCCGAAGCCGAGCCTGTCTCCGAAGTCGCGGTGCTCTTCCCGCGCTCAACCGTATGGGCACGCACCGACGCGCGAGCCTTCGACGCGAAGAGTTGGGCACACGCGCCCGAAGACCATCCGCTCACCGTGCTCGATGCCCAATTCTACGATCTGCTCGATGAGTTGATCCGCGAGCAGTGGCCTTTTGACTTCATCTTCGAGCCGGTCCTGGCCGAAGCCACCGTCACGGACGGTCAACTGCTCACCCCGCACGCCCGCTACCGAGCCATAATCGTGCCTTCGGCGGCGTTCCTGCCGCGCGCATGTATTGATGTTCTCGACGAGTTTGCTCGGGCCGGGGGCACCGTCATCTTCACCGGCGAACTGCCCGGCATGGATCCGCAGGACCAGACCAACCTCAGCGCGACTGTATCAACCATGCTCTCCGCTGGCAACACCCGGAGCGTGGATGCCTCCGGCGGTGCCGTGTGTGAGGCGCTCAGCACGTTCCTGCAACGCTCGCTCGTATTATCAGGCGACAACTCCCGCGAGTTCGTCAGTTCATGGCGCCGGCTGGCCGGCAGCGACATCTTCTTCCTCGCCAACATGGCCGAGGAGCCGGTGGACGTTTCCGTCAGCATCAATATTGACGGGCCCCTGCTTGTGCATGATCCGGATACACTTGAGAGCTTCCAGCCACAGATGGGCGCTGCTGGAAATGTCTTCGATTGGCACTTCGAGCCCTGGCAAGGGTATCTGTTCATCACCGGGGAGGTAGCTTCCGAGGCAAGCTCACCTGAAGCTGACAGGCTGCCCCCCGCTCCACGGTGGCTGAAACCCCGACATACGGAGGTGCTCGACGGGGACTGGGACTTCTCGCTCCAGCCTGCCAACATGCTCCGGCTCTCAGTGGAGGCCCGACCGGACCCGGACAACTGTGGAGCCGCGCAGGGCTGGCAGCACGACCGTGACCCCGACGGCTGGATACGCCCCGAGGAGGACCGGCTTGCCGAACCTATCTCGCCTGCCGAAGCGCCCTGGTATTGGCTGCGGGCGTACGTCTCCTGTGGGGCGGGCAGCATCCCGCGCTTGCTCGTCGCCGACAATGCGGACTTTCTCGAGGTTTATGTTAACGGGCAGGCGGCCCGCCAGATGCCCGGGGAGCCGCTATGGACTGATGAAAACGTCCACTTTGATGTCGCGGAGCTTTTCGTTGAAGGTGACAACTTTATTCACGTTCGCGCCTTGACCAGTAAGTACAACGACCCCCGCATCAGCCCGATGACCACCACTCCCCCCATACTCCAGCCCGTGGTACTCACAGGCGACTTTCTCGTGACCGGTGACAGTACGCTCAAGGCCTGGTCGGGCCGCATCCGCACCGACGCTGTCTGGGAAGAACAAGGCTTGCCGCACTTCGCGGGCATCGGCACTTATCGCCGCACGCTGCAGGTAGCTGCCGAGCAGCCCACGCTCCTGCATCTACCCGCCTGCCATGATGCGGTCGAGGTATTCCTCAACGGGACATCATGTGGCACGCGAGCATGGTACCCGTACATATTCAATCTTACGCCACAGCTTCGGCCCGGGGAGAACCAACTGGAAATCAGCATCCACAATACTCTCGGCAATATTATAACTGCGACATATGGGGGCCGACGGCCTGCTAACTCACCGACCAGCGGCCTCACCGCCGCACCGCGCTTGCTCATATTGGGCGACTGAATCGTCGCGGGTGAGAGTTGGGATTCTCGGCGCGTGGCGCAGACTTCGAGGGAAATCTCTGCCTGTAGGCGTAGGTCCCAGACGCCGAGTCTTTCGCATACTATGTTCTCGCAGTTGTGCGGAGATTCCGAGCCACAGGGGACCGCCACTCATCGCGAAGAAGGAGCGCGAGAGCTTCGATATGCTGGGGGGCTGTCTATTCGAGGCGGGCATCGGCCCAGACGGCGTAGTCGGCGCTGATGCCATCACCGGTGTCCCGGCAGTAGAGTCTCAGTACCTTGGCACCTGAGATGTCCACGCAGATCGCCAGCGGGTCAACCGGTCCGGCGAATGTCGGTGACGTGTACCTTGTCTCCCATTCCCCGTTCTTGTCCACCTGGACCTCAAAGATAACCCCGGTCGGAGAAGCGCCAATGCAGTTGTCACAGATGCCGATGGTGGCGCAGAACTTGTTGGGTTTCGGGTCCTGGGGCAAGTCATAGATGATCTCAGAATATGGCAGCGGGTTGGCGTATTCCGGCCCCGCATAGAGCGACTTAGCGTATAACACACCCCGCATCTTCAGTGGCTTGCCGAAGTAGTCGGAGTCCTTTTTCAGTCCGCCGTGAACGCGGGAACTGGTCTCCTTTATATCGCTGAGATAGATGGCGTCGCCGGCGATCTCGATGAGCTTGCTGTATGAAAGCTGCAGAGTTGTCGCTACTTGGTCAACCGCAAAGTCATCAATAGTGACTGTCACCATGTGACTTGTGGATTGCTCCTGGAGTTCTGACGGTAGCGCCTGTTCCAGATCAATCTGAACACTGACTGACTTAGGGTTCTCGGGCACCGTTTGAGCGCGAACCAGGTCGCTGTCGCCGTCTATTTTCTTGCCATCGAGGACAATAGAGATCGAGTGCGGATCAATGGGGTTGTCAGCATCATTGGCCTCGATGACGAGCATCTTGGGGGGCGGGATTCTGCCGAGTTCCATGACGGACTTGAACTCCAGGGGCTTGCCATCCAGCAGCAGCTTGGTGATTCGGGGCGGGCCGGCATCGTCGAGTCTAAGCCAGTCCGGTTTGTTGGCCAGTAGCGGGACCGTGCGGCCCGCGGTGTCTTTTGCGGTGACGCTTACGGTCATCGCGGTCCTGTCGGCATTGGGAACCCCTTTGGCTTCTTGCCATGTACCGTCGGCTGAGCGGTACCAGACGGCGCCCGCGGCAGGCGGCATGGTGATGGCGGCAGTGGACCAGGTACGCAGGTAGTACCGGAGCGGCTGGTTGTTCGCACGAGGCGCGGAGTTGCCCTGTCGGAACGGCTCTCGTCGCCATGCAAGCTCCCCGGGAACGGTGACTGTAAGTCCGGGCTCGATGGCATAGACGACAAACCAGTCGCCAAGCTGGACACCTTCAGCGGCAAGATCAACCTGCTCAACGACCTCGAGGTCCATAGCGCCCTCAGTGCCATTGGCGCTATCAGTCTGCTTGAAGGTGTAGGTGTTCCCTGCCTTGGGGAACCAGACCTTGAGCCCGTGAAGCCACGAGGTGTTGATTCCGGCTGAGAACGGGCGATTGGTCTTGATGGTGTTCGGGCGCTCGGGGTCCAGCCTCGACACCTGGTGCCAGCCGGCGGCAAATGGCGCGTAGTTCGCCAGGTCCACACGCAGCAAGCCGTCAGGCAGTTGGGTGACCTTTTGGATTGCATACGCCTCGTTGCTGTCTGAGCGCAGGGGATTGGTGACGCGTATCAACATCTGCTTGCCGGCGAGACCCTCGCCGATGGGCCAGGGCACATCGGGGCGGATGATAAGGGCGCTTTCCATGTGCGTTCCCGTCAGATCGCCGATGAGGTCCACGATGGTGCCGGTGAGATCGCCCGGGTACTGCGCAGAGAACCTGGCAGACTTGACGAATGTTCCACGTACTAGGTCCGCCTCGATGACCTCGCCGGCGACATCACGTCGGATGAGCGCATAGTGGGCGTCGGTCTCCAGCCCGTCGGCGAACTTCACCGTTCCGGGGTCCGGCTGGAATATCACGGTGTCGGTGTGACCGGCGGCCAGTTGGAGCTTGAGCGCCACAGTGTCTGCCGGCCCCGCTACGGGCACCAGCCGCTCGACGCTCTCGATTGCAGATTGCTCACCCTCACGGAAGCCCTCGAGAACATGGACGAAGGTGCTGTGGAGAGTCTCATTCGGTCGATCCTCGGGGAGTGTGCGCGTCTCGATGAGGAAGTCGCAGGCATCGAGGAAGGCAACGTAGCCGTTGACGATCTTGTTGTCTGGAAGCGGCTGGCGCATCCAGGCCACCCACGGCCCTTTTGCCCTAAGCAGTTGCGTGTCGCCTTGCTGCTGGATGCCGGTGAGACGGAGCCGGACGCGGCCTACATCATCCGGCAGCGGCCGGACAAACGGCTTGCCGTCCGGGTCTCGCGGCGCATAGGCCGCACAGTCGGTCTTCCAGGTGAGATCCCAGTTGGCGGGGGCGGCCCCCAATTTCTCAATGTCTCTGAGCTTCTCATGGGCTGCGTAGCGAGGCAGCGTGCTGGGGGGGCTGTCGCCCAGGATGTGCGTGGCCAAATTGGTCTCCGTTGAGGCGACCGGTGGAAGATTGTCATCCGCGCGCTCGGCCCAGGCGCTCTGATAGAGAGCGTGTCTCTGCCCGCCGCTGAGCTGGAGAACATCCACAACATACGGGCGGCCGTCGGTGCCTTCGACGGCGAGAAGCGTGCGGCGAAAATCGGCCACATCAACCCCGATGCGGTCGAAGGAATCGTGGTCTCTAGCGTCAAGGACCTGGAAGTTGGCCCCTATGGTTCCGGCGGCCTCACCACCTTTGAAGGTTATCAGTTCCCCGAAGCCTTCATTGTCGCTCCAGCCCCGACTCGTGCCCAGTTCATTCACTGAGACGGCATTCTGCGTCAGGTGACTGGCACCGTACTCCCGGCACCAGTTACGCGGGTTGGTGTTTGCCTCAACGATTTCTTTGGGGTAGTTGAGCTTGCGGAAGGCCTTGATTTCGGGTCTGGTCTCATCAAGCGGCGCGGCATGTATGTGGTAGGCGTATCCGCCGGGACGCATCACCGGAATGCCATCCACGGCGCACTCGATACCGAGCTTGTCGGAGCACCCGTGGAGGGAGACCTTGTCATAGCTGAGGCGGATTTCCTGCCGGTGCCCAGGGCCGCCGACGCGGAGTATGCCGACACCATAGCCGGGCCAGTTCATGCTGGGTAGCTTCTCGTTCTCACTGATTTTCGCAGAGTCTGTGCTCGGCGCTTGGAAGGGCCACATGTGCTGGTCGGCCCACTCGATAGAGAGGCCGCGAACGGTATGGAGCTTATTGAGTTCAGCGCTAGCAGGGCCAAAGAAAGGGTTCTTCTCCACGAAGGCCGGCTCGAACTCCAGCCAGCCTATGGGATCCTGCATGTAGCGGTAGTAACCGTGGAGCATCGTCATGTAGTTGGGCGCGCCCTCGCCGTTCATTCCATCGTGGTAATGGTGATTGTAGAGGGTCAATTCCTGGCATGGCGCGGCGAAATCGAAGAGGTAGTCGTCATCGAGCAGGATCCCTAGCATCAGCAACTCCGGGTACTTTGCCTCCTGGTAATTGGATTTCAGCCTCTGGGAGAATACGCTCTCGAACATGAGCTTGAGTTCCCGCATCAGCTTGGTCATTATCTTGCGGTCCAGGGCCTCAGGATCGCCATACTTCTTCAGAGAGTAGTACTTGAAAGCGGGATGATGGCGAACGCGGGCGAAGGGTTCGACCCAGATGTGCTCATTGGACATATTAAGCCAGCCCGGGCTGCCAGTCACCTGCCGGCGATTCCACGGACCCAGGTAGGATCGCTCGAATACGGCCGGGCGCTGGACGGCTTCCCATTCGGCACGCGTCAGAGGCTGTCCGTCTTTCCCCTTAGCCAGCTCGTTGACATGGCAGAGCGGCAGTCCATAGTAGGTGTCGGCAACCTTGTCCAGAATAACCGCAAGCTTGTGAGCGGCCAATGGATCACCGGTGCTCTTGAACTGGTTCATGTGGCCGACGACCATGGTGCTGCCAACCTGAATCCAGCGCCTGTACGCGAACAGCGTGCTGATGAAAAGCTGCCACTCGACACCGTCCTTGTCGGTGTAGGTGGAGGCAGGCACCTCTTTGACGGTATCGTCGAGGTGGACAAAGTTGGCGGTGGTGTCAGGCCGCAGATCATAGTCCGGCGGGAAATCCTGTTCGCGTAAGTAGAGGTGCTTGCCACAGCACTGCGTGACCGTGTGGTAGGGGTTTGCGGAGTCCCACGCGTAGGGGAAGCGCCCATAGTAACCCGTCTGCGCCCCACAGAACGGGCAGTAGCCGACCATCACCAGGGACGCCTTCACGGGGTCCGGATTGCCGGAGAGGACACGCCCGAAGGGGGAGATATGATCCGGGAAATCGGTGGTGAGTTCTTCATCAGTGGGCTCGGTCTGCGCGTACTTGTTGTAGGCTTCTTCAGCGGACACGGGTTCGTGGTTTCTACTCCACTCCGCGACCTTCTGTGCGGTCCATTCGGCGAAGAGGTTTTCCGAGGTCAGCTTCGGGATTCGTTTGCCGGGGATGAGTTCAGCCACCTTGGCCGCCCGGTCGGGCGAATGCCATGAGTACTCCGGCTCCGCGGCGCAGGCCTGCGAGACGAAAGCCAGGAGTGCGCCCAGGGCCAGAACGGTGGCGAAGGCATAGGCAGACGTGCGTGTGGGAAGTCTGCCTGAAGCAGACCTGGTGTGGCTGTTGATGCGCAATTTAGGAGCAGACATTTGACTTCCTCCCACTGGGGTTGGCCGAACGCGGCTTGGTGTATTGAATGCTGCGGATCTTACGGCCAGGTATTTCAGTTCATGAGCAACGGTTCAGTCTCCCAGCAGTACAGCGCCGCATCCCCGCCGTCAGTGTAGCTCTTGGCATGACCGTCGCACAGTATGATGTTGCGCTGACGGTTGTGCGGATAGATGGCCAGACTGGCTATCCACGCACTGCTACTCGTGCCATAGCTAGTTCTGTGAGAGCCCCAGTAGTCGTCGGTATATGGGGCTGCGCCAGAATAGCACGCCTCGGCGAGCATTGGCGTTTCAGCGGGGTACTGCAGTTCTGCAAGCTTGATTGGCACGCCCCAGGGACAACTACCGTGATTTTCTCCCGACGAGAGCCGGCTCTGCTTGCAGAAGCCGCACGACCGCTCGTAGTGAACGTCTATCCCGTCGGCAGTGTACCAGGGGTCGGAATCTCGACTCGGGCAGCGCCAGATCTGCTCGTTCTTGATGTAGGGGATTGTCGGCGGCGCAAAGTAAATCCAGGTCGAGCCAACCAGGATCGCCATCATCGGCAGGCACTCGTCGTAGTCCTGGGCATACATCAGGTTCCCGAGGCCAAGCTGCTTGCAGTTACTGAGGCAATTCGCCTGCCGGGCCTTCTCACGGGCCCGGGCAAACACCGGGAAGAGAATGGTTGCCAGGATCGCGATGATCGGGATCACCACGAGTAATTCAATAAGAGTGAATCCCTTTCTCATCACAGGACCTCCTCTGATCGAAGTCAACTATTCTCTGCGGCATGTCTGATGCTCGGGTCGGCGGGAACGCATGGCGCTGGTTAGAGCCCCGGGACCTGGTATGTCCATACGTGTGAGTTGCAGGCGAAGACAAGTAGGCCGTTAGTGAGAGCGCCGCCGGCCGTGATGTTGACCGGAGTATCGGCCAGCTTCTCGTGCTCGCAGGTGCCAGGGGTTATCCTGACTATGGCCGCACCCAGCAGCGCGTAAAGCTTTCCGTCCGGCCCGAGTTGGAGGGCATGACGCGGGACGCCACCGTATGCGGCAAAGCTCTCACTATGGACGACTTCCTTGGTGTTCGGATCGAAGACGAAGAACGTGCGGCTACTCGACAGGCCATAGACAAGTCCGTCCTCGGCTACCTGGATGCTGATGATGCTAGTGTCGCCGGGGACTGGCACAGTGCGGAAGGCGATTTTCTTGGTTTCCCAGTCGAGAATGAACAGCTCGGCCTCAGTGGCCGCTACGTGTCCGCCACCGGGCGCGCCGATAGCGGTGCCGCCGACGAGGTTGCCATTCGGGAGGGCCTTAAGAGTGATGCAACTGTGGCTGGGCAGCAGGTCTTCGTCGGCAGTAAGCAGCGTATCCTCACCGCTCTCGAGGTTGACGATACCGATGCCGCCGCCGCAGAGACCGTATCCGGCATAGCCCGCCATCATGACATGCTTGCCATCCGGGTGGGCCAGTGCGGTGCGCGGCCTGCAGATGTCGCGGTGCCACTCGCCGAGTATCCGGGGATTCACTTCGGGCGCGACGAGGGCTTTGTCGCGCTTTTCCCTGGTCAGGTCAACGGAGCCTATCGCACACCAGGGCTCCTGGCCTTCTGATGTGAGCGTCCGGATGCCGAGGCGGTGCTCGCCGGCCTGCAGGTCCATCGGCCCATAGCTTAGCACCTCACCGACACGTGTGGTCTTGTTGGTTGCCACGTATGGCTCGCCGAGCTTCTCTCCGTCGAAGAGGAACTGGATGGTGCAGTATCTCGCCGACTGGTAGGGCTGAATGTAGAGGTAATACTCACCGTCTTCAGGTGCTTCAAGCTTGAAGGTGCCCTCTGCGCCGAACTTGTCGCCGCACAGGAAGGCAACGTCATGTCCGCTTAGATAACTCCAATGCCCGTCCTTACACTCACTGACGTTCATCAGGTCCTGGGCGGAGATGCGGAGTGTTTCCTGCCTGCTCACGGGGCTCCAAGGCTTGTTGACATCATAAGCCCACAAGCGCCCTGCCGAGTACTGGGCGCCGATTACGATATCGCCCTGGGTGGCGATGGCGCAGAAGTTGCCGCCGCCGACTTGCGGTATCGGCCCCATGTCCTGTAGAACTTTCGTATTGGTATCAAGCGCAAGGAAGTGCATGGGATGGCATGTCGAACCATACACAACACCCTTGGGGCCCTCGGCAAGGCTGGTGATGCTTGCGCCCTCAGTCTGATAGTCGAACTCGATGCGCTTCTTGTCGCCGGTGTTGGGGTTATCTATGTTAAGCCACTTCCCCGGCAGACTGTAAACGCGGAGACGGCGCCCGTCGGGGAAGACCCCCGAATTCGCGCCCCAGCCGATGTTATACACATCCCGACGCGCCGGCACGTCCGCCTTCTCAATAGGTGTGGCCTGGCCCTCGAAGAGGCGGTAGTATTGGTTGTTGGCCGTGCCATAGGCGGTACCGTCAGCGGCCGGATGAACGCTGCCGGAGCCGGTGATGCGATCCTCCTCTTTGACTAGCTGGCGCTTTTCGCCGGTGGCCGGGTTATAGGCGATGATGTTGCACCTGGCGGTGCCGATGCCGCAATAGACCCAGCCTGCCTCGTCAGTGGCCAGAGAGTTGAGGTATTTTTCCTCGGGGTCCATGCGGCCGTGATCCTTGATCTCTTTCGTCTCCGGATTAAAGGATATGAGGCCGGTCTGATAGACGGAGCCGGCCCACACGGTGCCGTCGAGGCCCTCGGTGAAACCGATGTAGGCGCTGCCGATCGGGGAGCCCTTGGCGTGAAAGGTCCATTCACCGGCCGCTGGATCGAACTCCAGGAAGATGCTGCCCTGGGTGGTGTAGAACTTGCCATTGCTGTGCATCAGTGAGCCGTATGGCGGAGACTGTCGCACATCATCCGGGCAGAAATACTGCTTGGTCTCGCCGCTGTCAATGTCGGTCACCAGTACGTAGCTGATTGGGCTCTGATCCAGCGTATTGGCGATAATGAGACACCTGCCATCGGCTGTCTGAGTGGTGACAACGCCTCGAGATTCGGCGACCTTGGCGCCGACACCGTAGTCCGTGAAGCCATCTTGGGCCAATGCGCCAACAGCCAGAAGAAGAACCAGTGTAACGGCAGATAGAATGCGCAATCTAACTCCTCCTTATGTGATATTTTTGCATAAGTCCTTGGTTTTGCAGTGGGTAGCACTAGCGCCGGCGCAGCTTCGCGCACAGTTCTAGGTAGTAGAGGCCGTTTTCCAGCGGTACGTTCGAGGGGATATGGTTGCCAACGGCCATAAAGAAGCCGGGGTACTTGCGGCCAATCGCATAGCTAGCTTCGACTTCCGCCTTGATTTGCTCCTTGGTGCCGAAAGTGAGCGTGCGGCAGTCAGTCTTTCCGCCCATGATCGCGACGCGGTCGCCGTACTTCTCGCAGATCATCTCGAAGTCCGTCATCGGCTCGGGGATGAAAGCGTCGACTCCTGCCTCGATGAAGTCGTCCACAAACTCGGTGAAGTCGCCGTCGGAGCAGAAGAGCAGCTTCTTACCGCTGGCCTTGATCGGCTCCCAGAGTTGTTTATACTTGGGGAAGATGTACTTGCGGTACCAGTCGGGGTGGAATATGGCTCCCTCGCTCCAGACCATATCATCGTGACAGAGGAAGCACGGGGCCGAGGTCTTGGCTTGCGCAATGTAAATCTGCATGTTGAGTTCGAGGATGCTCTCGAGCACCTTGTCGAAGCCGTCGGGATCCGTGCCCACGGCAGTGAGGAACATGTCCCAGCCGAAGATGGCGATGCAGGCGGAGACCATCGTCTCGTAGAAGCCGATCGGCACGTAGAAATCATCATTGTCTTCCCAGCGGCGCAGGTGGGCCTGTTCGTAGAAGTCCACCAACTCATCTTCGTCCTCGTACAGTCCGTACTCCTCGACGGCGTCGAAGGCGAGCACTTCTGCGGGGGTTTTGAAGGGCAGGCTTATCGTCTCGCGCTTGTCGGAGCCGTCTTCGAGGAACTCGGCGTGTCCCATGTCAGTCATACGGCCGCGTTTAGCTCGGGGCACCGGCTCTCCCGCAGTGGACCACATGAACTCCAGGCCAGCCTTGCGGTGGAACTCGGCATAGGCCGTACTTCCGCGCTCGGGGTCTTTAGGGTGGATGCCGGTGACGGCCTCGATGAGCTGCCAGTTACTGCAGTATTCTGTCTGGGGGATGCGATCCGTCGGCTCGAGGTTTATCGCGGCCAGGGCGCGCTCCTTGCCGGTCACTTATACGCCTCCTTGGGGTGATAGTACTGCTTGAAATCCTCGTCGGTAACCGCCACGACGCCTGCCTTCATGACGAGTTGAATGTTGTCAGGTTCGTAGAGGACCGAGATGTTAGCCAGCGGGTCCTTGGCGACGATTAGTATGTCGGCGAGCTTGCCCGGCTCAAGTGTTCCCAGCTCATCCAGCTTCCCGTAGGCGCGGGCGGTATTACGGGTGCCTGCGACTATCGCCTCCATCGGCGTGAGGCCGCATGAGACGAGTTCCATCAACTCGAACATAGCATCGCCAGGGGCGCCGTCTGTGCCTACGCCCATCTCGATACCCATCTCGTGAGCCTTGCGGACACCTTCGCGATGAATTGGGTTGGCGTGTGACATGCGCTCGACCATGTGCGGTGGCAGGGCCGGAGTGCGGGCATAGCTTCGCTCACTGGTTATGTACAGCGTCGGGATGAATGAGCGGCCCGTCTCCTTGATGCCCTCGAGGCCTTCATCGTCCATCAGCGCGCCATGATGGATCTGGTCAACCCGCGCCTCGACGGCGTGGTTGATACCCGGCTGCGAGTGCGCGTGTACCACCACATTCTTCCCGCGCATGTGGCTCTCGTCAACGAGGGCCTTTAGCTCCTCGATGGTGTAATCCTCGGTCTCGACCCTCTCATTCGCCCATTGAAAGCCGCCGGAGGCAGCGGTCTTGATGAAGTCGGCTCCGATCATACACATCTGCCGCACGCCCTTGCGTATCTCCCAGGGACCGTCGCAGTCCACCCCCGATACATTGCTG
>CAZCJS010000113.1:0-12640 GCA_964498775.1 uncultured Armatimonadia bacterium
TGGGCCTGCTGGGTGGTGTTGGGCTGATGTTGCTGTTCGTGCTGGTGGCGTTCCGGACCTTCAACATCGCCTGGCAGTCGCGGGATCGGTTTGGGGCGGCACTGGCTGCGAATCTGGGGGTCGTGTTTGCGTTGCAGACGTTGGTTATTATCGGTGGGGTGCTGCGGATTATCCCGCTGACGGGGATCACGTTGCCATTCGTCAGCTACGGTGGGAGTTCGCTGGTGGCGAACTTCATCGCGCTGGGGCTTTTGCTGGCCGTATCGCGTGATTGTGTGAGGTCGGCGGAGTCGTCGTCGGCGTAGTGTGCCTGATGATGGATATGCAGTTTGGGAGCAGACTGAGTACGTATGGATGAGCTTAGGGAAGGTATCAAGCGACTAACTGCTGCGGCGCTGGCGGGTTTCATAATCGTGTGCCTGATGCTGACGTACTGGCAGGCGGTGGCAGCGCCGCGTCTGGAGGACGCCGAGGAGAACAATCGGGCGGAGCGGATACGTCGGCGCGTGCAGCCGGGACGGCTGCTAACCAGCGACGGGTTGACGATACTCGATGCGAGGGAGACGGAAGACGGTTGGGAGCGGGTGTATGCGGATACGGAGGCTTTCTGCCATTTGACCGGTTACAACGCGCGCAGTGGTCTGCAGAAAACTCTGAGCGATGTGTTCTATGCGCAGAAGGGTTACTCACAGCCGTGGGAGGATATCCTACAGGGAAGGCCGGCAGGCAATGATATCACTCTGACTATAGACGGGCACCTGCAGCAGCTTGCCCGCCGGATGATGCGGGGCCGGCGGGGTGCGGTGATCGCGCTGGAGCCTGAGAGTGGTGCGCTGCTGGTTCTGTATAGCGCACCGACATACGCCCCGGCGGAGATCACGAGAAGCGAGGATGACTACAACGTTTTCAGGTATGATCCGGAGAAGCCGGAGATCAATCGTCCTCTGCAGGGGATGTACCCACCGGGGTCGGTATTCAAGATATTCACTGCGGCGGCGGCGATAGATGCGGGGCTCTCGGATCCGGGAGCGAAGCTGGAGTGTGCGGGTGCGGAGCGGATTGCCGGGACGCTGGTGAAATGCCGTCGTAGCGGGGGTCACGGCAAGATTACTCTGAGACGGGCGCTGGCTGATTCGTGCAATATTGCTTTCGCCAAATTGGGTAATGAACTGGGTCCGGACCGTTTCCGTGGCTATGTGAAGAGTTTTCACCTGCTGGATGCGGCGAACCTGCCGCTGCCGACGAGCACAGGACGGATGGCAGATTTCAAGGGTTTCAAGGGAGAGATGCAGTTGGCGGAGGCGAGCTTCGGTCAGGGCGCGAGCCTGCTGACGCCGCTTTCGATTGCGCGGCTGACGGCGACAATCGCGCGGGGGGGTGAGGTGGTGCAGCCGTTCATAGTGGCTGATGTGCGGACGGCCGGTGGGCGGGTCATTACGCGGGGAGAAGGTCATGTTCTGGGTCGCGCGATAAGCAAGGAAACGGCGCAGGCAGTAGCAGGTATGATGCGGTCGGTCGTCGAAGAAGGCACTGGTGGCGTAGCTGATACAGCAGGTGTTGAGGTCGCCGCGAAGACAGGTTCAGCACAGAACCCGGCAGGTGAGCCACATGCGTGGTTTACGTGTTTTGCTCCTGCCGACAGTCCGTCAGTAGTGGTAACGGTAATCGTGGAGAACGGCGGTTCGGGCAGTGCAGTGGCCGGTCCTGTGGCGGTAGCGGTTTTGCGGGCAGCACTCGGAAAGTAGTAAGTAATCTTTTTGTATAGCGGTGGCAGAGGCGATTTGGATTATGGAAGGGTCACTAATAGCAGGGCGCTATCGCGTTGAGGAACGCATCGGCGAGGGAGGGATGGCCGTGGTCTATCGCGGCTTAGACATCTCCCTCGAACGCGCTGTGGCCATCAAGGTGCTTAAGGACGAATACGCCAGTGATGGGGAGGTGGTTGAGCGGTTCCGGCGTGAGGCACATGCCGCCGCCAAGCTGAGCCATCCGAACATCGTGCAGATTTACGACACCGGGGCGGATAACGGTGTCTATTATATTGTGATGGAGTATCTGCCGGAGCCGGATTTGAAGGCGGTGATTCGCGAGTATGCTCCTTTGCCACTGCGCAAGGTGCTGCAAGTGAGTATCGAGTGTTGTCGGGCCCTGGCGTACGCGCATGGCGCGGGGATCGTGCATCGTGACATCAAGCCGCACAACATCCTGTTCACTGATGACGGACACGCCAAGCTTTCTGATTTCGGCATTGCGGCTGCGGTCGGTGAGCGGGGCCTTACGAATGGTGGGATGGTGCTGGGGTCGGCTCACTACATGTCACCGGAGCAGGCGCAGGGGCGAGCGACGGGTCCACAGTCGGATCTTTACAGCCTTGGGATCGCCATGTACGAGGCACTGACAGGTACCCTCCCGTTCACGGGCAAGAGCGCGGCAGAAGTGGCTGCGAAACACGTCCAGCAGCGAGTTCCGCCGCTGCATCTGCGCAACGTCAACATCGGCCCGTCGGTGGAGTTTGTGGTGGGTAAGGCGCTGATGCGTGACCTGGCTCGGCGCTATCGGAATGCCAATGAGATGCTTGAGGACCTGGAGAAGCTTGGTGACGGAGTGGAGCTGGATCAGACCGGGATACTGACTCCGAGCGCCGAGGATGCTACAGTACGTTTTGAGGCACCGGTGGCGGATGCGGTGCCGGCTGGGGGAACGCAACAGCAGGCCGGCGGCGGCGAGGCAGGATTTGGAGGTCCGCGTCGTGCTGGCGTGTCAGGGCGCCAGGAAGCGAACCAGACGGCGATGGTAGCAGCGATGGTGGGAGCCGTGATTCTAGGTGTGATAGCTCTGGGGGGGGTGCTGTGGCTGGCCAAGGTGGCTTTCTACTCGGGACATGCGCCGAAGAATGTGCAGGTGCCGATGGTAAAGGGAATGACGGAAGCCGATGCGCGGGATGAGCTGAACCGCGCAGGCCTTATGGTCGGGCGGGTGGATTATGTGGAGGAGGAGGGCAAGCCGGTCGGCACAGTAGTATCGCAGAGTCCGGAGGTCGGCGCGACAGTGAGGACGCAGACGGCGGTCAATATAGTGGTTAGCAGGGGTAAGGAGGAAGTAGTTGTAGTGAGTGTGGTGGGGAAGGACCTGGACACGGCAAAGGCGTTGCTGACTGAGGCGGGGCTAAGGGCCGGGGGTCTGGACTGGAAGCACAGTGATGAAGTGGCGGCCAATCACGTTATCAGTCAGGCCATTGAGCCGGCGGCGCGAGTGGACGAGGGTACATCAGTGGATCTGGTCGTTAGCAAGGGTCTTGAAGAGGCAGAGGAGCCTGATGATTCGGAGAGAGTGACCGTGCCTGGTGAGGACGCGGACGCAGATGAAGCAGAACGATTGGTGGATCCGCTTGTCGAAGTGAGAAGGGACGAGACGTATCAGCCGGCGAGCTCAGCCGAACGTCGGCTGTTGGTGCGCGTTACAGCGCAGGGGACGAAAGAAGGCCAGGAGATCCATGTGATTTTGAGTGATGATGTGCACACGCGGCTGGACATGGGTGCCAGGATACTGAACCCGGGGAAGAGCGACGTGATTCCCATCATCATCAGCGGCAACGCGACGGTCGAAGTGCTTCATGAGGGCAATTCCGTCTATAGCGAGCCGTTCATGCTGGAGAGCTCGGAGAGGCCCCGCCCGGCGGGTGATTGACAGACCGTAGAAGATGAACAGCATAAGACACAACCGAGGAGAACAATATGCATAAGCGATGGGCCGTGCTTGTCGCCGTAGTGTGTGTAGCTAGCGGATTGGTGGTGAGAACGCCGGCGCTGGGTGCGGACGAATTCGCAGTGGGCGCCACGAATGTCGCTTTGGCTGCCAATGGGGGCCATATTGTGGCTTTTTCGAGTCACATTTTGGATGAGAATAAGCAGCCGGTGAAACAATGGCAGGTGTCCAATGTCATTGACGGGATTCATGTCACTGCGACGGAACGTCCGCGCGACTCCTACGGTTGGTCATCGGCAGTGGCGCCTACGCCTGCCGCACCGCAGTGGTTCGTTATTGCGTTCCAGAACCAGAAGACAAGGCTGATAACGCGTGTGCGGATTGATCCGACGACCGACGATCCGGCGGAGATTGGCCGGTGGGCGAAGGACTTCAAGATACTGGTTTCCAACACGACGGCAGAGGGCCCGTGGGTTGAGGTGAAGAGTGGCCGGCTGCTCAACAAGGGCATTCCGCAGACCTTCGATTTCCCGCCGGTAGAATGCCGCTTCCTGAAGGTGGCCATCGTGTCGAATTGGTTTTCGGACCAGTTCGTTGAGCTCGGCGAGGTCGAGGTCTATGAGGCCATCGCCACTGGAGATACTCTGGATCAGTTGATTATCCGGCTGGATAACCTGCTGCAGGATTTGAAGAGGTACCGGGATAGCCAGCGTTACAACCAGCCGCTGCGGCCGGAACTGAAACCCACCATGGCCCCGGGGGGTACCACGACCGGCCCTGTTGAGCCAGCGCCCAAGCCCACGACAGAGTAACGACTCGCTAGCTCGACCGCTTGAGCGCATCGGCAAGATGACTAGCGCATGAGCCCACGCACAGAAGACAGCACGGAGCGTCCGGAGTTGGATTTGGGTGAAGTGGTGGCACGCTGTGGGCGCTTCAGGCTCAGCGGCCGGCACGGGCTGCTGCTGGTGGTGGTGATCAGCGCGGCGCTGCGGTTCTACGGGCTCGGCACGCGTTCGTTCCACGGAGACGAGATACTGACTGTCGAGATGGGCAGCAGTCCTCAGATGTGGGCCCTGCAGAAGCAAGCGCGACCTGCCTGGCATCCCCCGTTGCACTACGCCATCCCGAAGCTATCCTACCTGGCAGGTGCTGAGACGGAGTTCGAATGGCGTATCGTGGGCGCGGTATTCGGTGTGCTGACGGCTGTGGCGGCTTTTTTGATACCGGCGGTCTGGGGCGCGTCTCGCCTGAGCCTGCCGGTTGGGTTACTCGTGGCCATTTCCCCGATGGGCGTGCTCTTCAGCCAGAGCAATCGCTGGCACCCGCTGGTAGGTGGGATCCTGGCGTTTGGGTGTGTGGGATTGATTGCGGCGGTGAGACGGCGGGCGCTGTGGGGCTGGGTGGTGGCGTTGGTCTGTTTCGTGCTTGCCTGCTATACGGTATTCATGGCCGGCGCAGTGGTCTTTGTGCTGATGTTGTTGGCGCTTTGGGGGGTGCGGCGTTCGGCGATCCAGTGGAAACAGTGGCTGGTGGCTGCGCTGGTATGCACCTTGGGGGTCGCCCCGATTGTGGGTTCGGCGCTGGCGTGGAGCTTTCCGAAGATCGGAGCCCCTGCGGGGATGGATGGAGCCAGTATCGCCGGTGCCCTGGCGAAAGTTGCAGTGCTTGTACAGAACCTGACGGTGGGGCCGACGGTGCTGCCATGGAACTGGGCCGTGATGATTCCGGCGACGGTGCTATTAGTATGGCTCGGCTGGCGTTTCCTGGTAAGCTCTGACGCTGATGTCGCAAGCATCAGGCCGGTGACTGTGGCGTTTTTCTTTTTGTGTTTGCTGGTTACGCTGGTGGCTCCGGCAATCTCGTCATCGCGGTACTGGCTGGTGCTGCTTGTGCCGGTGAGCATAGCACTGGGCGGAGGCCTTGTGAGCATCAGTTCTCGGAAGTGGCGGGCAGTGGGTGCGTTGGGTCTGGCGGCATTGGCCGCTTATGGTTTGGGTAATTTATACACCGGGCGGCAGTATCAATACTTGGAACTTGTTGATGACTGGCGGGGCCTGGCGGAGCTGACGAGGCAGATGGCTCGGCCCGGAGATGAAGTCTGGACGGTGATGGGGCCGTTTCAGTACTACTACGGGCCCGAGAGTATCTGCGTTCGCGAGTGGCGCGACGACCGTGAGAAGGCGCGGGCACGCATCGAAGCAACCGGTGCGAAGCGGGTGTTCGTGCAGTACTCGCCGATGAGCGGCTGGCACGGGATCAACTTCACCAGTCGTGGGAAGGACGCCGGGGCTGAGTTGGGCAAGCTCGGCTTCGAGATGCAATGGCAGGAGCATTACCACCGCGACCCCGATGTGGGGATGAAGCGCAAGCTGCTGAGGGGACGGGAGTTCTCGGAGTACCGCCACGTCCTGGAACTGTGGGAACGAGAGGGCGGAGCGGGCTGAGGATGGTGTTAGGGCATTGCTCATCACTCAGATTGGGCATTGGATTTTTGTGGCGGTATCCGGCTGCGCTCATGGCTCCGAGACGGGGAGGGACTCGTGGAGCGTAGGACCGGCGTAGTCGTGGAATTCAGGGGCGAGAGGGAGGTCCATCCAGGCGCAGCGTTCATCGGATAGATATGCCCCGAGAGCCCATTCGATGTTACGGTAGCCCTCAATGCCGGGTACGGGCGGGGTAGTGTCATTTTCGATAGCCTGGCGGAACTCCCTGTGCAGACGCGGCCAGGCCCCCTCACTGCGGATATCCTCGTCGAAGTTGATGTCGGTGTAGCCCTCGTCACCCGCGCGCTTGATGGCCAGGCGCTCGGGCTGATAGAAAGCCTCGATGGTGCCCTCGCTGCCATAGATCATGAAGCCGGTGTTGCGGGAGCCGATATTGGTCAACTGGGCATACTGAGCGATGGTAACGATGGCTCCGGAGTGAGACAGCGCGGTGATAAGGTACTGGTCTTCGGGCGTCTGGCCGCGACTGTAGCGGTTGGTGATGTAGGCGCTGACGCGGGAGAATTCGTCTGCGCATAGGTAGCGGGCCGCGTCAATGTAGTGACAACCGAAGTTCATGACCATGCCATGGCCGCGGGCGCCGGCCTTGATGCCCCAGAAAGTTGGCCGCACGGTGTCGGGTAGCATTGCCGAGGTCGGGAAGGCGCCGTCAACCGCAATTACCTCGCCGATCTGTCCGGCTTGGATCAGTCTATGGGCCTGAGCGTAGGGCGGGAAATAGCGGGTGTTGTGGCCGATATTGAGCTTGACACCGTTGGTCTCGGCGGCATCGATCATCGCACGCGCCTGCTGCAGGGTCGCAGCCATCACTTTCTCGCAATACACGTGCTTGCCGGCGTTGGCAGCCGCGATTGTGGCCTGAGCGTGGAGCTGGGACGGGAGGCAGATGACCACGACATCCACGTTCTCATCGGCAAGCAGATCTTTGTAGTCTGCATAGACCGTTGGTCGAGAGGTACGTTGAGCGCTGACTTGGCGGGCGCGCTCGATGTGCATGTCGGCGACGGCTACGAGCTTCATGGCCTCGCCTGCTTCGACTGTAGTCATGTGCCGGGCGCTGACTCTGCCGCAGCCGATGATGCCATATCCGAGTGTCTTCATGTTAGATACCCTCGTGAAGGTGCCATGTTGTGGTGGCCGGTGGCAAGGGAGAGCTGATTGCCTGGTGGCGCCACGTGTGCTCAGGCTTGCGGTACGGGGAGTGATTCGTAGAGTCTGGGTCCAGCGTATTCGTAGAATTCAGGGCCGAGCGGGAGGTCCATCCAGGCGCGGCGCTCATTGGCGAGGTAAGCTGCGAGCGCCCACTCGACATTGAGCATGCCGTCGCGCCCGGTTACCGGCGGTGCCGTGTCGTTCTCGATGCACTCGCGGAAGAGGCGATGGAATCGCAGCCAGGTCTCCTCGGCCTTGAGGTCCTGGTCAAGCTCAATGGGCTGGAGGTCTTCGCTGCCGCGTTTGAGTGCGACGCCATCAGGTCGGTAGTAGGCCTCGAGGATGCCTTCGGTACCGTAGATGACGAAGCCGTTGGTGCGTGACGGTGTGGAGTTCGGGGCGGAGTACATGGCGATGTTGATGGCAACCTGGTCCTGGCAAATAGCAGTGATGATGAACTGGTCTTCCGGTGTCTGGCCGTCGCTGAAGCGGTTGGCGATCCAGGCGCTGATTTCTCTGGGATCGTAGTCGCAGAGATATCGGGCGGTATCAATGTAGTGGCAACCGAAGTTTACTACGAAGCCGTGGCCGCGGGCACCTGCTTTGAAGCGCCAGAAGTCGTCGCGCACCTTGTCGGGTGTAGTCGCGGATTGGGGGAAGGCACCGTCCACGGCGATAATTTCGCCGATCTGTCCGTTCTCGATGACGCGTCGGGCCTGGACGAAATGAGCCTGAAAGCGGGTGCTCTGGCCGATGGTCAGCTTGATGTCGTTGTCATCGGCGGCGGCGATCATGGCGCGGCACTGGGCGAGCGTGGGTGCCATGGCCTTCTCACAGTAGATGTGTTTACCTGCCTCGGCCGCAGCGATTGCGACCTCGGCATGAAATTGGGTGGGCACGGCTACAACGACGACATCCACATCAGCATCGGCCAGCAAGTCATGGTAATCGCCATAGACCGTCGGGTGGGAGTGGCGTTGGGCGCTGACATCTTCTGCTTTCTCGACATTGTGGTCCGCGATGGCGACAAGGCGTGCTCCGGGAATGGTTTCTGCAGCGTCGAGATGCCTCTTGCTGACCATGCCCAGGCCGATGATACCGTATCCGAGTTGTTGCATTTGAAATGACCTCACTGTTGTTGATTTATTGCGCTTATTCGCCGGGAAGAGAGTCTAAGGTTCACCGCCGGCGAGCCGATACCTGCAGGCAGGATACGGCCAGAGAGGGGCGAAGTATAAAATAATCTTTGGGTCATTTGGCTGCAGTGAGTTTGAATTGGCCCACTCTTGGCTTATAATATAGTATCGTCAGGCTCGGCGATAGCGACAGGGACGAGGACGGACTGCCGAGTTTTCAGTGAGAAGGAGCAATTAGTATGGGATTGACGATTTATCTGAATGGTGAGCTTGTCCCCGAAGAGCAGGCGAAGGTATCGGTCTTTGACCACGGGTTGCTGTACGGTGATGGGGTGTTTGAGGGTATCCGAGCCTACAACGGGCGAGTGTTCCGGTTGGAGGAGCACCTCGACCGCCTGTGGGACAGCGCACGCGCGATAATGCTGCAGATACCGATGGAGAAGTCTGAGTTGACGGAGGCGGTTCTGGAGACGCTGCGAGCCAACGATCTGCGAGACGGCTACGTGCGGTTAGTGGTGACACGTGGGTGTGGGGATTTGGGTCTGGACCCGGCGAAGTGTCCGATGCCGACGGTGTTCATTATCGCTGCCTCGATAGCGCTGTATCCTGAGGAGTACTATGAGAATGGTCTGGCGCTGGTAACGTGTTCTACGCGGCGTCACGATCCGACGGCGCTGGACACGGGTATCAAGTCGCTAAACTACCTCAACAACATACTCGCCAAGATGGAGACGACCCATGCGGGCGTTCCGGAGGGCATCATGTTGTCAACCGAGGGGTATGTGGCCGAGTGTACGGCAGACAATCTGTTCCTGGTTGAGCGCGGGATGCTGATAACTCCGCCGCTGTACCTGGGGAACCTCGGCGGCATAACGCGAGACACAGTCATGGAGTTGGCGGAGTTGCGGGGGCTACCAGTACATGAGAAGCTGTTTCGACTCAAGGAAGTGTATTGTGCCGATGAGTGTTTCCTGACGGGTACGGCGGCGGAGCTGATCGGCGTGGTGTCAGTTGACGGCCGCCAGATTGGTGACGGCAAGCCGGGGCGGATAACGGAATTACTGCGGGAAGCGTTCGTTACCTTAACTCAATCCGAAGGCACGCCGATATATGACTAAGCCGACCGGCCTGGGGAACTTCGCGGGTGTGACGGGCGTTTATTATAGCAGATTACTGAGCGCCGTCATGCTGTAAACGCATGATAGGAGTGCGCTTGTGTGTGCATGGATTGCAGGCACCAGTTTGGTTGCGGGAAGCTGCAGATGTTGCGGAGGACAGGCGGGGAATATTGTTGGGGAACATTGCGGGCTACCCGAGCGTCCTTAGACTGACAAGTACTGCGGATGGAGGCTATTTAGGATTGCTTTTGTGAAGAGCGACGTGGGGGAAACTGTGTGATTTTACTACTGAACTAAATTACGGTAGAGCAGAAATAGTCATCAAGGGGAAGTACTGTTAATGGAATTATGGCAGCGTTTTACAAGTCGTGCCCGTCGTGCTGTGCTGATGGCACATGATGAGGCACAGCGGATGGGAATGCAGTTGATCTCGACGGAGCATTTGCTTCTGGGTCTGATGAGGCTGCGCGAGGGTGTGGCAGCCGAGATACTGGAGAGTTTGGACCTCGACTTAGACCGTCTTCGGAGCGGGCTTCGCAGGCAGATGGAGGCAGAGGTCGGTGGTGAGGGTTCGTCCGAGGTGTCGTTCACTCCCGAGGCCCAGCGGGTACTGAGTCGCGCGTACGCGGAGGCGCGGCAGCTTGGCGATTACCATATTGGTACGGAGCATATACTGCTAGGCCTGCTACGAGAGGGACGTGGCGCGGCCTATCGTCTGCTGCGGCGGCAGGGCGCAGATCTTCCGATGGTGCGGCAGGCGTTACGCGAGATCTCAGGGCGCGGTGATGATGAGGAGCAGCGAGGTGAAGAGGACGGGAGTACGACGCCGACGCTGGACTACTTCAGTCGCGACCTGACCGAGCTCGCGCGCGAGGGCAAGCTGGACCCGATAGTCAACCGTGAGACAGAGACCGAGCGCGTCATCCAGATTCTGTGTCGGCGGACGAAGAATAATCCGTGTCTGATCGGGGAGGCGGGTGTGGGTAAGACGGCGATCGTGGAAGGTCTGGCCCAGAAGATCGTCAACCGAGAGATACCGCCACTGCTTCAGGATAAGCGTCTGGTGGCCCTGGATTTGGCCAGTCTTGTGGCCGGCACGAAGTACCGTGGGGAGTTCGAGGACCGGATGAAGCGGGTGTTGGAAGAGATACGGGAAAGCGATGGTGAGATCATCGTGTTCCTCGACGAGCTGCACACGATCGTGGGTACAGGTGCGGCCGAGGGTGCTATGGACGCGTCGAATATACTCAAGCCGGGTCTGGCGCGTGGTGAACTGCAGTGCATTGGGGCCGCGACGAGCGACGAGTACCGGAAGCATATCGAGAAGACCCCGTCTTTGGAGCGCCGTTTCCAGGGAGTGAGGGTTCTGGAGCCGGATGCCGAGGACACTGTGGAGATTCTACTAGGGATTCGTGAGCGCTACGAGGAGTACCACCGCGTGCAGATGACGGAGGATGCGCTGCACAGCGCCGTTGATTTGTCCGTGCGCTATATCAGTGACCGCTCGCTGCCTGACAAGGCCATTGACCTGATTGACGAAGCCGCTGCGCGGGTAAAGCTGCGGCACTTCAAGCAGCAGCCGGAGCTGGGCGAACTTACGGAAGAGCGTGCCGATATCGAGCGCAACATGGAAGAGGCGCTCTCTCCGGAAGGCTACGACATCGAGGAGGCGCAGAGAGCGGAGAGCAGAAGGCAGCAGATCGAGGCCGAGATAGCGCGACTGCAGCAGGAGTGGGAGGATGGGGAGGCGCCGTTAGTGCTGGCTGAGGATATCGCCGATGTCGTGTCCATGTGGACGGGGATTCCGGTCAGCGCAATATCGCAGGAAGAGACACAACGGTTGCTGCAAATGGAGGATGAGCTGCATAAGGATATAGTGGGTCAGGACGCGGCGATCACGGCGGTGTCGAAGGCGATTCGGCGCGCGCGGGCAGGAGTGAAGGACCCACGGAGGCCGATGGGATCGTTCATATTCCTGGGCCCGACGGGTGTGGGCAAGACGTTGTTAGCCCAGACGCTGGCCAAGTTTCTATTTGAGGACAGCGATGCGCTGATTCGGATAGACATGTCGGAGTACATGGAGAAGTTCGCCGTCTCGCGCCTCATTGGCGCGCCGCCTGGCTATGTCGGATATGACGAGAGCGGGCAGCTCTCGGAGGCCGTGCGGCGGCGGCCGTACTCGGTCGTACTTTTCGACGAGATCGAGAAAGCACACTATGAGGTTTTCAACATTCTCCTCCAGATCATGGAGGACGGTCGTCTCACTGATGCGCAAGGGCGCACGGTGGACTTCAAGAACACCGTGGTAATCATGACGTCGAATGTCGGTGCGCGGACGATCACGCTTGATAAGCCTGTTGGCTTCGCGACGGAAGAGGGTAAGAAAGCCCAGCGCGACAGGCGCAAAGACTACAGCCGGATGAAGACGAAGGTGACCGACGAGTTGCACAAGACGTTCAGCCCTGAGTTCCTCAACCGGGTGGATGATGTTGTAGTGTTCCATGCTCTGACACCTGAGGAGATCGCGGCGATAGTGGACTTGGAGTTGCGGAATGTACATGAGCAGTTGGAGGGCCGGGGGCTGAAACTGGAAATCAGCGAGCAGTTGCACGCTCGGCTGGCGGAAGAGGGTTATGACCCGACGATGGGTGCCCGTCCGCTGCGCCGGGCCGTGCGGCAGTACATCGAGGACCCCGTCGCGCTGTGCCTGCTCGAGGCTGACAGGCAGCAGTGCAGTGGTGTACTGTACGTGGATATAGATGCGGATGGTGAAGTGGTGGCGGAGATACAGGAGGAGACTGTGTCGGTGATGCCGTCCTAGCGTCCGGGGATGCGAATACTGAGCAGAAGGCCCGCCTCAGACGATGGGGCGGGCTTTGCATTTGGTGTTTTCGGTAGGATAGTGTCGTGTCCCGCAAGTATGTTGATCTATTGGAGAGCTTTGGTATTCCGCGAGAAGGACTTCGAACGGACTCGGGCTGGAAGCTGATAGCGCGGGAGGACGCTGCGCGTCCCCTTCGCG
>CAZCJS010000114.1:0-12479 GCA_964498775.1 uncultured Armatimonadia bacterium
CATCGAGTAGGATTGCAGTCTCCTGGAGCGTGAGTACCGGATCAAGGAGACGCTCGACGAGTTCGTCACGCGTCTTCTTGGCCGGAGTCTGCGCCGCCGGCTCATGCGTAGATGTTTCGATATCAAGTGGCAGACGTTGCTGTCGAGCCTGAAGAGCCTTGAGCTTGTCCGCGGTGCTGCTGTCACTGCTGAGTTGCTCCAGGACCCATGACGCGTGCTGTTGCCTTGTCTGCCCGCCTGGATTGTCAGCAATTTCTGTGCCGTCGTCAGGCCCGGTCTCGTCGCCGTTGCCGGTTGCTTCACGCACTTCCTTGAGCCGCCGCCGAATCTTGCGGCCGGATTCGCCGTTCACCCATTCGTGTTGTCGCATTCTATGTCTATAGCCTCCACATTAGTCTGCAGTTGCATTGAGCACCTCTACTCACTTCCCCGGGCAAATCTCTTTCCAGTGACGCCAAAGATTACCGTCTCAAAAGGCCTACAAGAAACCAACCGAGACTCAATATGACACTGAGCGCTATGCTTATGGCGATACTCGTTGCCAATGGCAGAAATATGGTCACGTTGCCGATGCGTAGCACAATATCCCCAGGCAGACCGCGCCACTCGGCGCCGTAACGGCCCAACAGATACATCGCGATACCGAAGGCTACGAGCAAGATGCCGCCAGCGATTAGTAGTTTGCCAATGGTCACAGAAACCGAACCCGGTGCATCCATTACGCGTCGGCCAAGGCACGGAGTTGCTCGAACTCGCTCTCGGCTTCGGCCTTCGCCCTCTGGTACTGCTTCAGCGCCACCTCGATATTTGTATCGAGGTGTGTGGTCAGACTCACCGCGGCTTCGAGGGCGAGGCTGTAGAAGAGCTGTCTGCGCAGGTGGAGTTGACGCGCTTCCGCCGGTGGTACAACGAGTTCGGCGAATTCGATGACGTCGCGTATGCGTTGGTCGGCGAGCTCCGATGCGCGGTAGGAGTACTGCCTGGGTACGCTCGTGTCAGCGAGGTATCTATTAAAGGCGTCGGCGGCGCTCTGAAGATTTGACATGACGGCTCTGTCTGCGGTCGCCATAATTATCTGGTAGCGCTTGCGGCCAAGCGGACTGCTGTGGTCCTGGCGTAGTCTGGCAGCACCGGCATAGTAGGAAAAGCCATCGGCATACTGCTCGCCTACCACGTAGAGGTCGCCGAGTCTGTCGAAGACCTGGCTGCGCAAGTCGGGGTCGGGAGTGCGGGCCGCCAGCTGATATGCCTCTTCGGCTTCGGCAAACATCTTGGCCATGCGGTAGGCATCGCCCAGCTTCATGAGCAATGAATAGGCCTGTGGGTTGCGCGTGGCGGCCTCGGCGAGATACGCGGCGGCTTCTTTCGGCCTGTTCCTGTTAGTGAAGATGGCAGCGGCACCCACGTATGCGGCGGTGGCATCGGGGGCGAGCTCAATGGCCTCATCGTAGAGACTCACGGCCTTCTGCCAGAGGCCCTGCGAGTAGTAGAGAGTCGCCAAGCGCAACTGAGGCTCGACGGAAGTGGGATCGACTCTGGAAGCGCGCTCCAGTGAAATACGCTGCTCACGGGTATCACCTTCAACGCGGGCGAGTTCGGCTCGCAACAGATGGGCTTCGAACAGCGGCTCACCGCTCCTCATGGCGACATTCAACTCACGCCTGGTCGCCTCGAGGTCGCCGACTGCCAGGGCCTGGCGGGCGAGTGCCGTGTGGGGGCCGATCTCTGCTGCAGGTTTGGCCGCAGTTTCCTCGGGCAGCGAAGGCTTGTCGCCGGGCGGAGATGGAAGCATTTGTTTCGCGGGTGGCGGCCTCATAGCAGGAGGCGCCGGCTTGTCTGCCGGTGCAGTCACAGGAACCGGTGTAGCCGGCCCGGTGGGAGCTGCGGGCTTGTCGGTGCGAGCAGGTGGACTGGTCATGGGTGTACTCGGCCCCGGCTCGATGGGCATGGTCTCGGGCTTTTCCACCGGTACCGGTTGCCTGTCGGTGGCTGTGTCAGGACGCTTCTCCGGCGGTGTGTCGGTGGTGTCCGGCTCCACCTTGTCCGACGGTGGCGTCTGAGTGGTCTCAGGCGCGGGCGTGGGCTTGTGGGTATCGGTCGCCGCCGGCTTAGTGGGGGGGGCAGAATGCATGAGTTGAGCGGTCTCAAAGCCTGCGGCGATATGGGCGCGAAAACGCTGGGCGACGATCTTGAGGTGAGCAGGTGTGAGCGCCGGCACTGTGATCTCGAAGCTACGGACGCCGTCGAGTTCAACTCCACCCCAGAATGTGGTGATAGTCATCTCGGCGGTGGGCGCGTTCCTGTCGGGCATCACGATGCGCACGAGGAGTATCTCATCAAGGTCCGAGGTCGCAGCAAAAGATCCGAGGTCCTGTGCGTCATCAGCGAGCCCTCGGAACTGCTCACGCGCATCCTGGTCTCCCAGCAGGGGTGACGCGAAGTGCAAGAGTACGGCCTGGCGGTCATGAAGGCCTGCGACAGTATTGAGGATAGTGTCACACAGGGCGCTGAGTTGAGGAGTATAGGCATCGCCGGGCAGGAGGAAAACTACGCCGGTGTCCTGCTGGTCGGCGACGGCGGCAGGCGCGAGAAGCAGTAGAACCAGAGCGCTAGGCCAAGGCCGAATGTGCAATCAGCTTCCTCCTGTGTACCCGCCGGCCTCTGCAAGGAGCGCCCTCGCTTCGGCCCGGTCGGCTTATCATTGTTGTGTATCGCACAACTGGCGTTTCCTGTTGAGCGTGTCAATAGCGGCCTGTGCGGCCGCGCGGCTTTGCGGATTGCTTTCCATCTGCTGCCGATATGCTTCGATGGCCGCGCCGTAGGTCTCACTGGCCTCTTTGTAACGTTTCTGGCTGCTGAGTTGATCCGCTTTCTCGCGCAGAGGCCTCGGGTCGGCAGCGGGACATTTTGGTTTGGGGGACGTAGCAGGCTTGTCGCTGGTCCAGATGGTGATCTCGCCGGGGCCGCGCTCTTGTTCCTTGTCTGGCACAGCCGGCGTTGTGGTCTCAGCGGGTTTTACAGGCTGGGAATCAGCACGAGGGCTGATAGGAGACGGCGACTTATCGTCGGCGCCGGCGGCGTCGCGCTGGGAAACAGCGGACGGCGGGGTAGTGCGCGACCCCTCTCTGCTGCTGCCATGAACGGTGCGAGGTAGCGAAGAAGAGACCACAGGCGAGGGTGCAAAAGGTGGGGCGGCTGTGGGAAGAGGCTCGTCTTCCTTGGTTGCCGGTATAATGACAGGCCTGAACGGATTGGGCCCCTTTGATGGTAGCCACTTGGGTATCTGGGCAGTTTGGGATGCTTGAGCTTCCGTCTTCCGCTTGCGAGCGTTGTCGAGTCGCGTCTGGGCGGCTCCGTCATCCGGCTTTGCGCGCAAGGCGACGGCGAAATGCGATTCCGCCTTGTCGTAGCGGCCGTCGGCCATGGCCTCGTTGCCGGCAGCCATTGCGGCTTCGTAAGCCTGCTCGTCATCGCCGAGACGCTGGGCGTTGCGGGCACTGATGATGAAGAATGCGCCCACCACAAAGACAAGGAAAGCTGCGGCAATGGCGAGTATCAGTGGCGCATGTTTCGCCCACAATACCTGCGTCTGTTCGGGGGTTTCCGTCTGCTCTCTGCGGAGTATCTGCAACTTAAGGAGGTTAACCTTCTGGCGCTCGGCGCTGCGCGACGGGTCCAGCCGCAGAACGTTGTTGTAGGCTTCAAGAGCCGCTTCGGGCTCGGCGCTCTCCTCGTATGCCATGCCCAGCAGCGCAAAGGCCGAGGTATAGCTGGGTTCGAGTGCCAGTGCGCGGTGACAGTACTCAATAGCGTCACGGGGCCGACCGTCAGCTAGAGCATCTGAGGCGGTCGTGAGTAGGTCATCGGCTGAATCCGCGTTCTGGGGGGGGATCTGGTCGGTATCGCCGGTGTAGTCTGCCTCCGCATCCGCAGAAACGCCACTCAACCGCGCTCCGCACTGGACACACAAATAGCTGTGGTCGGCGTTCTGAGCTCCACATTCGCTGCATATCTTCATCGTTCGGCTCCTGGCCCCACTGGATGGCGGTTCCAGAGACATAGACAATGGCATATAAGTCTGCAGAAAGTTTTGGGGAAAACCTATACACTACCTGGCACTATTCTAACCGGCAAATGCCTAGCTGTCAAGCCAATAGTTGAACGTAGGCGGTAAGGTGGTGAACTCCTGAGGGACAGGAGAATGAAACGGGGACGAGCCTGAGTTGGCGCGTCCCCGTCAGATATGTGCCTGCTGGTGCGTACCGGCTGCCCTAGTCTTCGTCCTCTTCTTCCTCTTCTTCCTCTGCGATGAGGCTCTCAGTGGTGAGGATCATGCCGGCAACGGAGCCGGCATTCTCCAGGGCGTAGCGCGTGACGAGGAGCGGGTCTATGATACCGGCCTTGACCAGGTCCTCAAATTCGCCGGTGCGGGCGTTGAAGCCATAGTTCTTCTTCTTCGAGACAGCCACTTCCCTGACGACTACAGAGCCTTCGTGGCCGGCGTTGTCGGCGATCTGTCGCAACGGTGCGCTGAGTGCCTTGCGTACGATCTCGACACCGATGGCGATGTCGCCCTCGGCCTTGACGGCATCCAGGGCAGGGATGGCGTTAATCAGCGAGGTGCCGCCGCCTGCGATGATGCCTTCCTGCACGGCTGCACGCGTTGCAGAGAGTGCGTCCTCGAAGCGATGTTGCTTTTCCTTCAACTCGGTCTCAGTAGCAGCGCCGACTTCGATGACGGCAACGCCGCCGGAGAGCTTGGCGAGGCGCTCTTCGAGCTTCTCGCGGTCGTAGTTGGAGTCGGTCTTTTCAATCTCATTGCGGATCTGACTGATACGGGCGCGAATGGCATCGTGTGAGGCCGCGCCTTCGATGATGGTGGTATCGTCGGCAGTGACGGTTACGCGCTCGGCCTGACCGAGCATGTCCATGTCAATGTTCTCGAGTGTGATTCCGAGTTCCTCGCTGATGAAGGTGGCGTTGGTCACGATGGCTATATCTTCGAGCATGGCCTTGCGGCGGTCACCGAAGCCAGGGGCCTTGACGGCGACGACCTGGAGGGCGCCACGCAGTTTATTGACTACGAGTGTCGCGAGGGCCTCACCATCAATGTCTTCGGCGATGATGAGCAGTTGCCGGCCGCCCTGAACGATCTTTTCGAGCACCGGGACGATGTCGGCCACAGAGCTAATCTTCTTCTCGTAGATGAGGATGGCCGGGTTCTCGAGGACTGCCTCCATCTTCTCAGGGTTGGTCACCATGTATGGCGAAAGGTAACCCTTGTCGAACTGAAGCCCTTCGACCAGCTTGAGGCTTGTTTCGATGCCCTTGGATTCCTCGACCGTGATGACACCATCCTTGCCGACCTCCTGCATGGCCTCGGCGACGACGTCACCGATGGTCTCAGAGTTTCCGGCGATGGAGGCGACATTGCGCATGTCATCTTCAGTGGCGACATCGGCTGCCATGTCGCGGAGCGCCTGGACGGCGGCGTCAACGCCTCGGTCAATCCCACGCTTGATGAACATGGGATTCGCGCCGGCGGTGACTGCCTTGAGCCCCTCAATGAGCATCGCCTGCGCCAGTACGGTGGCAGTGGTGGTGCCATCACCGGCGTCGTCATTGGTCTTGGAGGCGACTTCGCGGAGCAGTTGTGCTCCGGTGTTCTCCGCGTGGTCTTCGAGTTCGATCTCCTTGGCAACGGTGACGCCGTCCTTGGTGATAGTCGGTGAGCCGAAGCTCTTGTCCAACAAGACATTGCGCCCGGCCGGGCCGAGGGTGACCTTCACTGCGTCGGCGACTTGACTGGCACCGCGCCCAAGCGCCCTGCGGGCTTTTTCATTGTAGAGAATCTCCTTTGCGGCCATGAGCTTGTCTCTTCCTTTCTTAAACCCACTCGTTTGCCGATGGGTTAGATGACTTTGGCATAGATTTGGCTGGTTTCGAGGATCTTATACTCTTCACCTTCATCACTGATTTCGGTCCCACCGTACTTGGCGAAGATGACGACGTCATCCACTTGCAGGTCGGGAGCGATGAGCTTGCCATCTTCAGTGCGTCTGCCCTCGCCGACGGCGACGATGGTTCCGCGCTGTGGCTGCTGCTGCGCGGTCTCGGGCAGCAGGATGCCGCCCTCTGTCTCGGGTGCTTCATCCACTTTGATCATTACTTTGTCGCCCAGAATCCTTAGTGCCACGACTTGCACCTCCTTGTCATACTGAAACGAACACGTCCCAGAGGGACGAGTTGTTCGGGTGTCGCAACCTTCAATGCCGGTAATGATAGCGTAACGGTGCGAAAAAATCAAGGGGCATTTAGCACTCACTTGGGGCGAGTGCCAAATGCCCACAATTTGGCACGTGCTCAATGTGTGTGGGTCCTGAGTGTAGTGGAGTATAAGGTAACAAGAGCAGCGTATGAGCGTCCGCAACAGCAGCATCCAGTATCTGCTCAGTCAGGCGAAGAGGTGCCAAATGGCCCGGTGCTGTGTCTTGCAGTGGCCGAGCTTTGCGCGAATTCCTGCTCGCCCCGTCCCTGAAGCGTTAGGTACAGAATCCCCCCTGTATAGGCAAAGAGACACCAGAAGAGGAGAACTTGCTCGCAGGCCAGAAAGCGGCCGAGGCCAGATACCGGTGCAAAGTCGCCGAAGCTAGTGCCTGCTCCTGCGGCTATGGCGAAATAGAGGGCCTCCCAGAAGCCGCTAAGGCAGCAGGAGGCCTGCGCGCGTGCAAAGGCTGTTGGGATGTAGCAGTGTGCAAGGGCGAAAACAGAGGCCAAGAATATGAATGCAGAGGTTCCCATCACGACGGCAAGAATAGGGCCTAGACGGCGACCCACAATGTAGTCGGACAGGCCCTGCCATTTGGACCCAAGAAGGAGCAAAAAGAGCACTATCACGACCTGGCTGAATGCAAAAGAACCGTAGTTCGCTGTTCCGGAAACCACTCGTATGCACCCCCATTCGGCCAGCGACAATTGTGTGGAGTGGAGCGGACGTTCTATTGACCTGTTTCCAGCACGTTCAGCCTATTGCTCTGGTCTCATGTCGCGCAATAATATGCCATCAACTCGCTTCCTCTTCGCTCGCTTGAGGCCAGCAGACCATGCAGCTTCCAGGAACAGTAGTCCTGGAATGGGGACGAGCACAATCGGGATAAGCCATAGACTGACCCAGTCAAGGTCCTGCTGTTTCTGCTCATCTGATGTGTGGATATCATAGATTGCGTCTACTATGGCATCCCCCGTAGCGTGATCGCCTATCCTCCGCGTATTGTAGTACCTGCGAGCGACATCTTCTCGGCCTGCTTGCCCAGGTTGGGACCACTGGCTAGTCAGTTGTGTGGCTACGTCTTCTGGCGCACCCGCCCCCCCAACTTGGGGAACTTGACTGCTCTGAGTGACACGGGATGCCAGCTGCGCCGAAACAGCCTCGGCGGCCATGTAATGCGGTTCACGTGAGTCTGCATCACAAATCACGTGCGGATTGTAGAACATGCTGACGATATATGAGTCTGGTATCGGGGCGTCTGAATCGGCTTTGTGCATACTATTCATGGCCGCTGGGCATCGTCACCTGCAGCACCGCCTTCCATATTCATAGCTTGCTCAAACTGAAGTCCTGCCGTTTTCAAACCGGCATCGTAGGCCTCAATGACAGAATCTACAGAGAGTGCTTCGTCCTGCCGCGTCAGGGAAGCTTTGGTTCCGTGGATCATTCTACAGGCTTGGCGCGCCAGTTCCAGATGCCCCTCGGGCAGATCTCTGCGCCAATCAGGCAACGCATCTGACACCTGAGTCAACATCTGGCCGCAGAGCCGCACAAAGCCATCGGTGAGCCACCATGGATACGTAGGATCGTTTGCCTCTGGCAAGTCTGCTATTGTCCGGTCCGCGCTCGCACACAGGTAGCCCGTGCTGGAGTCCTCGGTCGTGTCGGCAATGGCCCGTAGCTGGTCGAAGTAATCAGTTTGGAAGAGTCCCCGCACGAGTTCCGGAGTATAATGGTGAGGGGCTGAATTAGTCTCATTGCACTCCCTGTCGAAAAGCCATACATAGAAAGCCCGACCAATGGCCGGTATGGAACGCCGAATCGCTGGGTGCTCCGCAGTGCCTAGCAACTCAACGCCCCTGTAGTCCAGGTGCAGAAGCACCTCTCGTATGTCCCGGAAGCAGACCGTTGCATACGCGAGAAGATCCCCGAACACTTCTTCCAGTCCGTCACTCCAACGAGTTCTCCAAGCCTTCATCAACGTATTTTGGTCTATGCAAGGCAGGGGCTCTAGTCGGCATTGCCTCTCCAATTCTATGAAGGGCTCGCGGAGAGCGCCTTGGAAAATGCCCCCGAGGCTCTCACTTCGCCGCACCAGCGCATGGCCCGCCTCGTGAGCGACACTGAAGAGCGCATCGTCAAAGCTGAGTAAATCGGTTTCTGGTATATGCGCAACATTGGGCCCAATGGGAGCTCTACCCAAGGACGGGATTGGCCACCGCTTGGGAACCCACATGACAAACGCGTATGTCTCTTCTTCGTTTGAGACGAAGCCCCCGCTTCGCACAACTGCGGACGCGATGCCAAAGAGGGCTACGAGTAGTCTCTGCGCACATATGCAATGTCCCGGTAACGGCTCCGGCGTCTCACTCATGAGTCCGTAGGAGTGAGCCGAGTACAAAGCGACAACCTCTTCGGTCAGGTCAGCCGCCTCGGAGATTGCTTGGTCAAGCCTGCGCAGTTCCTCGCGCCACTGCCATGGCGGCATGTCGTCATCCTGTCGCTTGCTGGCTAGCATCTGCAGGGCCTGGCCATCCATTTGCTCCCCGAGGCATAGAAGTGCCGGCCTGAACAGGAGCGCGTAAATGTACAAACTGTGGTTTCGCGCCAACCCGTTATAGAGGCGGTAGATCGTACGCAGCGAGGCGAGAGCGCGAGGCCGGTGAGCCTGCAGGAGATCTACCATGCTGGATGGCGGATCCAGTTCGAATCGGTTGAGGGGACGCCAGTAGTTTTTCACAATATTCCGCTCATCTGGGTTAGCATCGGTCTGCAGCCGCAGCCATGCCCGATACAGCAGTGACACAGGTCTGTCCTCGTCCGCCTTGCGATTCCCTACATCCAACAAACCCTCGAAGTAACACCTCAGGAGCTTCGCGGAAGTGCAACTTCGGTCGCCCTCCAGATTCACACTGGCGTCTATCTCCCCAATCTCATCGCGCAAGCCGGGCGGTTGGACCTCGAGGAACTCGTGGAATGTATTGTCCACGGCTTGAGCTACGTCCGCCATCCTCCCAGTGAGTGCCCGGAGCTCGAGACGAGCGGGAGGCGCCGTCCCCTCTATCCGGTCCCAGTGTCCTTTCTCCACCACCTCGGCGTCGACCGCAGCCAATGTATAGGTGCGCGAGAACACGGTATTGCTTGTATCCTGGAACCAGTCCTGTGCATCCGACCAAGCCGGGATATGTGGCTGGACTTCGTCTCGCGTCAATGCCCATATGTTGTGCGCCTCAGGCGGCTCACCCATAAGCAGTGCTGAAAGATCCGATTCCGTGTAGATCAGAAGCAAATCATTCCAGCCAAAGCCTCCAAGTACATAAGCGTTTCCGGATTCTCCATAGTTGTCAATGAGTGTCTTGGCCACGGCACGCTCCGCTGCCACGCCGTATTGCAGGAGCAAGTCGTTCTCGATTTTGCAGTGTACCAGTAGTGCCAATGGGTCGTCTCGCGAAGCGGCAGGGCTCCGCAGGGCCTGTGGACCCTCTTCGTCGGGCTTGACCCACATGAAGTGCGGACTGATCACCGTCTTCTTGACGTAGTCCACGAATGGGATATCTGCGGCGATATAGAGTCTGTCAGTCTCCATCAAGCAGACCAACTCGTGCATGTACAGCCCGTAGTACCAATGGAAGGTAGTGTCTCCATTGATAAGCCCGGCCTCGCGTAGCGCCTCTTCAAGTTGCTGACGCACCTGACGAAGCTTGCCCGGCTGCACCTGGAAAAAGCACACGAGCAGCAACTTGCCTGGTGCGACAGGATAATCATTCGCCATGGTGTACTCGGCCATCTCGGACCATCAGTGAGCAGATGCGATAGTCTCGATACGCGTGGCAATAGTTGTACCGACACGCGCCGAGACGACCAGGATCCTCTTCCCCCGTTCGAGCGAGGCCCCCGAACTGGGGGCCTCGCTGCGACGCTTCAGTATGACAACGAGTATCATAACAAACTCGCTCGGCGGAGTCAAGGAAACTGGCATTCCCCCGGGGAGACTGACAAGAGCGTTTGCACCCAGGGCGGCGTCGGCCGTCAGGAAGCGGCCCGCGCTAGGACCACTTGAGGATTTCGCGGGCGGAATTGACCGTCATCTCGATTGTGCGGGCGTCAATGCGGGTGACACGATCCGAATCCGCCATCCGGTCCACCATGTCGCTGCGATAGACCTCGAGACGGACCGTAATCGGCGGTGTGAGCACCCAGGGCGCCTTCTTGCCGACGAACTTCAGGGCCTCTTTCGCGCGCTCGCGGATCATCTCGCGGGCCTTGATGGGATGAATACAGATGGCGTGTTCACGACCGACACCTTTCTTGACGGCGACGGTAACGGGAGTTTCATAGAGTCGCGATGCCTCCTCACAGGCGGCTTCATCACCGGTGACAAGAAGGAGGGGGACGCCAAAATGTCCGGCGAAGGCGGCAGCCTGGCCGATCTCACCGTGGCGCTCGCCGTTGAGCTTGTAGTTGTACCAGCTCATGGACGACTGGGTGTGATCCAGAAAGCCGTTGAGGGTACCGGCCATGGCGTGGCAGCCGACAGCAAAGATGCCGGCGAAGGTCTCATCGAGGGAGGGCATGATCTGGTAGCCGCTGACGGGGCGCTCGTAGAGAGCTCTAGGATCAGCTTCTGCGAGGATGAGGTGCCGTCCGCCGCCGTGCCCGTCATTGACCACAACCTCCGTTGCTCCGCCCTCGAAGGCGCCGGCCACTGCAGCGTTGATATCCTCAGTGAGGCACTTGCGTCCATACTGGTAGTGCTCGCCTCCCTCATCAGGTCTGACCATCTCGGCGCGGCTGATACCGCTGATGCCCTCCATGTCGGTGAGCATGTAGATCTTCACTGTGGGCCTCCTGTGAGCCGCGACCGGAGTTGCACTGGCACGCGGCTTGTTGTATTCTACTGCGGGTCCGGACTCTAATTCGGGCGTAGGTTCCTTCCCCGGGCGAGTCAATCCTCTATTGTAGAGCTAAGAGGCCGGGCAATTTCTGAGTAGCAGGTCGAGGCGTCTGGCAGGCAATCCGTTTTGAGCGAAACATGCAGCAGGAAAGGTGCGGTGAGCAAGGGCATGGTCAGTGGCGTCATACAAGCGCGTATGGGTGCGGTGCGGCTGCCGGGCAAGACGTTAATGGAGATAGAGGGCAAGTCGTTGCTGGCTTGGACGATCCTAGCGACCCGGGCGTGCCCGTCGGTTGAGCGCGTGGTGGTAGCGACAACGGTAAGCGATAAAGACGATCCGGTGGTCAGTGAGGCGGAGCGCTATGGCGCGGAGGTCTTTCGGGGTGACGAGGAGGATGTGCGGTCGCGGTACCTCGGCGCGGCAGAGAAGCTTGGCCTCGATGTCATCGTGCGTGTGTGTGCCGATCGAGTAGTCTTTTCGCCCTGGGTTTGTCACGGCGTGGTCCAGGAGTATCTCAACTCCGGCATGGCTTACGTGTCGAATATGAGCAAGGTCACCTTCCCCATCGGTATAGATGTCGAGATATTCAACCGCGAGACGCTCATAAAAAGCTGTGAGCTGGATGACCTGGCGGTTGACCGCGAGCATGTCACGCCTGCGATTCGACGACACCCGGAGGTGTTCAGTTGTCTGTCAGTCGTGGCGCCAGCGGTGATACGGCGGCCACTGTACCGCGTCTGCGTGGACACGCAGGAGGATTTAGATGTGGCCCGGGAGCTGTTCGCGCAGCTAGAGCATCGGCCTGACGAGCCGCCGGATATAGTGGATGTCGTCGAGTTGCTCGACAAGCGGCCGGACCTGACGGAGTACATGCTGGCCGCCGAACAGAAGTACTCGGGGAGCACTGATACAGATGAGGAACTGGCGACACTCGAGCTGTCGTTGAGCTACCGGGATGAATTCTATGCGCAGGGCGAAGGGGCGAGCGCAAGAGGCAACGATAGCCCTGCTCCGGGATGCTGATGGGAAGAAAAAAGCGGTGCACAGCGAAGCGGGCCGCTCGTTCTGAGCGGCCCACATTTGTGCTCTAGCAAGTTTGCGTCGGGTCCTACTTGCTCTGGCGGCGCTTCAGCCAGAGACCGCTGAGGCCGAGTGCGAAGAGCGCCAACGTGGCGGGCTCCGGAGCCTGACCCTTCTGCTTCAGAACGAAGTCGTCATCCTGGGTATCGCCGTCATCGAGGAAGAGCGCCCAGGAGAATGTTGCCGGGCTGCCGATTGCCTCCGCATAGATGCCCCACTCGACACCATACCCACCG
>CAZCJS010000115.1:0-12388 GCA_964498775.1 uncultured Armatimonadia bacterium
TTGCTAGCCTTTTTTCGCGCTGCCCTCGCCCGACTGATCTGCGTAGCGATCCTGCAGGCCGTAGCGCTTGATGAAGCGCTCCACACGCCCTTCGGTGTCCACGATCTTCTGGGTACCGGTAAAGAAGGGATGGCACTTGCTGCAGACCTCAATGCGCAACTCCGGTTTGGTGGAGCGAGTTTTGAAGGTCTCTCCGCAGGCACATGTCACCGTACAGTCCACATATTCTGGATGGATATCTGTCTTCATTGCTGCACACTCCCGGGAACGCTGTGTCATAATCGAAATCATCACGCGGCCATTCCGTGTCATGGCCGCAATGGCTGACAAGGAAGTTAGTATAGCACGAATCGAGTTCCCTGCGCAACACAATAACCGCAAGTGTAAGCGCAAGAGTGAACGCAACGACTGCGTTGTAGATGCAGCCTTTCACGCCGGCCGCACCCAGCTAGTGCGGCTGCTTCGCCTCGAATGCCACGCTCAGCGGGATCGTGAATTCATCGCCCTCGACTACGTTGTAGATGTACCCCTTGTCGTAGTCCTTGGGGTCAATGAAGCGCTCGATTAGCGTCTTATCGCCCAGCGAGATCACCGTCCCATTCTCGCGGACATCCTTGATGAGATAGGAGCCATCAGAGCGCTCGGAGTTGTCCACAATGATATACCGGCCGATCAGGTCGGTGGCTTCCACGCCATCGGGAAGAACCGAGGGCTGGACCTTGAGAAGATTGTCATTCCAGTCGGTGACGTCAAAGCCGCTGAGCTTACCGCAGATCTCCCCTCGCTCCGCCTCCAGGATATAGTCCTGGTACTGTAGCTTCGTTCCCCGAACCAGCTTGGCCGCCTCGACCTTGACGTCACGCAGGCGAACGAAGCCCATCTGGCCGTCGAGGCTTAGGCCGGCAGCTTCGACATGGCACGGCTGCTCGGCGATGATGATGATGTCGCTGCGACCGTCTTTGAGGTCTACCTGGATGGCAGCGGCAAAGCCTTCACCGTCGTGTTTATGCAGTCTGCGCGCCCGCGCAGAGCGGATGAACGGTTCCGCTTCATAGGGCTCCAATACGGTAACAAACTGGGTCTCGATGTCTTCCCCAAGGTGACTGCGGATGACGTACTTGAGGTAGTCATCCTGGTAGCGATGGTGGGGCGGCTCACCAATGGCAATAGCGATCTCGTCCACGGGAGAGAGGCAGTGCATCCGCAGATGGGGGTCGCGGCCCTCAGGCATCTCGCCGGTCTTGTAGAGCATGTCCCAGTCAATCCAGCAGCTTTCCGAGGTCGCATTACCGCGCTCGACATCCCGCAGGTATGAGAATGCCGCACAGCCTGCAGGAGCGTCCTGGTACTCGCGGGCTCCGGGTTCATTGAGCTTGGCGCCGAACTCAATATCCGGACCTGCGAAGGTGCCGGTGGGCTGCTTCTCGAGCTCCAGATTCGCGTGTGTTACCTCGCGGCCGCCGCCGTTGTTGACCATGCGATGATTAGTCCCGCCTCGCACCCAGAACACGTCCACAACGTAGCTGTCCTCTGTGGAGACGTCTATCAGGCTGACAGCTCGTCGGTAGGTTCTGAGGCCTTCATAGACCGCTGGCCCGCCGTCAATTATGGCAATGCGCGCGGTGTCGCCGCCGATGAACAGTTTCGTCTTGCCACCCCAGTTGCAGGTCTGCTTCCGGTCGTTGACGGTGACCGTGTTATGACTCATTGTGTGGTTGGTCCAGGCATGACGCTTTGGCCAGGAACCAGTGAACTCCGGATAGGCCAAGTCAGGGTTCATGACGAAGTGCTTGGCAAAGATGCCCATATTGAGGCGATCCTTGTGCGGATGCGAACCACAAGTCCGGCCATACGAGACATACACACAGCGGCCTGTATCTTCCTCCGCTAGCAATGAGGAGCCCTCAGGGCCGGCGGTCTGCAGTATCGCCAGCCCGTATCCGCTATGGTTGATGCTCTCGATTGCCAATGGCAGAGCGGGCTTCAGAGCGATGAGGCGGTCAATCAGCTCTTCCGGATTCTCGTCGAAGATGTCAACCTGCGCCTCCAGTTTCTCCAGATCATATCCCGCTGAGCGCCACAACTCATGGGCGATGTCCTCAGTGCCATAGGCCCGGAACCCGCTGATTAGCATTGGTATTGGTTGGAGCACGATGTTCCAGCTCATATACTTGCCTGAATCGCCGATCTTGGGCGTGACCTGGTCAAGGCAGCGAAAAGCCTTGGTTGCCATGAAGATCTGCTTCATCTTGGGGTAATCGCGGTAGATGTCGTACTTCGTGTAGCCCTTATAAGCGCGTAGCAGGTCTGCCACCGGGTAGAGACTGCGCGGACTCAATGAGTAGCTGGTGGAAGCCTCGAAGGAGGGGCCGTCGCGGTCCACCATGTCAACTAAGATTTCCGGGATGGGCCGATAGGATTCCTCAAATAGCCAGTCCAGGTACTTGTCGGTTAGGCCGGGCCGGTCCAGTGCGATCGCAGCCATCGCCATCGCCCTTTCGGTTGAGCCCACGTTGCCACGGATATTCTGCACAGTAACAGCCTCACAGAATAGCGTAATGAGATTGTCCTCGATGTGGCCCACGATCGCCTGCGTGTCGGGCTTCTCGTTGAGGCCGGGGTACTCTTGCCGCATCTGGCTGCAGAACGCGACCAATTCCGCATCATTGACCAATTGCTCATAAATGGCGTCATAGGCATAGGAGAGATGGCTGGCAGTACTCGTTTCCCAAATGCGGCCCAATATCATGCCCATGTGGCTGCCACCATCGGATATGCCCCAGCCGTTTTTCGCCACGAAGCCTCGGTAGTCAATGTTCGGATAGATATCGGCAAAGCGGTCCACCAAGATGGCCGCCTTGTGCGCGTAAATGGGATCACTGGTCAGAGCGTAAGCATGGGCCAGCTTCTGAGCGGCGCTCATCGTCTCACTCCATAACAAGTACGTGTAATGAGCGATGATAGTGAGGTTAGCCTCGCCGTATTTGAGGCCGAAACCGTCGTCAACCCATTTCTTGTGCTCGGGGTCCTTCGGGTCCGGATGGTCGGGGTTGAAAAGCAGGCTCTTGTCCGCCTTCTCGGGGTCGAATTCTCCGCGTTCGTCGAGGCCTGAGCGGTAGTAAGCGCCGTAGTCGTTCGCCGGGAAGAGGGTCTTACAGTTCTTGCACTGTAGCTTCCACGGATGCTTCTTACTGTTGTAAGCATAACGGCGATATCCCACATCCCTAATCTTAAAGAACTCGTCACCACAACTGGGGCAGCCTGCCGTGTTGTGTACGCCGCAGTTACGGGGCACCCACTGGCTCGGGACCATGCGCCAGAGCTCTTCGTCAGACATTTCGACGTATGGTTTGGCTAGATTGATAGCTTTTTGTTGTTGCGCCTTCGCCCAGTCGTACTTTTCGACATTGGCCAGCGCATTGGCCCGCATCTGGGCGGTGACGATATGGCTGCCCGTCTTGGCGCTTGCTGTAGTCAAGCAGCCAAAAATAGCGCCGACAACGAGTGGGATGGCTACATACATAATTCGTAAAAACATGCTGATTTCTCCTTGTGAGCTCCATACGGTTTAGACCGACGGGTCGGCCCTGCGCATGGGTGACTTCTCCGTCGTGTGGCGAGTTCCCTGCCAGGAGACGAGACTGACGGCGATGGGGTGAGTATTAGAGCTGTAGGCACGCGACTTGCTGATGAGACTGCTGCAAAAGCACAATTCAGACTATATCAGAGGGCCTGGATGTCAAGGGAAAAATCGGTCAGTGTAATGAGGCTCAAGACCCCGGTCTCGCTTTGCTTCAATCATCATGTAACTATAGCCGCGGTTGGCAGCAAACTGCGACCAAGCACCAAACTACTGCTTTGACCCTTTAGCAAGGGTCTCATTCGAGTGGGCGTGTCACGCCGTCACAGCATTCGATGGGCTTGTCCAGTTCCGGGCGCACCTGAGGCAGAATACTGCCCGGGGTGAGCTTTCCGCCGTCGGTGAGCCCATCTTCAGGCCGCTGTGCAAGGACGCTGATGAGCTGGTCGCGCCACAGGTCCACCCGTTCGCCATAGGCGGGATCATTGATGAGGTTTCTTGTTTCCTCAGGATCGGTGGTGAGGTCGAAGAACTGCTGCTCGCCCGCGATGGCCTCCCATACGAACTTCTCCTTGCCGTCGGTGACGAAATGCTGGCTGGTGCCCATGAAGGAGCTGTGCTCACCGTGCATCCACTCGCGCCATTGCGGGTTCTCGCCGCGAATTAGTGGAGCGAGGGTGGAGCCTTCGACGAAGCCTGGAATCTCCAAGTCAGCCAGATCCAGCAGCGTGGGCATGATATCCATGTGTGACACCGGCTCCTCGCGGGTGGCACCGCGCAGGGCGTCAGACCCGGAGGGCGGACGGATGACAAACGGGACCTTCGCCGAGCCTTCGTAGGCAACGGTCTTCCGCCAGAGGTTGTGGTCTCCGAGCATCTCGCCGTGGTCGGCGATGAACAGGATGTAGGTGTTGTGGGCCAGTCCGTGGCGGCCGAGGAATTGCAGCAAACGCCCTATTTGATAGTCGAGGTGATGGATCTGGGCGAAATAGGCGGTGCGAGCGTCCCGGGTAAGGTGATCGGGTAGCCGCCCTTGGGCACAGTCGGTCCGTGTCGCCGGATGCGCGAACTTCTCAGCCCAATCGCCGACCGGCGGCATTCCCACCTCCCGGTCTTTGAACCTGCGGTAGTTCTCAATAGGCGGGTCCAGTGGTGGATGGGGGCGGTGAAATCCGAGCTGGAGGAAGAACGGTCGCATCGGATCGCGCCGTTGGATCTGCTCGAGGGCGGTCTGCATGTTCCAGGTGTTCGGATGCAGCCGCTCCTCGTGAACCCACGGATGTACGACCCATGAGTTGGAGTTGATCTCCTGGGTGGTGTCGCGGATTTCGCCGTTGGTCTGCATCTCGAGCCACTCGTGGTAGGCGCTCTGCAGACCCTCGCCGTGGTCCTGTGGGTCATAGGTCAGGTTGATCTCAAAGCCGAGGTTGGCTCGCTGTGGATAGAAATGGGTCTTGCCCACATTGATGGTCTGGTACCCGCCATCGCGCAGGCGCGTCATCATCGTTTCGTCATAGCGCCACGGCACGCGGTCCTGGTAGCCGATACGGCCCGTGGCATCGGGCGTCTGTCCCCGCGCCATGCAGGCCCGGGTGGCGATGCAGCTCGGGCAGGCCGAATACGCGGCGGTAAATGTCACGCCCTGCCCGGCCATTTCATCCAGAAAGGGCGTATCCACATACGGATGGCCGGTATAGCCGAGGCAGTCGCCCCGCCACTGGTCGGGAAATACCAACACAAAATTCGGACGCTCAGGCATATCTGATTTCTCCCGTGCTCAATTCGTTTGAGACTGTTGCAAAGGTACACATTACACTACACGAGCGGGGAGTGGACGTCAAGCGAAGCATCAACTCAGTAATGATGCTAATTCAGCAACGCTTGCGTGAAGCTAACTTCTCCGTTCTGTGGCGAGTGCCCGGCCAGGAGACGACATTGGCAGTGGACAGACTGGTGGAACTGGAAACGTGAGAAGTGCTATCATACGTGCGTGCCTATCGTGTCAACGGATAACGAGTGGGGACGGGAAATGAGCCCGAGGCGGGAAGAGGGAAGCCCGAAGCAGGGCCAGCCACGGATTCTGATCATCAAGCGCAGTTCGCTTGGTGACATCGTGCACACGCTACCGGCGGTCAATGCGCTGCGGGACAAATACCCGGATGCGTACATCGCCTGGCTTGTGGAAACACGCTTCGCCAATATCCTCGCAGGGCATCCGGCGCTTGATGAGGTGATTGCGATAAGGCGCTATGACGTCAGTCAGCCGATACGGCTGATACGTGAAAGTTTGCGCGTGCGCCGGGAGCTGCTGGCACGGGACTTTGAGTGGGCCATTGACCTCCAGGGCCTGCTCAAGAGTGGGCACTTACAGGGCTTGTCTGGCGCGAAACGCCGCATCGGGTTGGCTGAGCCTCGCCGCGAGTTCAATTACTTCAGCCACCACATGTGTACGGAACTCGTGCCGGGAGACATCAACGCACACGCAGTGACAAGATACCTCCATGTGGCAGAGCATCTCGGCTGCGACATCAGTAATCCCCGCTTTGACCTGCACGTGTCGCCTCAATATGAAGACTGGGTACGGCAGATGTTCGCCGAGGCGGGTCTGGGCGGATCGAAGCTGATCGTAGGCATCAATCCCGGAGCGTCGAGTGTGCATAAACAGTGGCCGCCGGAGCGCTTCGTCGCGCTCACAAAGCTGCTGCCTGATATGCAATGGGTTGTCCTGGGCGGGCCTGCCGAGGTGGAACTGGCGCAGAGGATCGGCGACGGAATTGACGGGCCGGTGCTGGTCACCGCCGGCAAGACGAACATGCAGCAACTCATGGCGGTCATCAGCTCGCTCGATGCTCTGGTGACTGCCGATACCGGACCAATGCACATCGCCGCCGCGCTTGGCGTGCCGACAGTCGCACTATTCGGGCCGACCGACCCGCGACGTACGTGTCCCTTCGGCGAGATTCACACAGTCATCGTCCACGAGCAGGACTGCAGCTTCTGCAAGAACAAGCCAACCTGCCTCGACTATCACTGCATGACAGCGATAACTCCCGAAGAGGTAGCGGCAGCCCTCGAGAACGCGTTCCGCTGAGGCTTATGCCTTGTCGGATTTGGCTGAGTAGCTCCACAGCGCCTTCTTGGGGTCCGGGTTCAAATTTGCCTTTGGTCTCTCCGGCACCTCGCCCGGCGTCAGAGCATTGGCCAGCGCCACCGAGGTATCCTCGATCATCTGCCCTGCCTCAGGTATCAGCTTGCTGCTCATCGCCATCCGCACCTCGTAGCCGCCACCATTCGGGCCGAAAGCGTCAGGCGTCGGCACATATCCAACGCAGCCGTTGGCCAGCTCGACCACATAAGTAAAGGGGAAATGGGAACGCTCCTTGATGTTGAGGCCGAACTGGCAGAAGTACTCACCCGGATTGGCGAGGAAAACCACTGGCCCGATCTGTACTGCCTGAACCTCGCAGGGGACCTCCGGCTCGACCTTGTTCGCCTCGTGCAGCAGCACCACCTCGCGTGCGAACAGCCAATTGGCATCCTCAGGCGTGCTGGATTTGACTGTCGCCAGCTCCTCCTGGAAGCGCTCTTCGCTTACCTCGCGGGTGCTTATCTTCAGCAGTTCGCGACTGGAGCGAACCGGCGACAAGTCAGCGGGCTCAGCCATGCACAGGACTTTAAGCGCCTCGGCGCCGACTTTCTGCCCGACCCTGCGTGACCATTTCGGTCCGCTCTCCGGTTCATCATCGGTCAGGTTGTTGACCTGGGTGATATCGCCACATGCGCCATTGAGGAAGACGACCTCGCCGCCACCCATCCCGCCGGTGATGCACTTGCGCAGCCAGTATATCCAGTCAGCCGAAGCGCCGACATTGCCGGTCGTGCCGTGGCAGGTGAAGTTGACGATGCAGCCAAGGAAATCGCCGTTAGGACGCCAGCAGCCGACTACGCCGACTTCGGGATCCACGGGTCCGGCCGGCCCGATGATGTCGGGATTCAGCTTGCCCGGATGGGTCATCGTCGAGCCGTCTTTCATCCTGAAGCGGCGGTTGAAGGCGACAGTCGGCTCCTGGCCGCGGCCGACCGAGAGCAGCGCCTCCTCCTTCTTCTCATCCGCCATGATGACGGCCGTGGCGATCTGTTTGGTCACATGCTCCAGGTAACACAGGTCCGGAGCGGTGGACTCGTTCTGGGCGAGGTCCTCGCATAGCTCGGGATCGAAGGCATGGGCGTAATCGCCCGGCTTTGCGCCCATCATCGGCCCGCTGGCATGGGTGTGCGAGGCCCCGACCATGATATTGGCCCCGGGGATGCCGGTCTTCTCCTCGATTATCTCCCGTGCGCCCTCGACCACTGAGCGCCTCACTGACAGCGTGTCGAGACCCACGAGCGCGACCCGTTCCCCATCGCCCTCGATGACAACGGCTTTGGCGCAACAGGGATCGTGGATGACCTGGTTAAAACCCTTCCTGAAGCCCCCTGGTTTCTCCATCCCAATGGCCGGCGTGACGTCTGCGGATGCAAAGCCCACTTTCATGATGCAACCTCCCTGGCGGAAGCTGTGACCTCCGCGCAATTCGTTCTCATTGGCCGATGAATTGACAACCCCGCCGTGTCCTTGTCGGAGCAGGAGTACATTTGGTTGTCGGCGACACCATCTCCTCCCATTAGCGCAAAATGGTTTCGTACACTACTGACCGCGAGGCGCCGAATTGCCATCCCTATTGACTTCTCCTCAGTCATCGCTTGTTTTAGGAAAGTGCCGAATCCTTAAATAAGCCGACCCGCTAATTCAAGATTTGAAATAGGCATGACATAGCCTTTTGCAGCAACCTTCCCCAATGTCCCAGCCGGTGCCACCAATCGCGCCGGCCTTTTTCTGTATCAGCACAATGTGGCCTTGACAATCGAACAAATGTTTGATATACTTGCCTGCTTGGCAGGTCACCTTCGTCGCAGCAACTCCCCAGCCATCAGCGACCCGACCAGACGACGCCATGAGGGATAAAACGACCGCCCGGGAAGAGGTGTGGATATGTTGATGCAGTTTCTGGAGGCGTTCGGTGTGCCGGCACAGTTGATCCAGATATGGCGTGCCGCATACGGGGACGAATTGCTTCCGGTGCAGCGAGAAGCCGTGCAGCGATGCGGGGTCCTGGCCGGCAACAGCGTGATTGTATCGGCCCCAACGAGTTCGGGTAAGACACTCGTCGGTGAGATGGCTGCGGTGAGAGCAGCATTGGCAGGACGCCGCGCACTCTACCTCGTGCCGACGAAGGCGTTAGCCGAGGCCAAGTACGCGCTTTTCTGCCGCCTTTACGAGCCACTGGGGTTGCGGGTGCGGATATGCACCAGAGACCGCCGCGCTCACGAGCGTTGCGTGATACGCGGGGAATTTGACATCGTAGTGGCAATTCCCGAAAAGGTCCGCGCGATGTTGCAGCGTCCAGGAAAACTCACTGCTGACCTCGGCTCTCTTTTCGGCTCCGTAGTCGTGGATGAGCTACAACTACTCAATGACATCGAACGGGGGCCGTGTCTTGAATTGCTGCTCAGCAAGTTTGCCGGCAATGAGGGCATGCAGATAGTCGGACTCTCGGCGTGTCTGAGAGCAGAGCGTCAGGTTGCCGCCTGGTTGGAAGCACAGTTGCTGGAAATTGAACGCCGACCCGTCGAATTGCGTAAGGGCGTACTCATCGGCAATGAATTCCGCTATGTCGAGCACAACAGCGCGCAGGGCGGCGTGGAGAAATGGGATGCGGCGGATATCACGGACGCATCTTGTTTGCCGGACGCTCTGCGTATCATCGCGCTTGCCCTGGCTGATGAGCCGACGTTGGTATTCGTGCGCGACCGGCGCAGCGCGATGGAGTTGAGTATAGCGCTTGCAGACGCAATGCCGGCAACCGGAGAGTCGGCGACGATACGGGAGTTGGCGCTTCTGCCTGAGACTGCCGTGCGGCAGCGATTGGCGGAGCTGTGTCGGCGCGGCGTGGCCTTTCACAGCACTGACCTCCAGTTCGCCGAGCGGCAGGCCATCGAGGCGGGGTTCCTGCGCGGCGACATCCGGACACTCTGCTGCACCTCCACGCTGGCTCTGGGGTTGAACCTGCCGGCGCGCAATGTCATCATTGACCCGTTGCTGTGGCACCGGCCGAGCGGCACAAGCGGGCGGCGCGGGCGCTACAGTTTGCGGCCGATGTCGCCGGAGGAACTGGATAACCGGGCCGGTCGGGCGGGCCGACTCGGCTGGGCGGAGGCATTCGGTCGCGCCATCATACCGGCCGCCGGCGAACTCCAAGCAGAAACACTGATGAGCCGCTACGTGACTGCCCGAGCCGAAGATGAATACACCACGCAGATGGAGGCTGACAGGCCCGGCAGTATTCCGCGTTCATCACATGCACAGCGGCTGCTGCAGCTTGCCACCGTCTTTTCGACCCATACGGCAGCAGATCTGGCAGAGGCCTGGTCGCGAACGTACCTAGGCAGTACTACCGCAGAGGGAGACACGAGCAATCCGGTGCGCGCCCTGCAAATGCTGACAGGAGTCGCTGCTGAGTGCCGTCGCGCCCGGCTTCTGGCCGAAGAGCCGGACGGCTTCCTCGCCACGGCGCTGGGCCGCATCTTCGGCACAAGCGGCCTCTCGTTGGCGACTTTCCAGCGGCTGGCGAACGGCATCCGGGCTGCCGCTGGAGTCGCGCACCCTTGGCACGTCATGCTGCTTTCCGCGCTGACGGAAGAGGCCGCAGACAACATTCATCTGCCGAACCCCAATGGGCGGCACCACGATGCCTGTAACGAGTTGCTTCGTCTGGCGGAGCAGGAGTTGGTTGCAGATGGTGCAGTCTGTGACCGGATGGCGGCAGTCCTGTCTGACCCGACGCTGCCGTTGTCACGTCGCAATGCGGCCGCGCGCCTCGTACTGGCTCTGCTGCGTTGGGTAGGGTTGGAGACGACGGGCGAGCTCGAGGATGCTTTGGGTATTCCGGCCGCGCGGTTGGTCCACGCCGGGGAGACCGTCGGGTGGCTGATGGAGATATCGGCACGCATCGTACGGGAAGTCGGCGCAGCGGCAGGCAGTGAAGCGGTGAATGTGCTTGCTCGGCGCGTGTGTGGAGGCGTCGGAGCCAATGCCTTACCGCTGTATGCTCTGCAGGTGCCCGGTCTCGAGCGTGACTTTATGCAGACGATGGTAACGGCCGGATACGGAAACCCGGCGGCAGTCGCCACGGCGACCGAGAAAGAGCTGTGTGAGCTGCTGCCGGTGAAACTTGCGCGCCGTGTGCGCTACGCTGCTGAGGCGCAAATCCAGCGGGGGAGCTGGCGACGTGTACCATCCCAGGAACATGCGGAAGGTGACGTCCTGGTTCGGCCCGGAGCGCCCGGCGGCCCGGCGCTTCGGCTCGATCTGTCCAGGCCGCTGGAAGCAGTATTCCATGGAACACAGGTCTCGCTGCGGCCCGCGGAATTCGATATGTTGCGCGCGCTGGCGCGGAGGCCGGGGCAATGTGTCCCATATGAGGAGTTGTTCCAGAGCATGTGGGGTGATGAGCCGTTTATCTATCCCGGACAGCTCTACTCACATCGCAGCCGGCTGGCGAGGAAGTTGCGCGATGCTGCCACGGCCCGGTCGGAAGCCGACGAGGATGTACTTGTGACTGTGCGCACACATGGGGTGATGTTGAATCTGCGAGACCATGAAGTAGCTGTCATTGGTTAATGAGGCATGCGGTGCTCACGTTGACTCGGCAGCGATGAATGTGGCCGGATGCGAAAAGCGTTAATAGAGTTGTTATCAGGGCGGGACACAGCATGCGCCGACAAATGTATGCATCCCAGGCTTGTAAAAGCGTGCAGAATATAGTATAACTAGTGTGGCGCGGAGCTGAAGAGCATAACAATATACTCTTTGCCAAGATCACCATAGCGACATCTGTCTCGTCTCTGGATTGACTGCGGATGTCGCTCGCATAAAACCAACATATCTTGACAGGAGGACTAAACAGTGTCTGTAAAAGTTGGCATCAATGGTTTCGGTCGCATTGGACGACAGGTATTCAAAGCCGTCTATGAGCAGTATCAGGATGAAGTGGAAGTAGTGGCGGTGAACGACTTGACGGACGACGCCACACTCGCATACCTGCTGAAGTATGACAGCATCTACGGGAGATTCGACGCAGACATCAGGGATGGTGATAGCTGCATTCTGGTTGACGATATGGAGATAAAGAGCCTCGAGGAGCGGGACCCGGCGGAGTTGCCCTGGGGCGAGCTCGGTGTTGACGTGGTGCTTGAGTCCACCGGCTTCTTCCGCACTCCCGAAGCCGCTCGCAAGCACATTGACGCAGGAGCGAAGAAGGTCATCATCTCGGCTCCTGCCAGCGGCGCTGCTGACGATCTGGTCACCATCGTTCTGGGTGTCAATGACGAGATGTACGACCCGGCGAAGCACAATCTCATTTCAAACGCCTCCTGCACGACCAACTCGCTGGCTCCCATGTGCAAGGTGTTGCACGAGAATTTCAATATACTCGCCGGGCTGCTGACCACGGTTCACAGCTACACGTCGGACCAGAACCTCATGGACGGACCGCACAAGGACCTGCGACGGGCACGGGCGGCTGCCGAAAACATCGTACCAACCTCCACCGGCGCTGCCAAGGCGATCGGCATTGTGATTCCAGAGCTGGACAAGAAGCTCGATGGCATCGCGTTGCGCGTGCCGACGCCCACCGGCTCGGTAACCGACCTGGTGGTGACTGTGGAGAAGGCCACGACCGAGGACGAAATCAACGCAACGTTCAAAGC
>CAZCJS010000116.1:0-12385 GCA_964498775.1 uncultured Armatimonadia bacterium
AGTTTGTGGAGCCGCCCAGTGCCATGTCCATTCGTATAGCGTTACGGATGGAAGCGTCGGTGATGATATGGCGAGCGGTAATGTCTTCAGCCACGAGCGTACAGGCGGCGAGCCCCGTATCGTAAGCCAGGCGCTCCTTCTCGGCGAAACCCGCCAGAGCAGTACCTGCACCGGACAAGCTCATACCCATGGCCTCTGTCACGCAAGCCATGGTATTAGCCGTATAGAGGCCCTGACACGAGCCCGCGCCCGGACAGGCCTCTCGCTCCATTTCGTGGAGCTCGTCCTCGCTGATCAGGCCGCGCTCCGCCTTGTTGAACGCTTCGAAGGTGTCCCGCACCAGAGACAGCGGTCGGCCTGCCAGACGACCGGAGTGCATTGGGCCGGCAGTAATGACGATGGCCGGGATATCCAGACGTCCGGCAGCCATCAACATGCCCGGAGTTATCTTGTCACAGTTGGTCAGCAGCACCAGGCCGTCGAAGCCGTGGGCGATGGCCATGCTCTCGACGGTGTCGGCGATGAGTTCGCGGCTGGGAAGAGAATAGAACATGCCGGCGTGCCCCATCGCGACGCCGTCGCAAATTGCGGGGATGCCGAAGGACATGGGTGTCCCACCGCCGCCGGCGATGCCAAGCTCGACACCTCGCAGCAGCCTCGCCATCCCGATATGCCCCGGAACGATGTCGCTGTAACTGTTGGCGATACCGATGAACGGGTTGTCGTCAAGCTGTGCAGCCGTATAGCCGCAAGCATGGAGCAGGGCCCGCGCCGGCGCTCGGCTGATGCCCTGAACGACTGGTCCGCTGTGCTTTTTCATCTCACTACCTCCATTCGCCGTCTGGGAGCTACTTGTACTTGCCTCACCAGCCGCGCATGTCGCAGAGAATGTCGAACATGCGCCGCAGTTCCTCGATAGGCTTCTGATGGTCATCCACGCGCAGGTCCACGAGGCGGTCGGTATGCCCAGGGATGCCGGCTTTCTCACTTACCACCAGCAGTGCCGCGGACTGCTGCCCTCTGGCGTCGCCGCCGGCCTGCTGTGCGGCTTCGAGGGCTCTCATGAGCCGCTCGGCGAAGGCGACAGCGGCGCTGTCCTCGAAGGCCGCAGCCATGTCCGCGATGACCTGAGGCCCGACAAGAATGTTGCCCTGAGCGGAGAAGTCCCTGCCAGAGGCGGCTCCTGCCCATGGCTGGCACTCGGGGCCGGTGTGGTCCGCCGTTCGCCCTTTACGGTCAATGATGCCAACCTGGCGGACCTCGGGCTTCTCATCGCCCTGCAGGAGCCGATCGAGAGCCTCCTGTGGTTGCAGATCCTCGCGCAGGAGTGTCAGTCCCGAGGGCCCGAAATCCCGATTGACCGCCGCTTGTGTCGCGATCGCGCCAACTCCGGCCTCCGCCCAGGGAACCACAGTGCCTACCGCGAAGTACCTCGACTCCACAGCGACGCCGAGGTCGCCGGTGGCCGGGTCCCGTGCGACAATTGAAAACGTGCCTGTGAGCTGCGAGTGCATGAGAGTCTCGTCTCCGGAGCGGTGCTGAGTGGCCCCGTGGTGGCGATTGCAGAGGTGCAAAAAACCCCTTATCCACAATGGGACAAGAGGCTTGCCGGCTCCTGCGTTACCACCCAGTTTCCCGGTGCGCTGGTCAGCACCGGACTCTTTGACGCGGTAACGGGCGTACCCGGCGAGGCCTACCAGTGCAGATTTCGTTCGGCCCGGCGGCTCAGGAGCGACATTCGGCGGCTCGTCGGCACCGTCTCTCAGCTCGACAACGGTTCTCTGTAGCCCGGCGGCGACCGCTTACTCTTCCCCGTCTCTGCCTTTTGCTGTGTCTTGATTTTGGACAGTATAATACGGGGGAGGGGATTCGTCAAGTGACGGACGCATGCCGTTTTTCCTCGCTTGTGCAGGTAAGTATAGTCAGAGAGGCGAATACCGATACCGGCGGATATAAGAGAGAGGTGCGAGAAAGGCGGGCTGGAATATGTCAGACATGCGCGACCGTATCAAGGGCGATGAAAACTCGTTCCAGAAACTGGCGAAGGCGATCCCCGGCTTCGCAGGCTACCGTGAGGCCGAGATACGAAGGACTGCAGACCGCCTCGTGCGGGATCATATGGTGAAGCTCCTGGACGCGACGCGCGGTGATCTGAATGATCTGATGCGTAAGTCGGGGACTTCCGACATGGATATGACCGCGAAGATCGGGGAGGCTCAGAGACGGCTGACGAAATTGCGGGACAGAGTGGACCATGCCGCCTACGGCTACAGTGGCTTCTTCGATGCCGTCAAGGTGGAGAACGAGGAGCTTGATCGCATGTATGATTATGACATGTCGCTGATGGAGAACATAGCGGACATGGATGCGACGGTAGCCAAGCTCAAGGATGCCGACGCCGATGATTACGAAAGTCTGCTTTCGGAACTGGCGGAGCAGATGGATGAATTCGAGCAGATGCTGGACGATCGGAGTGAGGTGGCGAAGGGGATAGTGCCGGGGACTGAGTGAAGCGAACGACGCGACGGCAAGACGGGCTGATGAGGTAAACAGATGGGAAGCGCAGGAAGCGCGAAGGTCGGGGACGAAATAACGGTCTGCGGCGTAGATGGGCAGATAGTGGGGACGGCGAAGTATGCCGCCCCGGGCCTCAACTGGGCCGTGTGGGAGGTGGAAGCCAATGGCGAGACCCAATGGCTCACACGGCTGGAGGGGGAGCTATATGAGACCGAGACCGCTGCGGGGGATGAGAATGGCCCCCAGGCCGAAGGCTTCCGACTGATACGGGAAGGCGAGGCCCAGTGTGAGCTGGAGGGACGGACAGGCCGCGAGTTCAATCGGCGGCCTTACAAGTACTGGCGTCGCGACGACGGGGGCATCGCAGTAGCCACGCAAAGCCGCGAGGGCTGGGAGATAGTAATCGGGAGACCGCTGGATAGTGCGCTGGTGGAGGTCTTCCCCGCTTGATGGATGTAACCGAATAGGGCAGACGAATGTCGGCAGGAAGCAGGAGGGCTAAGAGATGGCCGGGATAGATGTCATTGAGTGGCGAGATGTGACGGGCAATGAGATAGTGCACCGCTGGCCGGAAGTAGGGCCGGGCACGATCAAGCTGGGCGCCCAGCTCACCGTGCGCGAGAGCCAGGATGCGATCTTCTACCGCGATGGGAAAGCGCTGGATGTCTTCGGAGTCGGCAGGCATACTCTGACGACGGCGAATATCCCGCTGCTGCAGGGGCTTATCAATATCCCGTTCGGCGGCGAGACGCCCTTCCAGGCGGAAGTGTATTTCGTCAATCTGCGCACCTTTACGCAGATGAAATGGGGCACCGCATCACCGGTGATATTCCGCGACGCGGAGCTTGAGATGGTACGGCTGCGAGCGTTCGGTGCCTACACCATGCGCGTGGGCGATTCGCAGCTCTTCGTCAATGAGGTCGTCGGCACCCAGCACATGTATGACACGGATCTGGTGGCCAGTTGGCTGCGTGACTTTATCGTGGCGCGGTTCAATGACGTGCTGGGGGAGGTCATAGATACGGTACTGGACCTGCCGAAGTACTACGACCAGATCGCTGCCGCGATGCGTGCGCGCGTCGGACAGGACTTCGAGAACTACGGCCTCGAACTCATTGACTTCCTCATCGAAGCGATCACGCCGCCGGAAGCTGTTATCGAGATGATTGACAAGCGGTCGGGAATGGCTGCCGTGGGCGATATGGACCGCTTCATGAGATACCAGACCGCGCAGGCAATAGGTGACATGCCCAATGCCGAGGGCGGCGGTGGGGCAGCCGGACTCGGCATGGGGCTGGGGGCCGGAGCCGGTATGGGTGCGGCGATGATGGGGGCGATGCAACAGCAGATGGGGCAACCGGGACAGCCGGCCGCTGCACCACCGGCGGGCATCGAGGAGCGGCTCGAGAAGCTGGCCAATCTGCAGGAGAAGGGTCTCATCACCGACGAGGAATTCGCCGCGCGGAAAGCTGAGATACTCAAGGAGCTATAAGGGCGGGTATGAGTTGCAAGGCAAAAGCCCGTACGACGGCATAGCGTGGCGGCAGGGGTGATATGATTGCAGGCGTTAGCTTTGCTCGGAAGTCCGCGTAAAGGCGGCAATACGGATACTCTCGCCGATGCTTTCCTCGCAGGTGCTGCCGAGGCCGGCGCGGAGATCGACAAGCTCTATCTGGATGACTACAATATCCGGCCTGTCGGCGAGCTTGGCGACGAGTTCCTCAAGCGGGTGGACTTGCGCGCTGATGACGACTGGCGGCGCGTCATTTATAAGGTGCTGGCCGCAGACATATTGGTCTGGGCGGCACCGGTTTACTGGCAGGGCGTGCCCGCCCAGATGAAGTGCTTTGTGGATCGCTGGTCATGCTACTATGCGGCAAAATGGCTGAATCAGGGCATGGTGGATAAAGTCTGGGCGGGGCTGGTTTGCTATGGCCACCCCAGCGAAAATGAAAGCCACTGGATCATCGAGCCGCTCAAGGCATGGGTGCATCGCTGGCGCGGGGAATACGTCGGGGCTGTATCTGTAGCGGTGGCGAAGAAGGGGGCCGTGGCGGAGATGACGCAGTACATGTCGGCGGCGAGGGAGCTGGGGAAGAAAGCAGTCGCAGCCGCGGCGAAGTGAGGCAGTAGCTTCGAGATGAGCCAAGCGCAGCAGGAAGTCGGTGGAACGCTGCGCTTTTTTTCTTGTCTCACTAGGGGTGGAGAGGCTTCGGCGACTGTAGGCTTGATGAAGGCGGGAGCTCTGGTAGAGATGGAGTAGCACGAGATGAGTTCCCGCGATGCATGACCTCTATGGCGACCAATCTAAAGTCAGGTGAAGGAGTGAGCCTACATGAGCGGCAGACAGTTCCGGATACTGCTGGTGGCCGTCGTGGTGTCGGGAGTGATCGGCGGCATGCTCTCTGATTACCTGCTCCGGAGCACAGCCACGTCCGCGCGCGCAGAGCTCTCAGGTCCGGCCCCCGAGCCGGGGAAGGAAACCCTTGTCGCACATCGGCTGCTCATCGTGGACGAGCAAGGCAATCCACGGGCGAGCCTTGATCCCTGGGGTCTGCGCGTGAGCGATCCCGACAGCAGAGCCGGCATCAGCCTTTTGCTGGGCGATGGGGAGACGGTACGACCGCGCCTTAGCGTGACCAATGGCCAGGAAAGCTTCGGCACCCTCTCGGCTTCCGTGACATCTAACGGGGTCCCACACTTAGAGTTGTATCACAACCAGCGCGGCATCCACTGCAGCGCCGACGGCTCGTGTACCTACATGCGGCTCCATAGCGAGACCGATGGCGGCGGCATCCGGCTGGCCGTAAATGCGGATGAAGCTGCGACCGTCGTCCTGGAGGAAGCGGACGGTCAGGGAAGCACCGGCCTCAGGCGGCTCGCCGACGGCACTGGCGGGCTGTGGATTTCGGATTCTGGAGGTACTGAGCGTGCCCGTGTCAAAGTGGATTCCGACGGGAGCCCGGAGTTCAGACTTCGTGACAGCGACCAGCATACCGTCTGGTCTGCACCCTAAGCCGGCAAAAGGAGATACCAGTGGAACTGCGATTCTGCATTTTGATGCTCGCCGGAATCTGTGCAGTGAGCTTCGGACAGGGGGCGGAGAAGCAGCGGCCCTTGCTCGTCAAGCCGCCCTTCACGGTCCTGACCACTAGTGAACCCGAGAAGCTCTACGAGGCGAATAAGCAGCAGTTCGCGCAGGGTGCCGAGGCACTGGCGGGGACATACAAGCCCGGCGGGCGAACCAATAGCGACAATGCCGCCTTCTATGAAACCCTTACCAATGCGATAAAAATCTTTGAGGCCGACGGCAATCAGCAATGTCTCGAGATTGCCATCGCGATGCTGCGGGCGGCGACGCTGAAGTTCTACAACATGGGCGATGAGCAACTGGCGGCGCAGTTGGATAAGGAGGGCGCCTTCAACCCGAGCAATATCGCGATGAAGGAACACTGCTACGACCTGGCGCTGCTTTATCATCTGACCTATGACAAGCGGGCCGCGTATAAGGCGGCCCTGGTACTGAAGCGCTATGCGGAGGTAATCAGGGACTGGCCGCTGCGGGAGAGGTCTTACCAGCGTGAGGCCAAGGGAGACCCTAGGTACTCGCAGGATGATGACCGGTTCAGATGGCGTTGGGATGCCAGCGGGCTGTACGGTGAGTGGATTCCGGGCTTCGTGCGCAGAGGACTGCCGTTAGTTTATGCCTTTGATCTCGTCTATGACAGTGGGATGCTGGAAGAGCTAGAGGCGCGTGAGGCAATCGAACAGATGCTGCGCTACCACATCGAGTTCAATGAGACCTTTGTCAGGACGTACGGGAATCTGGATCACTACGCCCTGATAGCCTACCCGCAGTACGGGATACTGATACCGGAGCCGGAGTATGTACACGAGACCGTGCAGTGGCTGGATAATCTGCTGCACTGCGGCTTCTATGTCAGCGGGTTCTGGCACGAGGGCTCGCCATCGTATCACAAGGATATTACGGTGGGGCTGACACAGAGGGTGCCATCGTTTGTGGACGGCTACAGTGATCCGCCCGGCTTCGTCAGCAAGCTCGATGGCACACGGTATGACAATCTGAAATTGAGCGAGAAGTTCGCGACGCAATTCAAGCGCATGTGGGAATCGCTGGGCAAGGTGACCCTGCCGAACCGCATCTGTACGGTGATCCATGACACGAGCTTCCCGCAGCAGGCCTGGTGGATGCCGCCGAAGACCCACTCGAACCCCAAGCTGCTGGGCTGCATGGGCCATGTAATCATGGCGAAGGGCGAGGGCGCGAATCAGCAGCAGGCGCATCTGCACTTCTCGGGCATGCACGGGCATGAGCACTTCGACACTCTGCAGATCATCGCCTGGAACCAGGGGCAGGAGATGATCAGTTCGACCCGCTATCGGCCGCTCCCCGACGATGCCTCGACGCGCGAATGGCACTCGATGGCGGCCGGGCAGAATACGGTGGTCATAGATGAGACAAACCAGTTGAGCCGGCTCAGCAGCCACCGGCGGAAGATTCGCCCTGAGGACTCAATGGGCTTCCCGGACCCCCGCTACCGGGCCTACGGCCATGGGGATTCACTCACCGATGGCAAGCTCCGGTTCTTCGCGGCACAGTGGGCGCCGGTGCAGATGGCCGAGGCGGAGGGTGAGGAGGCCTATCACGACCTGGCCGACCTCTACCGGCGGACCGTGGCAATGGTCGAGATTGATGAGGCGCACAGTTACCTCGTGGATGTCTTCCGCGTCCGCGGTGGCAAGCGCCATGACTGGATGCTGCACGGCTGCCTGGAGTATCCCTACGGCTTTGAGAGCGAGCTTGACTTCGACCCGATTGAGGGCATCCAGCACAAGTACATCAAGAACGTGAAAGGAGCCGATCTCGATGAGGTCTCCAGCTTCGCCTACGTGTATGAGAACGGGAAGCAGAGCCGACACTGGTTGGTAATGCCGCAGGGTAGCCGGCTTTACACCGGTGAGGCTCCGGCGATGCGACGCCGCGGGCTGGCACCGTTCAGCTTCGTGCGGCATGATGCCTACAGTTCCCTGTTTGTGGCGGTCCATGAGTTTTGGTCCGAGGGGGAGGAACCGAGTATCAGCAGCGTCCAGCCGATGCAGATGATGATGGCCGATGTCATGGACGCCGGCGTCCACATTGAGCTGGCCGATGGGACGAGAGACCTCTTTGTGAGTTGCTTCGATCCAAATGGGGAGACCGCGACGATATGCGCCGCAGCCGGCACCCCGCTCGAAGTTGCGGGCGGCGCGGTACATGTGCGGCTCGACGCCGACGGGAACTTCAGCAGGGCTTTCGCCACCGGAATCAGCGGACTGCAGGTCGGGCCGGTGAAACTGACTGATACCCCCGACGCATACACCGGGATCGTTGCAGATACCCTCCGCAAGGAGAGCGGCGACGCAGTGGATGCCCTCCACACCCAGGCGGCACTGCCGACCGATGGACGTCTGAACGGCGCGCCGGTGATCCTGTATTACGGGGACGAGCTTGTGCAGAGCTTTCTCATAGAGCGTATTGCTCAGCGGCCGGGTGGCGGCTCGGAGATTGTGTTGCACAATGATGCGGGGATCAGCATCGAGCAAAATGGCGAGCTGACTAAGCTGCACTATTTCCCCGGCTGGGCGATCAATGGCAAGTGCAGATTCCGCATCGTGAATACAGTGCTGGCGGAAACAGGCGGCAAGCTTACGCCGCATCCAAAATCCGACTGGCCGGAGCCGGTGGAGAAGAACCTCTATCCCTAGCCGAATGAATGTGGAGTTGCGGGCAGAATGAACCAGCGAAGCTGTCGGTTCGTGCAAATAGCGGATGTGCATTATGTGGTGCCGACCCACGCGCGGGTTGGGTGGCCGGAGCTCGTGGAGAAGTTGCCCGAGCAGGTGAGGGCTTGCGAGCTGATTGACAGCATGTTGCCGGCGGCGCTGGAGCAGATATACACAGAGATCCGGCCCGATTTCGTCGTCTATACCGGCGATCAGGTCAACGCCGGCTGGGATGAGGAAGGCCTGGCGAACCAGCACGGGTGGCAGCAACTGCTGGCGGAGTACGGCTCCGATGCGGTGCCGACCTACCACGTATTCGGGAATCACGACAGGCCCAGGGAGCGCTTTATCGAGATCTACGGGGAAAGCATCTATAGCTTCGAGTGCAACGGCCGGCATTTCGCAGTACTCGACAGCGGCGTAATGGGGCCGGAGGAGGGAGCTATAGACCTGACAGTCGCAGACCGAGGCATCGATGAGCTTGCGGGAATGCTGGCAGCCGCAGACGGAGCACCGGCGGCCGTGCTCTTGCACTTCTATATGATCCCGACCGGGATTGAGGGCTACAGCTTTCGCCGAGCCGAAGAAGCAATCCGGATACTCGCGGGCTATGATCGAATTGTGCCGGTTTTCAACGGACACGCTCACGGCGGCCGAGCAGAAGTCGTCGGAGGTGCCCCATACCTGACGGCGCGATCATTCATCGAGGCACCGTTCGCATTCCACCTCCATGAACTCACTGAGGATGTGCTGCGGACGGATGAGTATGTGCTGGACCCGAAGAGGGGTAAGTGGTCGGGCTACACCAAGGGCGTCTATGACATCGGCCTGCGCGGATAAATGTAGGCTATACCTGGAAAGCCCTATTGCAGTCGGCGTTCGCAGAGAGCAAAACAAGCAGGAGTTGGTTGCGTTGATACTCAGACGGCAGGCGAGTCTGGTTGCAGTGATGTTCTGCGCATTTGTCGTATCAATCGGGAACGCAGCGGAAACGGAGAAGCTCAAGCTGTCGCTGAGTCTCACAAGTAAGAGCGGTGGCGGCGACAGCAGCACCGATTTGGCGTGGGCCGGGAACGGGAAATGGCTTTGGGGGAGTACGCCACACCTGTTCTCGCTGGAGACCAACTCGAAGTACACCAAGTCGGACGATGGCGCCAAGTACGACCGCCTGAAGACCTGGTGGCGCTACCGTTGGAAGGATGTGCCCGCGACGAGCTGGCATCCGTTGTGCCTGATCTCGACCGAGGGTGACCACGGCCTCGATAGCGTTCATACACTCGGCGCGTTCGGCTTCGCAAAGGACTATGGGTACGGGACGATCGAGGTGACAGCCGGTGCCAGCAAAGATATCAAGTTGCACGAGGCATGGGTCGGCGATGTAGGGGTTCTGGTCAGCTATGAGAGGCGCTGGGGGAAGCTGCAGTGGGATCTGCAGCCCCAGGGTGAGATGGGAGTGCTGGGGGATGTCCGTCTGCGTGGCGACCGCTTGCGCTACAACATTGATACCGGGCTTGATTACGATATCGGCGGCAACCTGCGGGCTAGCTACCGTCTCACCTTCGGGAACACGACTGAGGAATCCCGCCGCACCCAGTTCCTGGGCATAACCTATGAGCGGTGAAGTGGGGATGGTGCGCAGCCCATCGGCGTCTGCTGCGGAAACTCCATGGCCCAGTAGATACGCGTAAGTATTGCTCAGGCGCAAGCAAAATTTGGGCTGCGGCCTGTGCTAAGTCGCGGCGGTTGGGTCGGTGCCGAGGCGGCGCACCTCAACCACGTCTATGAGCTGGTGGATGCGCTCGATGACATGCTCGAGATCACGACGGCGGGATATTTCCAGCGTGAGTTGCAGACGCGCCAAATGCGGGGCAGTCTTTTCGGCGCTCGCAGTGGCGATATTGATATCCGCATCGCTGATGATGGCCGTGATATGCGACAGCAGACCGAGGCGGTCCACCGCGATGACCTCGATGTCCTGGCGGAAGGAGGCGCTCCGATCGTCGTCTGACCACGTAAGCTCAACGATACGCTCCGGTTCGCGTTGCGCATGGTAGGCCAGATTCTTGCAGTCGGCACGGTGAATTGTCAGGCCCGAGCCGCGCGTGATGTAGCCACGGATGTCATCACCCGGCAGCGGATTGCAGCACTTCGAGATGCGGGAGTGGAAGCCGTCAACGCCACCGGCACTCACAGGTAATGCTGCTTGCCGTGACGAGCGCTGCTCAGAGGGCAAGCCGACAGGCAAGAGCATGTGGGCTTCCTCGACGAGACTGTCAGGTTTGGCATCCCGCTCGAGGATGTGGTCAATGACGGTCTGGGCTTCGACAGCGCCGTAGCCGATGGCGGCCAGCAGTCCGTCCTTGTCGTGGTAGTCGAAGTGTCGCGCGAGGTCGTCCTTATCAGCGCCTGCTACCGTCTCCCGCTGGGCGGCTGTGAGCCGCGCCATAGCCCGCTGCAACCGCTCGCTCCCGACGGCCACATTCTCCTGTTTGCTCTTTTCGCGCAGGAAGTGGCGCACCTTGGACTTGGCGTGTGAGCTCTGCACGAGCCGTAGCCAGTCATGACGCGGCTCACCGCCGGATGACGTAATGATTCTGACGATGTCTCCATTATTCAGTTCATAGTCAAGGCCGACCTGTTCGCCGTTGACCACGGCCCCGACACATTGGTGACCAACCTCAGTATGCACACGATAGGCGAAGTCTAGCGGCCCGGCACCGGCGGGCAAGTCAATCACGTCCCCATCCGGTGTGAACACGAAGACCTGGTCCTTGAACAGGTCCACTTGCAGTAGTTCGAGGAATTCGTGACTCTCGGAGAGGTCGGTCTCCAGTTCGAGTAGCTGGCGAATCCACGCGACCTGCTGGTCGAGCCGAGCATCAGTATCACCCTCCTTGTACCGCCAGTGGGAGGCCACGCCATATTCCGCAGAGCGGTGCATGTCGGTCGTGCGGATCTGCAGTTCCATCGGCGAATGATCCGGGCCGAGCACCTTCGTGTGCAGCGAGCGGTAGTTGTTTGACTTGGGCATGGCGATGTGGTCGGTAAAAGTGTCAGGTATTGGCACCCACAGGTCGTGAGCGATACCCAGTACGGCATAACATTCAGAGACCTCATTGACGATAACGCGGAGGGCGTTGAGGTCCTGGATCTGTGAGAAGTCAATGTCCTGTGTTTTCATCTTCTGGTAGATTGAGTAGATGTGTTTGGCGCGGCCCTGGACGGTGGCCTCTATCCCGGCATCGCGCAAATGGGCCTCTATCTGTTCGCGGGCTGTCTCGATGACTTGCCGCCGCTCGTCACGCCTCAGGCCGATCTTCCGGACGATGTCACGGTACTCTTCGGGTTCAAGGTGGCGGAGGGCGAGGTCCTCAAGCTCCGCGCGGAGCCGATGTACACCCAGCCGGTGGCAGATCGGCGTGAATATGTGCAGCGTCTCCTCGGCAGTGCGTATCCGGTTTGCCGGGGGCAGGTAGGAAAGTGTGCGCATGTTGTGCAGGCGGTCGGCAAGCTTGATCAGGATGACCCGGACATCCTGCGCCATGGCTAGAAACATCTTGCGCAGATTCCGGGCCTGCTCCTCCTGCCGCGATGCGAAATCCAGCTTACGCAGCTTGGTGACGCCGTCAACAAGTTGAGCGACACTCTCCCCGAAGGCCTCCTCGATGTCTTCCAAAGAGGTGTCGGTATCTTCGATGGTGTCATGGAGGAAGCCGGCGGCGATCGCGAACTCATCGCTCTCAATTTCGGCGAGGATCCCGCCCACCTCAAGGGGATGGGAGATGTAAGGAGTCCCGCTGAGCCGCTCCTGGCCTTGGTGAGCTTTGCCGGCGAATTCGTATGCGCCCAGCAGCAGCTCTTTGTCCACCCGTGGCCAGTAGCCCGATACGCGTTGGATTATCCCGTCAATCGTGGCTGCCATGTCAGTGTGGCTCAATATATCACACACTGGGCAACCGCTCAATAGCGGCGCGCCGGAGCGGTGACGAAGCAACAGGAATCATCGTAGTTGACAGCGAACCTGATCAATGACTAAAACAGCGACGTCGAGCCATATACTTGGCTGCAGAGGAGTGAAGATATG
>CAZCJS010000117.1:0-12257 GCA_964498775.1 uncultured Armatimonadia bacterium
AGGGAGGTGGCGTGATGAAACGCGGATTTACGCTCATCGAATTGCTGGTTGTCATCGCGATTATCGCGATACTGGCGGCGATCCTATTCCCGGTGTTCGCGCGGGCACGGGAGAAGGCCCGGCAGGCGAGTTGTCTGAGTAATGTGAAGCAGGTTCAGTTGGCGATCCTGATGTATGTCCAGGATTACGACGAGAGGTTCTGCCTGGGCCGCCAGACGATGCTGGGAATCAGCCCCACTGCATACAGATACTGGTACAATCTTGTACAGCCATACGTCAACAACAACCAGATCTGGTATTGCCCCTCGCACAAAGATGTCAGTACCATCAGCTACGGATGGAATATCTATGGCCGCCATAGCCGCAACGGCATGGGCTACTATGACGGCAACATCTACACTTATACCGGTGAGCGGCTGTGCCTGGCCGAGATCCCCTATCCGGCAAGCACTATCAACATCGGCGACCAGGACACGGTGGATGATGCGCACAGTTGGCGAGGGTATATTTATCTGACTTCTTTTAGCCGCTATTCGGACCTGCACAATGGCGGGGGTAACTTTGGCTATGTTGACGGCCACGCCAAGTGGGCCAAGCAGGAGGCGTTATGGGGGACGAATGATGGTGATGTGAATAAGTAGGGGGCGCTGAGCGGCGTCTGCCGGCGATTGCTTGCGATAGACGAAATCGGCACCTCTGTGGCAGGACACAAACCTGCTGCAGAGGCGTTTTTCTTTGTCAAATAGCCTTATAAAGTCATATCAAATACCTTGACAGCGGGACGCTCAAGGGATATAATGGACGCGTTGTTATCCGAAAGACACCTTGCTGTCCAACAATATGTGACAAGCCTGCACGGCTTGATCTCAGTAACTCAAATTCTCAAGGCGGTGAAGTCTAATGGCAAAAGCTATTGGTATTGACCTGGGCACGACCAACTCTTGCGTTGCTGTTGTGGAGGCCGGCGAGCCCACGGTCATCGTTAACCCCGAAGGCGGACGCACCACGCCATCGGTCGTACATTTCTCGAAAAACGGTGAGCGTCTCGTCGGACAGGCCGCAAAGCGACAGGCCGTCCTCAATCCGGAACGCACCATCTCATCAATCAAGCGCAAAATGGGAACTCGTGACACGGTAACCATTGACGGCAAAGATTACACGCCCGAGCAGATTTCGGCGCTGATACTCGAGAAGCTCAAGGCGGACGCGGAGGCCTATCTCGGCGAAGAAGTCAAGGATGCCGTCATTACGGTACCCGCTTACTTTGATGACACTCAGCGCACGGCCACCAAGCACGCCGGAGAGATCGCCGGGCTTAACGTGCTCCGCATCATCAACGAGCCTACTGCCGCAGCCCTCGCCTACGGCTTTCGCGAGGAGAAGAAGGACGCACAACTCATGATCTACGACCTCGGGGGCGGCACCTTCGATGTCTCCATTCTCGATGTCGAGATTGACAAATCCAGCGAGGAGCGCGATTTCTACGAAGTCAACGCCACCTCGGGAGACACCCATCTCGGCGGTGATGACTTCGATGAGCGGATCGTTGACTATATCGCCGAGGACTTCAAGAAGGAAAACGGCATAGACCTGCGTAAGGACAATCAGGCTCTTCAGCGGCTCAGAGACGCCGCCGAGAAAGCCAAAATGGAGCTGTCCACCACCGTTCAGACAACCATCAGTCTGCCCTTCATCACCTCCGTGGATGGCGAGGGGCCCAAGCATCTTGAGATGACGCTGAGCCGCGCAAAGCTCGAAGAGCTGATTGGAGACCTCATCGAGAAAACCGAAGAAGCGGTACACACCGCCATCCGGGAAGCGGAGATTGAGGGCGACGATATTGACGAAGTCGTGCTCGTCGGCGGCTCAACCCGCATCCCCTCGGTGCAGGAACTCGTCAAACGCCTCACCGGCAAGGAGCCGCGCAAGGGCATCAACCCCGATGAGGTCGTGGCTCTCGGCGCGGCCATCCAGGCAGCAGTCCTCACCCAGGACATGCAGGACATGGTGCTGGTGGATGTCACGCCACTCACTCTCGGCGTCGAGACCCTCGGCGATGTCATGGATGTCGTCATCGCGCGGAATACCTCCATACCGACGCAGGAAACCCGCACATACTCGACAGCCGCCGATTACCAGAACACCGTCGAGATCAATGTGCTGCAGGGCGAGCGGTCCCGGGCCTCTCAGAATAAGTCCTTGGGGCGCTTCCATCTTGCCGGCATTCCCCCGGCTCCGCGTGGCACTCCCCAGATCGAGGTGACATTCGATTTGGACAGCAACGGTATCCTGACCGTGACCGCGCAGGATAAGGCGACCGGCACCAAGCAGGACATTACTATCACCGGCTCCGGCGCACTCTCCGACGACGAGGTCGGAAATATGGTGCAGGATGCCAAGAGCCATGTGGAAGAAGACAAGAAGTTCCGTGAGCTGGCCGAGGCGCGCAATCAAGCCGATCAGGTCGCATACCAGCTTGAGAAAACCCTTAACGACCTCGCTGAGAAGGTCTCCGACGCGGAGAAGGAGCCGATTCAGGACACTATCACGGCATTGCGCGAGAAGGCGAAGGGGGACAATGTCGAGGAGATCCGCAGCGCCATAGAAGCAGCCAATCAGGCGTTCGCGGGTGTGTCGCAGCGGATGTACGAGCAGGCCGGAGCGGCGACTGGCGATGCCGCGCAGGCAGGCCCGGATACCGGACCCGACGCCTCCACCCCACCCGGCGGGGCCCCACCCGAAGATGACGATGTGATAGACGCCGACTTCGAAGCCGAAGACGAGTAGCCCAGCCGCACCAACACAGCCAAACAACCCACGGTGCCCGTCCATACCGGGCGGGCACCTCTGACAACAGGGCCGCGTGGCTTGTCGCAACGCGACGCTACCCGCATACTCAGCTCGTATCGAAAGAAAGCGACCTCACACGATGGCAACAAACATAGACTTCTATGAGGTACTTGGCGTTGACCGTAATGCCTCGGAGAAGGATATCCGCAAAGCCTATCGGAACCTGGCCCGCAAATATCATCCTGACGTCAATCCGGATGTTCCGGAAGCTGAGCAACGCTTCAAGGAGATCAGCCAGGCCTACGAGGTGCTCAGCGACAAGGAGAAGCGCAAAGCTTACGACCGCTTCGGCAAGGAATACCAGCAATATCGCCGGCAGAGCGGGGCGCAGTCTGGCGGCCCCACCATGGATTTCGGCGATTTCGTCTTCACCAACTTTGGCGCAGGCAATTTCGCCGACATATTTGGCGACCTTTTCGGGCAGATGCACACCTCCGGCGGCCGCGCTCACCGCTATGCCGCCCAGATGCAGCCCGAGCGCGGACCCAACATCGAGCACCAGATGCCCATCTCCTTCGCCGAGGCCTTCACCGGCGCGGAAAAGGTCCTTAATCTGCGCATCGCTGACCGCTGCCCCGACTGTGACGGCGTCGGTGGCATGACCGAGACGTGTCCGGAATGCCACGGCACGGGCCAGAGTACTGCCGGGGGGATGCCGGGTTTTCGCGGCGTCTGCCCCCGCTGCCAGGGCAGTGGCAAGACCGTCACCGCCAAGTGCCCCAGGTGTGGCGGCACCGGTGAAGTCGCACGCGACCGCAAGATCACCGTCAAAATCCCCGCCGGCGTTAAGACCGGATCGAAAGTCCGCATCGCCGGTGAAGGTGGACGCGGTGTTCGTGGCGGTCCCAACGGTGACCTTTACCTCATCATTGACGTCGAGCCACACAAGTTCTTCAAGCGTGACGGCGAGGACGTAAATGTCACCGTGCCGATAACATTCGTGGAGGCCGCGCTGGGTGCCCAGATATCGGTACCTACTCCTGAAGGGCCCGTCTCGCTGAAGATCCCGGCCGGCACCAAGAGTGGCCAGAAGTTCCGCCTCAAGGCCAGAGGCTTTCCACGAGTCGGACGCAACGGCCGTGGCAACCAGTATGTGACAGTACAGATCAGCATGCCTGCCAAGCTCAGCGCAAAGCAACGCAAGGCTGTCGAAGAACTGCAAGAAGTCTGGGACGAGGACCCCCGCAAGGTCCTGCCGACGGGCCTCTAAGACTGTGGCAAGTCGGTCGAACGTGGAGTGGAGGTGGAAGCAATGCGACGCGATACAGGCGAACCCCTATACGTTATCAGCGTAGCCGCACGGCTGGTTGACTGCCATCCCCAGACATTGCGCACCTACGAGCGCGTGGGGTTGATCTCGCCGCGACGTTCAAAAAACAACGTGCGGCTCTATTCAGATAGTGACATCGAGCAGTTGCGCCAGATTCAACGTCTCACCCAGGACATGGGCGTGAACCTCGCCGGCGTGGAGATAGTCCTGAAGCTGCTCACGCGCATCGAACAACTGCAGGCTGATATCGAGCGTCTCGAGCGCGACATCAGACACGGTCCGAAGCGCCTCAATCCGCCGGCGCACCTGGGCCCGCAAATCAGAATCGTGGACAGTTCCGAAAAAGACGCCGAATAGCCACGCATGCCACTACGGTCGCGCCAACAAGGAGAGCAAACATGGAAACACAGGAATGGCTGCCAGTTGCGCAGTTCACGGGCTCTGATGCGGATATGGAAACGAATCTGCTACTCGCCCGCTTGGACGCAGAAGGAATCACCGCAACCCGCTTTCCAATCCTCACGCCGGCCGCGATTCTCGGCCCGGTAGCAGACCAGCCCATAGTGATTCTGGTCCCCGCAGATGAGCAAGAGAAAGCACAGATGGTCATCGCCCAATATCAGAGCGATACCCCGGAATAGCGCGAAGTCGCTGGCCGGCAGGGAGTCTCCATTATGGACATTGCAGGCTGGACTGTCGTAGCTGAGCTATCCGGGCCGAACAATGACTTCGCCGCCAACATGGTCCTTGCGCTCCTGCAGGGCTCAGGCATTGACTGCCTCCGTCTGCCGGTGCAGGCGCCGACCACTGCTATGGGCGGGATGCTCCATGAACCGATCCGTATCTTCGTGCCTGAAGCGGATGCCGCTAACGCCAAAGCGATTATTGATGAGCAGCAGTCGTCCGACGCACCCAACTAACCCAACGGTCTGTGCAGCCACGGAACCGAGGTGATAAATCATGGATTTCGAGAAGTTCACCAATCAGGCAAAACAGATGATGGCGGGCGCTCAGCAGGTCCTCCAGCGCTATAGCCATACGCAACTTGATGTCGAACATATCCTGCTGGCCTTGCTCGAGCAGGAGGGCGGCGTGGTGCCGCGCATCATCGAGAAGCTCGGCGTGGACAAGGCCGCGCTTGTGCAGGCAGTAGAGCGTGAACTCGCCAAGCGACCGCAGGTCTCCGGCTCCGGAGCGGAGGGCCAGATTTACATCACTCCCCACACCCAGCGCATCTTCGACCTTGCCTGGACGGTCGCACAGCGCTTCAGCGATACCTTTGTCGCCAACGAGCACATATTCGTGGCCATCCTGGAAGATGACAAGACCGAGGCCGCTTCCATCCTGAAGGCCGCCGGCGTTACGACTGACAGGGTTCTGTCGGCGCTCCAGGACATTCGCGGCAGCCGGCAGGTCACAGATGAGAGCGCCGAGGCCGGCTACGAGGCACTCGAACGCTATTCCCGCGACCTCACTGAACTGGCCCGCGAGGGCAAGCTCGACCCCGTCATCGGCCGCGACGACGAGATCCGCCGCGTCATCCAGGTGCTCTCCCGACGCACCAAGAATAACCCCGTGCTCATCGGCGAGCCGGGCGTCGGCAAGACAGCCATAGTCGAGGGTCTCGCCCAGCAGATAGTCGCCGAAGAGGTCCCCCAGATGCTCTTCGGCAAGCGCCTGCTACAGCTTGACCTCGCCGGCATGGTCGCCGGAAGCAAGTATCGCGGCGAATTCGAAGAGCGCCTCAAGGCGGTCATGGATGAAATCATCGCCTCACAGAATGAGATCATCGTATTCATAGATGAGCTGCATACAGTCGTCGGAGCGGGTGCGGCGGAAGGCGCAATGGATGCCTCAAACATGCTCAAGCCTGCCCTGGCTCGTGGCGAGCTGCAGGCCATCGGTGCCACCACCCTGGACGAGTACCGCAAGCACATTGAGAAAGATGCCGCTCTCGAGCGACGTTTCCAGCCCATAGTCGTCGAGGAGCCGACGGTCGAGGACACCGTCGAGATCCTGCGCGGACTCCGCCCGGATTACGAGAAGCACCACGGCGTCAAAATTCTCGATGAGGCTCTCGAAGCAGCCGCCAATCTGTCCGACCGCTACATCCAGGACCGCTTCCTGCCCGATAAGGCGATTGACCTTATTGACGAGGCCGCCAGCAAGCTCCGCATCGACACCTACGACCTCCCCCCGCGCCCTGAGAGCCTCCGCGAGCAGATCGCCCAACTCGAAGAGCAGGGTACACAGGCCGCCCTCGACGGCAATTACACTGAAGCAAATCGCATCAAGGCCCAGCTCGATGACCTTTACACCAAGCTGCCGGTTGCCGAGGAGAAGTGGGCGCGCAGCCCGGACATAGACGACAGTGTCGACGCCGAAGATGTCGCCCAGATCGTCGCCAGTTGGACCGGCATTCCCGTCCTCAAAATGTTCGAGGAAGAAGCCGAGAAGCTGCTTAAAATGGAGGAACGCATCCATGAGCGCGTCAAGGGCCAGCATGAGGCGGTCGTCGCCGTCTCCGAGGCAATTCGACGCGCACGTGCCGGACTCAAGGACCCCAACCGCCCGATCGGATCATTCATATTCCTCGGACCTACCGGCGTCGGGAAGACCGAGCTGGCTAAGGCGCTCGCACAATTCCTCTTCGATGATGAAGAGGCCATGGTGCGCGTGGACATGAGCGAGTACATGGAGAAGTTCTCCGTATCGCGACTGATCGGCGCGCCGCCCGGATATGTCGGCTACGAAGAAGGCGGCCAGCTCACCGAAGCCGTGCGCCGCCGACCATATCGTGTAGTGCTGCTGGATGAGATCGAGAAGGCCCACCCGGATGTCTTCAATATCCTCCTCCAGATATTCGAAGATGGGCGCCTCACCGATAACACCGGCCGCACCGTGGACTTCAAAAACACTGTCATCATCATGACCTCAAACGTGGGCAGCCACTTTATCACCGCGCCGGAACCGCAATGGGATGAAGCCGAGCGTGCCGAGCACTATGAGAAGATGCGCGAAGAGGTCACGGAGCAGCTACGCACCACCTTCCGACCCGAGTTCCTCAACCGCATTGACGAGATCATCGTTTTCCATGCGCTGACCCGCGACGAAATCCTCCAGATCGTTGACTTGATGCTGCAACGCTTGCAGCAAGCGCTGAAAGAGCGTAGTATTGGGCTTCGGGTCACTGATGAGGCGCGGCAATCCCTTGCCGAACAGGGCTATGATCCGCAGTACGGGGCCCGCCCGCTGCGCCGCCTCATACAGAAAACCATCGAGAATCAAGCTGCCGGCGCGATCCTCCGTGGCGACTTCAAGGAGGGCGACACTATCCTAGTGGATGTTGCCGAGGGCGCGATCGTGCTGCGCAGTGAATAGGCGGGCCGTCCGTTGCGGCGCACGGTACCGAGCTGGAAGCTCGGCCTACAGGCTAGTGGAATTGGAGCCTCGTAACGAAGTTCACCAATAGATAAGGGAGCGTTTCTGCGAATGTGTGGAATTGTTGGTTACATCGGAATGAGACAGGCACCGGCCATCTGTCTGGCCGGGCTGCGACGGCTTGAGTACCGCGGCTATGACTCGGCAGGTATCGCCGTAATCAGCGACGGCCGGCTTGACGTGCGCAAGGTTGTCGGCAAGCTCGACAACATGGAAGATGAGCTGGAAAGCGATCCGCTGAGCGGTACTGTCGGCATCGGGCACACCCGCTGGGCGACACACGGCAAACCCTCCGTAGAAAACTCGCACCCGCACCTGTCAACCAACGGGCGTGTGGCGGTTGTGCACAACGGTATCATCGAAAACTACCAGGAACTCCGCGAGCAGTTGACCGCCGAGGGATATGTCTTTACCTCGCAGACCGATACCGAAGTCATGGCGCACCTCGTCGAGAAGTACTACGAGGGCGACCTGAGAGCCGCCGTTTGCCAGGCCGTCGGTGACCTCGAGGGTGCCTTCGCATTCGGCGTCATCTGCGCCGACAGCCCCGGCCAGCTCGTCGCCGTCCGGCGTTTCTCGCCGCTAGTCGTCGGCATCGGTGAGGGCGAGAACTACATCGCCTCCGACATGGGTGCCATTCGCCAGGAGACCGACAAAGTCTATGTCATTGACGACGACGAGGTCGCCTTGCTCACGGCCGACAACATCGAGCTCACCGACCTGCAGCTCAACCCGCTCGACCGTGAGGTCTTCGTCATTCCGTGGCCCGCCGATGCCGCCCAGAAGGGCGAGCACAAGCACTTCATGCACAAGGAGATCCACGAGCAGCCTGACTCCATCCGCGCCTGCCTGGCCGGTCGTCTCTCCGACCCCGACAAGCCGATCAAGCTCGACGGGCTCAATATGACCGAAGACGAGATCAAAAGCCTCCGCAAGGTCGTCTTCACCGCTTGTGGGACGGCTTACCATGCCGGTCTGGTCGGCCGCTTCCTCATGGAGAAGCTGGCCCGCATCCCTGCCGAGGCCGACCTCGCCGCAGAACTCCGCAGCCGCGACCCGGTAGTCCTCGACAACACGCTCTGTATCGTCATCAGCCAATCCGGAGAGACCGCCGACACACTCGTCGCTCTCCGTGACATGAAGGCCAAGGGTGCCAGAATCGTCTCGGTGCTCAACGTAGTTGACAGCTCCATCGCCCGCGAGTCCGATGGCGTTGTTTATATCCAGGCCGGACCCGAAATCGGCGTGGCCTCGACCAAGGCCTTCACACTCCAGATTTTCACCATGACGATGCTGGCTCTCCATTTCGCCGAAGTCCGCGGCGAGGCCGACCCGGACTTGCTCAAGACCCTCAAAGCCGACCTGCTCCGCGCACCACAACTCGTCCGCCAGTTACTCGACCGCGAGGAGGACGTCAAAGCCGTCGCCGCAAAGCACTACCGGAAGCCCAACTCACTCTACCTCGGCCGAGGCGTCAACCTCCCGTCAGCGATGGAGGGCGCGCTCAAGCTCAAGGAGATCAGCTACATCCACGCCGAGGGCTACTCAGCCGGCGAGATGAAGCACGGCCCGATCGCGCTGGTCGAGCCGGACCTGTTCACCGTGGCCGTCGCCGTCGAGGGCGATGTGCTTGAGAAGATGATCGGCAACATCATGGAGATCAAGGCCCGCTCCGGCCCGGTTGTCGCAGTGGCGACCGATGGCGACACGCAGATACCCGCCGTTGGTGTGGACGCCGACGCCGATGCGGATGACATCACCGCCCGGCCCAATGACATGATCTGGGTCCCCCCGACCCACGAACTGACCTCGCCGATAACGGTGGCCATTCCGCTACAGCTCCTGGCCTATCACATGGCCGACCTCCGCGGCGAGCACATTGACCAGCCCCGCAACCTCGCCAAAACCGTCACCGTCGAGTAGCACTCCTGACCTCCCGATGCACCAAAGCCGCGCGGCGAGATAGGTCGCGCGGCTTTTTCTTTGGGCGGAGGCTGGGCAACACACTTCGACGTCGTAGACGAAGCCTTCAGTACTCAAATTGCTGCTGCGGGTTCCTCTCGCGCTCGATCGCTTGCCTCAACTGCCTTTCTAGGGCCTTGTACTTCTGTGTGCGTCGATCCATATCAATGCTGAGATCCGAATCCCGTCTACGGAGCCAAGGCTCGTGAAGTGAGTGGTTCGAGGGCCGGAGTTCGACGTAGTCCTGGAACTCGTTAGCTACGAGCCGCTCCACTACTTCCTCGAGCTTTGGCCGGAGGCATTTCACGTAGCGTGGACCTGTGCTGGCGATTGGTGGCAAAACGGCTTCCACCACTTCCCCAAGTCGAACCCGGGGCTCACGTTTGACAATCACACTGATTATAAAGCGTCCAACCTTGTCTACAAGGACATCCGAGGGTGTATCTGGATCAACCTGCACATAGCTCAACGGCCCGTGATCCCAGTTGACCATCAGGCTCGGGCTGAAGGCTTCGTTGAGTTGCTGTAAAGTGAATCTGTTGGCCACCAGGCGCAGCTGATTGCCCAGTTGCTCAATGAGAGGGAAAGGAATGGCCCAGTCGTTGAGTAAGTTCGCACATATGTCTGCCTTGTCCCCCACCACGACCACAACATCGTGTGTTCGCTCGGCAGGCCTCGGCACCAGTGCGCGCTGACCTAGATCTTGCGCCGTCACGGCGGCGTAACGTTCCAGTTGATCTCGGTCGAGGTTCCCTCCGGCTTTCCACTCAAAAAGCAGGGCGTTTTCCGCTCGTTCAGAGGTCAGTATCACTTCGGGCGTAACTGACTGCTCCTGCGAGTTGACAAACTCACGCTCTATGTAGTGGAGTTGGTAACCCTCCTCATGTAGCACGGTGGGAAGGGCGGAATCACCCTTGGCCATGCCGATGACCAAGTTCACCATCCGCAGGTTCCAACTCGGATAATTGGACACCATTCAGTTCAGCCTCCGCGAGCGCATCGAGTGAGTGCTGAAGGTTGGTCAGTAGGCGCACAACCGTGTTGCCACAAGACTGTGGACGCAAGTAGACGCGCACAGCATCTTGGGTTACCTCGAAATCAATGGGGTGTCCGACGTGGAGGTCCACCGCCGAGACCGTGTAGTAGTCGGAAGCAATACGCAACGGTATGCCCAGCAGTCTGAAGGGCGGTCCGGCGGTGAACAGATGGTTACACAGCTCTTCTGCTGAGCCAAATGGGTGCTGGAAGTGGAGTTCTACAGGGGACCCACGGACGCGCCACCCACTGTCACTCTCGTGTTCATATGCCAGTCGTGCTCGATCCTCGATAGCTCGGACAATGGCTGCATAGCGGCGATAGACCGCAGTGAGTAATGTCTGATGAGACGCGAAGGAGGTGCCTCGAGCGGTCACCTTGCCGTCGAACTTGAGATCGAGGAGCGCGAATTCGTCGGGTGAGCCACCCAGCCAGTACTTGACCATGACCTTCGCCAGTGTTGCTTGGTGTGGGAATGCATCGAATCGGCGGAGGACCTTCAGGACGCGGGGGGCTTGATTGCCCCACAACTGCATCTTGAGGTACCCTACGTTCTGAATCGCATCTTCTTCGCCCCCCACCAGTTGGCGAGCATCGTAGTCCAAGCCTAGGCCCCGAAAGTCGCCATGGGCTGTCGCATACTCAAGCAGGGCTACAGGAAGCCACGCTCGATCCATCCCGAGCGTCCGCGTTATGAGACGATGCACCGACCAGTCTGTTTCTGTGCTGCGTCCCATCGTGTGCAATGTCCAGAATCGTGAATCGGTTGCATCTACCCAGAAGGTCACCCACGCGTCGGCTTGCCCATCGCCTGGCATGTCCAAGCGGAAGAACGATTCTTCACCAGTCTCTTCTACTCGGGCACAGACAGAAAAAGGGCCCACCTCACCCGATAAGCGCTCAACAAGAAAGGTTAGGACGTCCGAGTGCCTGTCACCCTCACCAGCATGCGCCTCCAACATGTATGCCTTTACCAGATTGGTGTCGACATCGAGCGGGTCGCCGTCGCGTCGCGCTTCGTATGTCGACGTCATTCGTTCTTCGAACACGTGGGCCATTTCCCGGCGTGTCGTTATCTCCAATTTGGGCACCTCTTGCCATTGGGCCGCCCGGATGCGGCATCGCGTCCCCAAGTGGTATTCGCCATCTAGCTGCTATCACCTCCTCAGGGAAGGTCGCATATTGCAGCACGAAAGTTGTGAACGCGCAATGGGGCTAAAGGGCCGCTCTCACAGGGTAGACGGCCAATAGCGCAGTTGTCGAAGGAAGTGAGCAGACGACCGGCGAAATGAGCCGCGTGGCTGTACCGCATATCGAAGGGAGCAGCAAAATGGAACCTGTCAGACTCGGAGTTATTGGCTGCGGGGTCATCGGCCCGTCGCACATGAAGCCGGCCATGGAGTCGCCGGACGTCGAACTCGTCGCGGTAGCAGACCTCATCGAAGAGCGCGCCCAGGCCGCCGCGGAGAAGTTCGGCGCCGCCAAAACCTACATCGAGGGCAGCGACCTCATCGCCGACCCCGACATCGAAGCGGTTGTCTTGGCTCTCCCCTGCCACGGACGCTTCCCACTGGCCATGGAGGCCTTCGCCCAGGGCAAGCACGTACTGACTGAGAAGCCCATCGCCATGAACGTCGGCGAGGTCGAGCAGATGCTTGCGGCTCGTGGGGACCTGATCGCCGCATGTTGCAGCGAACGG
>CAZCJS010000118.1:0-12153 GCA_964498775.1 uncultured Armatimonadia bacterium
CGGCAAGTCGTTGATCTTCAACACACACATGGATGTGGTGCCGCCCTCGTCAACCCAGGAGCGCCCCTTCGATCCCTACATCGAGGACGGCAAGGTCTGGGGCCGGGGCACCTGTGACGCCAAGGGCCAGCTCGTCACGCTGTGGCTGGTCATGCAGGCCATCCGCGAGCTGGACCTGGACCTGAAGGGTGACGTCATCGGCCACATGGTCATCGAGGAGGAGAATGGCGGCAACGGGACCATCGCCATGGCGCGGACCGGTGAGACCGCCGATGCAGCGATCGTGCTGGAGCCGTCCAACTTCGTGCTGTATCCGCAGATTCGCGGCGCAGTCTGGTTCGAAGCGACGGTCTATGGGCAGTCGGGGCATTCCGGTGCACCGGGTGGTACGGTGTCGGCGCTGCTGAAGGCGCTGCGGGCGATAGAGCTTTTCACCGCTTATCATGACGTGGCGCTGGCGGAGAGTCGCGGGCAATATCCGCTCTTCGACCAGTTCCCGAATCCAGCGCCGCTGACGATCGGCGAGCTTCATGCCGGTGATTGGCCGGCGCAGGCTCCGCAGAAGGCGGTGTTCACGGGCGTGCTGGGGATTCTGCCTGACCGTACCAAGGAACAGGTTATGGCCGACCTCAACAACCTCATCAAGGACTGCGACGACCAATGGCTGGCCGAGCACTTTGAGATCGAGTTCACTTACCGCCACGATGCCTGCGTGCTGGACCCGGAGCACCCGGTGGTGCAGACGCTGAAGGCCGCCGCTCAGGAGTCCGGCTGTGAGGGCAAGATATCGGCCATGACCGCGTCCTGCGATGCCTGGTGGTACGCGAACCAATTAGGGATTCCGACCTGCTGGTTCGGCGGCGGTGATCTGGGTGTCGCCCACAGTAACAACGAGCACATGCCCGTCGGAGATATGCTCACGGCTGCGGAGGCACTGGTGCGGTACATAAGGAAATGGTGTGGGTGAGCATCTGAGCCGACGATGGTTATGGTTGGGTCATATGGAGGGGCCTGTCGTAGGAAGCTCTGCGACGCGGAGCTTCCAAGGCCGGCCCGGGAGCAGGAAGGTGGTATCAAGCCGACGATACCTGATCGCCGACATCCGCACCGATGGCATGAGGAAGTGTACGCGACCAGCCGTGCGCCGATCTTCGTCACGATTGTGGCGAAAAAGGATTGTGCGCTTGTCCCTGACCTTGCACCAGTGGTGACGACAGTACTACAGGAACGAGCAGCGAGATTCGGCATAGTGCTGCGTGCCTACTGCGTTATGCCGGACCATGTACACGTTGTCTGCTCTGTGGCGAGCGAAGAAAGCGATTTCCCGGCATTCGTCACGATGTTCAAGAGTGAGGTCAGTCGTCGCGCTCACTGTCTGGGGCATTCAGAGTTCGGGTGGAGCAGAAGCTACTGGGACAGACACGCCCGCAAAGAGGACGACGTGGGCAGAATGATTGAGTACGTGTTGGCTAATCCAGTACGGAAAGGTCTGTGTGACCGGTGGGAGGCCTGGCCGTGGTCAGAGTTGTTGCGGGATTCGTTAGACGCGCGGTAGGATCCTGTGGGCCGGCCTCAGGGCGCACACGTCGCGCCCTTCGATACGGCCCCTCCATTTACGGCATGAGGGATTTAGCGGAGCCGACGATGGTTATGGTTGGGTCATATGGAGGGGCCTGTCGCAGGAAGCTCTGCGACGCGGAGCTTCCAAGGCCGGCCCGGGTGGAGCAGAAGCTACTGGGATAGACACGCTCGCAAAGAAAACGACGTGGGCAGAATGATTGAGTACGTGTTGGCTAATCCAGTACGGAAAGGCCTGTGTGACCGGTGGGAGGCCTGGCCGTGGTCAGAGTTGTTGCGGGATTCGTTAGACGTGCGGTAGGAATATGATCCTATGGGCCGCTTTCAGGGCGCACACGTCGCGCCCTTCGACACGGCCTTTCCATGTGCGACATGAGCAAGAAAGGAATCAGGTGAAACTATGTTAGCATTGCAGAAGGTTGCGAAAGGTGTAGGAAACATCGAACTGCGGGATGTGGCGGAGCCGACGATGGCTGCCGATGAGGTCATGATTGAGGTCAAGGCCGCCGGTATTTGCGGTACGGATATCCACATCATGCATGACAACTTCCCGTACTGGCCGCCGGTGACGATGGGCCACGAATTTGCCGGCGAGATTGTGGATGTCGGCTCCGAGATCGAGGGCTGGCAGGTTGGTGACCGCGTCGTGGGTGAGCCGCATACGAAGGCCTGCGGGCACTGCTATCTGTGCCGGACCGGGAATCCGCAGATCTGTCCGGAGAAGCGCTCGCCCGGCTGGGGCATTGACGGGGCATTCACCAAGTATCTGCCCTACCCGACGCATCTGCTGCACCGCATCCCGGAGGGGATGTCGTTCGAGCATGCGGCGCTGGCCGAGCCGGTGGGCAATGTGGTGACCGACATTCTGCTGAATGCCAAGGTCGAGCCGGAGGATTTCGTGGTGGTACTCGGCCCGGGGCCGATCGGTTTGATGGCGGCGATGGCAGCCAAAGCCGAGGGCGCCCGCGAAGTGATGATCACCGGTACGGATGCCGACGAGGCGCTGCGGCTCAGGACTGCCCGCGAGGTCGGCATTGACCATGTCGTCAATCTGCAGCAGGAGGACCCCGTCGAACGGTGCATGGAGTTGACCGGCGGGATCGGTGCGGATCTCGTCGTGGACTGCTCCGGTGCGCCACCGGCTATCAAGTCAATGCCGCAGTATGCCCGCAAGCTGGGTCGGCTGTGTGCGGTTGGTCTGACCGGCAAGCGGCCGGTGGAGTTCGACTGGGACGCCGCGCAGGGTAAAGTGCTGACGCTGTACTTCAACATGTCCACGCATTACTCATGCTGGGAGCCGTCCCTGAGTATGCTTGTCTCAGGCAAGATCAATGCCGATGCGCTCATCACGCACGTCCTCCCGCTGGAGCAGTGGCAGGAGGGCTTTGACGCGATAGAGAAGATGGAGGCACTGAAGGTTATACTGATACCGTGACAGACCTTGGGCCGATATGCGACAAGCCCGGCAATGCTAAGACCCTGGCCAGGGCGTATGTTATCGGCTGCGGCCCGATCATCATTGTCCTGATGATACTGTACGTGGTCGGGCGAGTCGCCAATTCGCCACCGTACTCGCCGGCCGAGTACGAGCAGGCGGCCCAACGAGTGGCGGCGAAGCTGAAGCAGGATGGCGTTGCCGTCAAGAGCGTGGAAGTGCAGCGCCGGGGTCAAGGGATTACCATCACGCTTTATGGAGCCGGCTATGATGAAGGCCCTGCCAGAGAACTGGCAGTGAGAGCGGGAGAGCTGTTCTTCGCATCTCTGCCGGGCTCACAGGGGCACCACGTTCGTGTCGTGGTCAAGAACGAGTTCGACAGAAATGCGGTTAGTGAGTTGATACTGAATGCTCGTCGCTGAATTGTGCAAGTGCGCAAAGGGAGGAAGAACATGATTGATGGGAAGTTTGGATTCGGCTTGATAGGTGCGGGGCTGGTCTCGGCCTTCCACGGCGATGCTATCAACGCCGTCGAGGAAGCCGAGCTTGTCGCGTGTACGGACTTTGACAAGGAACGCCTGGAGAAATTCTGTGCCGACAAGGGGTGTGAGGCGGCCGCCAGCATGGAAGCAATGTTCACCGACGAGCGCATTGATGTCATCAACGTGTTGACCCCCAACGCGTATCATGCGCTGTGCGCGGTTCCAGCTATGGAGGCGGGCAAGCATGTGATCATCGAGAAGCCGCCGGAGATGACGCTCGAAAAGGTGGACCAGATGATAGCCGCCCGTGACGCCAACAACGTCAAGTGCGCGATCTCGCTACAGGTACGCTTCCGCAAGCCGATTGAGGCGATGAAGGCGGCGATCGAGAGCGGTCGTTTCGGCAAGCTGCTACACGGCGATGCGTACATGAAGTGGTTCCGCGCGACCGATTACTACTTGATGGATGACTGGCGGAGCAAGCGCGAGGAGGGGGCCGGCGTCACCATCCAGCATGCCTTCCACTACATTGACCTGCTGCATCACCTGATGGGTGAGGTGGATAGCGTGCGTGCTCAGATGTACAACCTGGCGCATCCGGAGGTTGAGCTTGAGGACACGCTGCTGGCCTTCGTTGATTACGCCAACGGCGCGAAGGGAGTCGTGCAGGGCTCGACGGCGCTGTGGCCGGGGACCGATGTGCGCATCGAGATCAACGGTGAGAACGGTACGGCGATCATGCAGCGCGAGCGTATTGTCGTCTGGGATTTCAAGGACGAGCAGCCCGGTGATGATGAGATCCGTAGCGTCGGCAGCGGAGAAGTGAAGACCGCAGCCGGTGGCGCGGCAGATTTCGCCTACTTCGAGCATATGTACATGGTGGAGGATATGCTCAACGCCATCAATACTGATGGCACTCCTCGGGTGACTCTGGAGAGCTCCCGTGGCAGTCTGGAACTGGCTCTGGCCATGTACGAATCAGCGGATCGTGACAGTGAACTTGTGACATTGCCGCTGTAGGGCAGCGCCCCTGCGAGCCGAGTATAACCCAAAAGGCCGCCACTTCCGTGTGGCGGCCATGTGTTTGCAGCTAATCGGTCACTGCCAGGTCTTTACATGCCTTCCAGTAGCTTGCGTGCGACCTCCCGACTGTCCACTTGGTAATCGCCAGAGGCGATTTGAGCCTTGAGCGCTTCGACACGCTCCTGCCTGACGGCAGGCACATCGCTGATGGCCTGGTGAGCCAACTGCATGTCCAGTGCTCTCTGGCTGAGAGCCACCTGGTCAGACCGCAGCCCATCAGTAGCGCCAGTCAAGCCCTGCGTTCCGGACACACCGGCACGTTCAGTCCGGGTTACCGGTTGGCTATTGACCGGCTGTGACCTGGTTGGGTCAATCTTCATATTCTGTGCCTCCTCTCCAAACCTCTGAACCCTCCCACCACGTGCTTCATAGCTATTATCGGCCATTCAGGCGATAACCTTGAGTGCGATAATGGCAAAAAGTGCAATACTAACCACGCCGAGGCATAATTCCAGACAGTGACTCCATGACGATTGCTCTACGCTGCCGGTTCACATGTCATATCGGTGGGCTGTGCAGTGTCTTCCCCGCACCACATGGACTATTCCACATTAAACTCATAGTCCCTGCCCGAATCTGCCAAACTGCAAAAACTCTTATTGAGCCCCGGAACACGATGTCGCAACCGGTCAGCCTCTGCGCGGGACACAACCCCCACCTGAGGCATTGACTACCGCAGCTTTTTCCACTCGTCTATCAGCGCGAGGCCGCTTTGCCAGGGCATGATACTGTGCAGGGATGGGCAGGGGGTGATGATGAGACCGGTTCTCCCGATGGCGCGGAAACACTCCCGTACCGCTTTGCGGGTCACCTCGGTGTCGGGGTTCTGCAGATGATAGGCGCTCGATGGGCCGATGAAGAAGCTCTTGGTCTCCTGCTGGGAGGCGACGATCTCGTCGAGATCGTGGTCTTTGTGGGCGATGTCCACGGCGCGCAGGCAGTCGAGGTCCAGGCGTCGGAGATAGTCGAGCATCGGCATCAGGCCCGTGTTGACGGTGTAGGGGACGACCTTGCCGGCGTCGTGGGCCGCCTTGGTCTCGGCCTGAAGGCGGTCGAAGAGAAACTGCTCCAGCATCGCCGGGCTGTAGAAGTCGCAGGTCTCGTAGAAGCCATTCCGTCCGAGAATATCTATCCCCAGGTCAATAGCTATCTCGACGCGGCGCATGTTGACCTTGTGGTCGAGTTCGAGGTAGGCGTCCACAAGGTCCGGAGCCTCGAGCATCTTCATGGCAAGCTGCGTCGGCCCGAACACTTGCAGCGCCCCGGTCAAGCCCATCCCGATACCGCATTGGGTGGCAAGCTGGAACTCGTCGGCGAGGCGCTTGTTCTCCATGAAGCTGAAGCGGAGCGCGGCGAGGGTGTCGAGGCTGTCAACGGGGCGGAAGACGTGGCTGAAGCATTCGAGGTCCTGCTCGCCCTCGATCCAGAACTTGTCGCAATGGGCGGGAGTGAAATCGCTGAAGAAGGGGATGTCCAGCCCGTGGGGCCACTTCTCATCATAGCGGACGGTTGATTTCAGCTCTCCGGCCGGGGTCTCATAGACCTTATGGATGAGCTGCTTGTCGGCATCGAACCACGTCCGGCTCGATACCCCCGGTGCGGCTTCGTAGCCCCCGCAACTGCATCCGACGATGGGGTCCACGCCGAGTTCCTCGACGTTATACTCTACCTCCTCGTGCTGCGAGGGGCCCCAGGGGAAGTTGAAGCGCTTGCCGATACGCTGGACGGGGCTGAGCGAGTTCCAGGCCGGCGAGCAGGGGACATAATCCACCGACTCGCGCCGCATTGCCGCGAGTACACGCTCGCGTGAAGTCATCTGAGGTTTCTGTTGGGTCATGGGTTGCTCCTGTTGTGTGTACTTACCCGCGGCGCGGCCGGCGGCGATTCAGGCGCGAGTCCCTGCGATGGTGCCATAGGACATTGTGCCCGCGAAGACGTTGTTGCAGGCGCGCTTGAGGCAGCTTTCCGCTCCGTCCAGAATGAACGCCTCGTACTCATAAGAATGCTGGGCCGGCTCTCGATGTAATCCGCCAGCGTCTCGGTCAGTGCGCAGTCATGAATGCCTGCGGCATACTGCCCATAGAGTTTCCCTTATCCCCCATGTGCGTCTATACGTCAGCAGTTATGAGGTCTATGGCGATGCCAAATTCCATGGTGCAGCGCCTTTTTTCTCCGGGCGAGCGGATACCGGCACTTGTCCCGAAGCTCTCCTACTCGATGTCCAAGACGCGCAGCGCGTTGCCCTCGGCGATTTTGTCGAAGCATTGCTGCGTAATCTTGCCGTCAGCCAGAGCGGCGCGCAGGTAGCGGGCATGCTCGATGCGGTCTTCCTCAATCTGACTGGTGTGGCAGATGTCGGTGCCGAAGAAGAGCTTATCCTGGAAGCGCTCCATGAACTCATAGCCAAAGTCGGGGTCGCGGGTGAGGGCATTGAAGCCGCTGCCGGCGGAGATGTCGGCATAGGCGTTGGGATACTCCGCGAAGAGCCGGGGGATCGCCCCGCCGGGTGTGACCGGGCCGGTGGCCGGCTGTTTGAGGTCCTGCCAGTCGCCAGAGATGTTGGGCCAGAAGCCCGGCCCGTGGCCGATGAATACCGTCTTCTTGAACTTGCGGATCATCTTCTCCCAGCGTACCAGGCCGACCTCATCACGAGTGCGCAGCGAATCCTGGTGGAAGATAATCGGTATCTCCAACTCGCCACATGCCTCGTAAATGGCCTGAAGGCGCGGGTCGTCGGTGTAGAGGCCGGACATGCACTCCCCGAAGCCCTTGCAGCCGAGTTCCTTGTACTCCTCGATGATGCGATGGAACGGCACCGAGGCATCAGACTGCAGACGGCGCGGATCCACGTTCATGAACGGGATGAAGCGGTCGGGGTATTGCCGGGCAACATCCAGGATGTACCAGGTGGTCACATAGTAGGTAGTCTCTTCGGGGTTCTCGATGGGGTGCAATGCGGTCTTGCGTATGTCATTTGCGTCCATCCAGCCGAGTACCAGTTCAGGCTCGATGAACGGATCGAAATACAGCTTTCCGACATGGCAGTGAATGTCAATCATGATGTCCTCCCGACGTATTGATCATTGCGACTCCGCATAGGTTCGGCGCAGCTGCGCGCTGACCTGCAACGATTGGGATATGTCGGGGAAACGGGTTGTCCCCGCAGAACCTGGGAGGCAAAATGCGTGACAGACTCGGGCCGCGAAGGAGAATTTGTCACTGTGGTGGAAGCAGTAAAACGTCCCATTGCGCTTTGGGCTTGAATGCTTGATACGCTGAGGGATGCGGTGGGTGGAGGGCTGCGATTTGGCAGGGCAAGTCTCATGCGGAGGAATGCTACGTGACTGAACTGAGAGTGGAGCCGTATGTTGTGCCGGCGGCCGACCTGGGGCCGGAGAATCCGCTGCCGATGTTCCGGGCACCTAATGCGGACTCGGAGATAGACTTCGAGGCCAACAACATACCGGAGGAAGACCGTCCGGGATTGGGCTGGCAGACCGGCCGGCGAGTGCTGCCATATCGCATTCAGGACGGCTACAACCGCAAGCGGCGGCCGAGGGAGTTTGTTTCCCTGGTGCTGGAGAATGAGTTTGTCAGGGCGACGGTGCTCCCGGAAATCGGCGGGCTGGTTACCTCCATTGTCCACAAGCCGCTGGACAGGGAGCTGCTGTACTGCAACCCCGTATTTCAGCCGGGGAATCTGGCGCTGCGCAATGCCTGGGTAAGTGGCGGCATCGAGTGGAACACGCCTCAGATCGGTCATCATTACCTGACCTGCTCCCCGGTCCATGCGGCTCGCGTCATTGGCGGCGGCGGCGATCCCGTGCTTCGTCTCTACGCCTGGGACCGGGTCAAGTGCTTTCCCTATCAGATAGACCTGCACTTGCCGACCGGGTCACGCTTCCTGTTCGCGCACGTTCGCCTCATCAACCCGCATGACCACGAAATCCCGATGTACTGGTGGACGAATATCGGTGTGCCGGAGTATTCCGGGGGGCGCGTGCTTTGTCCCGCTGACACGACCTACAAGGGATGTACCGTGACGGATTGCCCGGTCATAGACGGGCTTGATTACAGCTACTGCACCCGCATCATAAATGCCTATGACCTGTTCTTCAGGATTCCCGCAGAGCAGCGTCGCTGGGAAGCGCTTATAGATGAGGACGGCCTGGGGCTGATCCATACTTCCACCGAGCGGCTGAAGGGGCGGAAGCTGTTTGCATGGGGCATGGGGCCGGGAAGCCGGCGCTGGAACGACTACTTGTCGGTGCCGGATAACCCCTTCCAGGAGATTCAGGCGGGATTGGCCTACACCCAGTCTCACTCGGTCCCCATGCCCGCGAGGACCGAGTGGGCGTGGACTGAGGCCCTCGGATACTTCGAGTCCGATCCGGAGATAACACATTCGCCGAACTGGCAGGAAGCATATTCCGAGGCTGGGAAGCTCCTGGAGGCAATGCTGCCACGAGATGCAGTTGACTGCTTCCATGAGAAAGCTGCGGCAGTTGCGCGGCGTCGCCCTGATGAGGTGCTATTCAGGGGTCTCGGCTGGGGGGCCTTAGAGAAGCGCCGGTCTGCACAGGCAAGGCAGGAGAGCGGCATCCCAGAGGAACTGCCATTCGATGATGCGGATCTCGGGCCGGAGCAGAAGCCGTGGCTTGCGCTGCTCGAAGACGGTCGTCTGCCTGCCCGCGACCGTCTGGCCGACCCGGGGCAGTACCAGACGCAGGAGGAATGGCGAGCACTACTTGAGGACGGCCTGGCGAATGGGAGGGGTGACAACTGGTTGGCCTGGCTGCACCTTGGGGTGATGAAAATGGAGGCAGACGACCTCGAGGGCGCGGAGGAAGCCTGGAACAAGTCGCTGGAACGCGCCGAGAACGCCTGGGCACTGCGGAATCTGTCTGTTGTGGAGGACCGTGCGGGCAACACTGACGCCGCCTGTGAACTCCTGGCACGGGCGCTGGCTGTCGGGCCGGTGGTGCCTGCGCTGGTCGCGGAGTATGCACGACTGCTGCTGCAACTCGGGCGCTACGAGGCTCTGCAACATCTGCTCGACGGCCTGTCTGAGAGCGTGCGGTCGCATGAGCGAATCCGGCTGCTTGCCGCACAGGTTGCGCTTCACTTCGACAGATTCACGGAAGTCGAAGAGGTTCTGGGGGAGGATTTCGCGACAATTCAGGAGGGCGAGGTCACGCTTAGTGAGCTCTGGTTTGCCATGCACGAGAAGAAAGTCGCGACTGCCGAGGGTATTCCGATAGATGATGACCTGCGGGCCCGCGTGAGGCAGGACTTCCCGCCGCCGCCGGAGATAGATTTCCGCATGTCACTGTCCGAGGATGACAAGTACGTGCCGCCACAGCAGCAGGAATAGACGGCCCAGGCGAGGGCGTCCTCATGGTGCGAACTACACGTCGGCGAGCTATTTAGGTCAACGGTCGGTGGCGATGTAGGCGAAGTTGGTGACGAAGACCTCGTCGCGGCCCTTCTCCAGGCGAGTGAGGCCGATCTCCTGGCCCGGCTCAATGCCTTTGTAGTCGTCGGTGACAAGGCCGCTGAGAGTGTACATGTATGAGCCCCACTCGTTGTAGATGGCGGTGCCGCTGAACTTGCGCAGCGGGCCCAGCATCCGCATCTCCCCCGGCTCGCCGCCATAGACCTTGTATGAAGGTCCGCTGTCGAGTACCGGCGGCGGCTCAAACATGATGCCGTCCGGGCCGACACCGCTGACCAGGAGCCAGTTATTCATCAGGTGCGGCTGATCGTCGAGTCTGATGAGATAGCGGCCCACACCGAGCCGTTCGACACTCAGGATCGTGAAGGTCGAGCGGTCCTTGTCGTGCTGAATGATGAGGGTCTGGCCGGCGAGCACCTTGCCTTCGGGGAATGGCTGGTCAGTCTCGATGATGAGTGTGTCATCCGGGTCGCTGAAGTCCACAAGACGGCCGTGCCACTGTGTCGGGCCCTTCAGATGCAGCCTCGCGCCGTCGGTCTCCAGATAGCTGCCTGCAGCGAAGAACATGCTTGGCCGTCCGCTTTTCGGGTATGAGACAATGGCAAGGTCGGCGTCGGTGCTGATTACGTGGTCCCGATCGCGGATGGTGACCTCGGGCGGGTCGTCGGGGCCACCGTAGGTAATGAGGTAATCAGTGCCATGGACGGTATCCACGGCCAGTGCCAGGGAGTAGTCATTGCCGGCATTGAGCTCCAAGCGGCGGACGCTGTTGACGAAGGGCGCGTCCTGGTATGGCTCGATGACGGAGGCGAAAGTGTCAACGTGGTCAGTGTTGGGTCGCCGGAGACAGATAATCTTCATCTCACGGCCGAAGTCCTCGTTGCGAAAATGCCTCTGGGCCGGCCCCGTGCCGACGATGAGTTGACTGGGAGAATGCTGTGCAGCCGCCGGCTCGTCGAGCATCCATAGCCGGAGGAAGATATCACTATGGATGAGCGGCTGGCCCTTGGGTTGCCCCCGGTAATCGTCTATCTGCGACCAGGTGGCCTGCCATGGGCCGGAGATCTCAGCAGTGGCAATTTGCTGGAAGCATCTGGCTCCCCAGTTTTCGGGGGCCTCGAAACTCCAGCCGCTGTAATCGTAGAGGCTTTGGTCCTGGTCGGCGATGGGCTTGGGCGAGATGCCGGTAGTCTCGAAGCCGAGACCGTGGCAATGGAAGTACAGATCGTGGGTGGCACCGCCGCGCCCCCTGGCGATGTCAATGACATACTGGTGCTTCTCGGAGGGCACCATCAGGATGACCTGACGTGACATCTCCCCGCCCTCGCCGAAGCCGGAGGTCTGCCAGTCGGCAAAGTCATATTCCGCGGTATCTACAACCTGGCAGAAGGGGGTGATGGCGAAGTGGCGGCGGAGGTCACCCCGGAGGTTGCGCGTCGGATTGGGATCGCCATCCTCCTTACGCAAAGTCAGGCAATTGTGGGCCGGGAAGGACGGGATCCAGCGTTGGAGGTAGTGCGCGGAGCCGAGGTAGCCCAGGTCAGAAGCGAGTTCCTGGCCGCAAGCGTGTACCATCAGGTGCTGGACGGGCCAGTGGTAATGGCCGGTGATCGGGGTGTAGTCAAGCGAGACAGTCGTGGGTGCCTCGAGGTATCCGGCTCGCAGGATGGCCTTGCGGCGGTCATGGAGCAGCAGCGGCGGCCACGGCAGGGAGCGGTTGAAACTGATGCCGACATCGCCGTCGGCGAGTGTATGGAAATTGAGATGCTTCCGGTGCTTCTCCGGGACGCCGCCGCCGTACCTCTCGAGCTTGAGCAGCTTGTCAGTGCTGCGCTGGCCGAGGTAGCAGGAATCCTCCCATGCCATCATATAGTCATCTTCGGTGGCGTAGTAGTGCATCTTGGAGGCCGCGCCACGGTAGGCGTCGGTGCGGTAGAGGTTGAGGCCGCCCAGGGCAGGATCATACCAGGGAGCAGTCTTGTCGAAATCCCCCTTCATGCCCAGTAAGCTATCGGTGGTTCGCGCTGCGTAAGACGAGTAGTTGGGCGAACCCTCCCGGCCCAGGCCGTCCTGAGAGAGGAAGTTGCGGTGGAAATAGTGGATGTCGCGGGCGACGTTCT